>DASXJJ010000125.1:0-1627 GCA_036497465.1 Pseudonocardia sp. | reverse complement strand
TGGGAGCCGTACATGGTGCTGGCCGCGCAGCTGCGCGAGCAGCTCGGCCTGCCCGGCCTGACGGTGGCCCAGACGGTTCCGTTCCGGGACAAGGAGCGGATGAAGCAGCTGCTCGACGCGGCCGGGCTGCGCACCCCGCGGCACCGCGCCACCGAGACCGTGGCCGGGGTGTGGGCCGCCGCCGAGCAGGTCGGCTACCCGCTCATCGTCAAGCCGATCGACGGGGCCGGCTCGGCCGACACCTACCGGGCCGACTCGGCCGCCGACCTCGACGCGATCCTGCCCAGCGTGCGGCACGTGCCGCGGCTCAGCGTGGAGGAGTTCATCGACGGCGAGGAGTTCACCTACGACACCATCTGCGCCGGCGGCCAGGTGCTGGTCGAGAACATCTGCCAGTACCACCCGCGCCCGCTGCAGACCAAGCTGCACGAGTGGATCAGCCCGGTCACGCTGGCGCTGCGCGACCTGGAGGCGCCCGGCCTGCAGGGCGGCCGGGAGCTGGGCCGGGCCGTGCTGCGCGCGCTCGGCTTCGCCGACGGGTTCACCCACATGGAGTGGTACCGCAAGGCCGACGGCGAGGTGGTCTTCGGCGAGATCGGCGCCCGCCCGCCCGGCGCCCGCACCGTCGACGTGATGAACTACGCCACCGACGCCGACCTGTTCACCGCCTGGGCCTACGCCGACACCCAGGGCAGCATCCCGTTCGGCGTCGAGCGCCGCTACAACGCCGCCAGCATCTTCAAGCGCGCCCGGGGAGCCGGCCGGATCACCCGCTACGAGGGCCTGGACCACCTGCTGGCCAGCTACGGCGAGCACGTCGCCGCGATCGACCTGCTCCCGGTGGGCGCGCCCCGGCGGGACTGGCGGGCCACCCTGATCGCCGACGGCATGGTGATCGTCCGCCACCCCGATCTCGGCCCCGCCCTGGAGATGGCCCAGCGCTTCGCGGCCGAGCTGCACCTGTTCGCGGAGGGGACATGACCCCCAGCCCCACCAGCCCCGCCAGTCCCGACCTCGCCAGCGCCGTGCGGGCGGTGCTGCCGTCGGCCCGGGCCGGCCTCGAGCGGCTGGTGCGGATCCCGTCGGTGTCGGCCGACCCGGACGCCGCCCCGCATCTGTGGGCCAGCGCCGCCGAGGTCGCCGCCCTGCTCCGCGCGAGCGGCCTGCCCGAGGTCGCCGTGGTCACCGCGGGCGACAGCCGCCCCGCCGTGCTCGGCTCGCGCCTGGGGCCGCCCGGCGCCCCGCACGTCCTGCTGTACGCGCACCACGACGTGCAGCCCCCCGGCGATCCGGCCGGCTGGGACACCGACCCGTTCACCCCGGCCGAACGCGACGGGCGCCTCTACGGCCGCGGCACCGCCGACGACAAGGCCGGCGTCGCGGTGCACCTGGCGGCGCTGCGCGCCCTCGGGGACGCCGGCCACGGCGGGCTCCCGGTCGGCGTCACCGTGCTGGTCGAGGGCGAGGAGGAGATCGGCTCGCCCGCCCTGCGCGACTTCCTGACCGCCTACGCCGACCGGCTGCGGGCCGACGTGGTGGTGTTCGCCGACGCGGGCAACTGGTCCGCGGACGTGCCCGCGCTGACCACCACGCTGCGCGGCGGCGCCAACCTCGTGGTCGAGGTGCG
>DASXJJ010000124.1:0-76556 GCA_036497465.1 Pseudonocardia sp. | reverse complement strand
CAACTCCTTGCGCCGTTTGCCGGGAGCGGGTTCGATCTGGCGGCGGACCAGCAGCCAGTGCGACCAACCCTCCGGGAGCCCGGTCGGATCGAGGACGACCGCGGTCCAGTCATAGATCCGCTCGCCGTGTGCGCCGGGCCCACCAGGTGCCGCTGTCGCAGGTCCGCACCGACCCCGCGCACCTGGCACAGCTGGAGGCCTGGCTGCGCAGCTACCGGCCCGAGGAGCTGTTCGGCGCCGACGGCGTGCTGCGCGCGGACCTCGCGGCACTCCCGCCGGCCGGTGACCGGCGGATGAGCGCCAACCCGCACGCCAACGGCGGTGGGCTCCTGCAGGACCTGCTGCTGCCGGAGTTCCGCGACTACGCGGTCGGCGTCGCGACCCCGGCCACGGCCTCCAGCGAGGCCACCCGGGTGACCGGAACGTACCTGCGGGACGTGGTGCGGGCCAACCCGCGCACGTTCCGCGTCATGGGACCGGACGAGACCGCGTCGAACCGGCTCGCCGCGCTGTTCGAGGCGACCGACCGGGCCTGGGACGCCGAGCTCGTCCCCGGCGACGACCACCTCGGTGCCGACGGCCGGGTGATGGAGGTGCTCTCCGAGCACCTGTGCGAGGGATGGCTGGAGGGCTACCTGCTCACCGGCCGGCACGGCCTGTTCAACTGCTACGAGGCGTTCGTGCACATCGTCGACTCGATGCTCAACCAGCACGCCAAGTGGCTCAAGGTCAGCCGGGGCATCCCGTGGCGGCGGCCCATCGCCTCGCTGAACTACCTGCTGTCCAGCCACGTGTGGCGGCAGGACAACAACGGCTTCTCCCACCAGGACCCCGGCTTCATCGACCACGTGGTGAACAAGAAGGCCGAGATCGTCCGCGTCTACCTCCCGCCGGACACCAACACCCTGCTCTCGACCGTGGCGCACTGCCTGCGCAGCCGCGACTACATCAATGTGATCGTGGCCGGCAAGCAGCCCGCGCTGGACTACCTGGCCATGGACGACGCCGTCCTGCACTGCACGCGGGGCCTGGGCATCTGGGAGTGGGCCAGCAACGACGGCGACGAGCTGCCGGACGTCGTCATGGCCTGCGCGGGCGACATCCCGACGCTGGAGACGCTCGCCGCCGTCGCGCTGCTGCGCGAGCGGCTGCCCGGGCTGCGGGTCCGGGTGGTGAACGTGGTCGACCTCATGCGCCGGGAATCGGCGGCCGACCACCCGCACGGGCTGTCCGACGCCCAGTTCGACGCGCTGTTCACCACCGACCGACCGGTGGTGTTCGCCTACCACGGGTACCCGTGGCTGATCCACCGCCTGACCTACCGGCGGACCAACCACCCGAACATCCACGTGCGCGGCTACCAGGAGGAGGGCACCACCACGACCCCGTTCGACATGCTCATGATGAACGACCTCGACCGGTTCCACCTGGTCACCGACGTCATCGACCGGGTCCCGTCGCTGCGCGGCCGGGTGGCGCACCTGCGCCAGGAGATGGTCGACGCCCGCGTGCGGGCTCGCGCCCACACCCGCGAGCACGGCGAGGACCCCCCCGTCCATCTCCGGCTGGACCTGGCCGTTCTGACATGCGGGTCCTCGTGGTGAACGCCGGGTCCGGCTCGATGAAGGTGGACGTCGTCGAGGCGGGCGAGTCGGTGGCCTCCTACGACGGGCTGCCCGACCGCGCGCCGGCGGTGGATGCGGTCGGGCACCGGATCGTGCACGGCGGCCCGGACCTCGTCGCACCGCGGGTCGTCGACGGCGACGTCGAACGGCGGCTCCGGGACCTGGTGACGCTGGCGCCGCTGCACCAGCCGACGTCACTGCGGGGGCTCGACGCCGCCCGCCGGCTGCTGCCGGACGTGCCGCACGTCGCCTGCTTTGACACCGCGTTCCACGCCACCCTGCCGCCGGCGGCGTACACCTACGCGCTGCCCCGGGAGTGGCGGGAACGCTGGGGGCTGGGCCGATACGGCTTCCACGGGTTGTCCCGCGCCGGGGCAGCGCGGCGCGTTCAGCAGGTGGTTCGCGGCGCCCGCCGAACCGTGACCTGTCACCTCGGCGCCGGTGCCTCGCTGGCCGCGGTGCTGGACGGGCGCAGCGTCGACACCACCATGGGGTTCACCCCGCTCGTTAGGCGAAGAGGAAATCCATGACCGGATGACGCCTGCCGGCCCGTTTGCGCTCGCGGTGCGGCCGCGTCCACATCGCCACCCGGTTACGGGGCCGCTGCTTGGGCGCGCCAGGTGGGCTCATCTCGAATCAGCTCGTGCATCCCGGCCGTGATCATACGGCTCGGCCGAAATGGTCCGATCTTTTGCCATATGAGGAGCCAGGCCCCTGCCTGGATCCAGCCATCCCGGGAGACTTCGCAGTGTCGTTCCCAGTCCGGGTGCCGTCAGGTGCACTTGGTAGCAACGGTTGCTCGGTGTGGATGTCGAGGCAGCACAATGTCTCGGCACATGATCTGAGCGCTGTCATTCAAGGCGGATTCCTGGCTTCATGACGTCGGTTTGGGCTGGATCCCGGAGCTGGTCACGCGGACCAGTCCTCCCGCGCGGACTCAGCCGGCGGTCGTCGCGCCCGGCCTCGCCCTGACCGGAGTTGATCTCTAGGAGTCCGGATGCGGTCCGGGTGAGGCCGTCCGCCGATGCGAGACGATGCCAAGGGTTGCGTACAGGGACGCCGGTATCGGCGCTGCTAAGAGCCGTATACGACGATTGTTGACCGGCAGTGCGCAACGGCGCCAACCGTGCGGATCTGTCGTAGATGAACAGGAAGTCCAGCACCGGGTGCCGCCGGCCGGCGCGGGTGCGCTCGCGGTGCGGCCGCGTCCACCCGGCCACCCGGCGGCGGTGCTCCGCCGCGCGGGCGCGCCAGGTCGGCTCGTCCCAGATCAGCTCGTGCATGGCGGCCCGCAGCCTACGACCGCCCCGGCGGGCACCCGGCCCGGCCCTCGCCGCCCGGACCAGCGCCGGCCCCGCGAGGAGCCGCCGCGCGGGGGCGCTCCGGCCGGCCCCGGCAGTAGCTGCCCGGCACCTCCGAGCGGCCGAAGGCGCACTCGCCCCGGTCCCGGCACCGCCGGTTGCACGGGCCGGGTGTGTCCACCGAGGCGGCTTTCACCTGGGCCGCCGCGCGGAGGCCTGCGAGGTCCAGCGGGCTCATCGGGTCGCGGCGAGCACGTCCTCCTTCTCGGAGACGGACAGCCCGGGCTTGGCGCCCAGGTCGAAGCGGGGGCCGGCGGGCAGCGTGTTGTGGAAGAACCTCCCGCCCTGGATGACGGTGCGGATCCGGTCGAGGTCCTGCAGCACCGTGATGTCCTCCAGCGGGTCGCCGTCGACCACGACGACGTCGGCGAACTTGCCGGCCTCGAGGGTGCCGACCTTGCCGCCGAAGTCGACCAGTGCCCCGGCGTCGCGGGTGGCCGCGATCAGGGTCTCGCGCGGGGTGAACCCGAACATCTCGACGAAGTTCCGCAGGTCACGGGCGTAGGTCCCGTGCGGCGTCCAGGCCAGCCCGAAGTCGCCGCCGGGCAGGACCCGGATCCCGGCGTCGCGCATCTTCGCCACGCTGCTGATGGTCTCGATCATCTCGGCCTTGTAGCCCATGGAGTCGAGCGCGGCGCTGGTGAACCCGAACCGCTCGCCGTTCTCGTAGAGCCCCACCTGCCAGTGGATCGCCGGGGTGACGAAGATGCGGTGCCGGTCCTGCCGCAGCCGGTCCAGTGCCTCGTCGTCGAGGTAGTTGGCGTGGCCGATCACGTCGAAGCCCGCCTTGAGCGCCATCGTGACCGCGGCGGCCGACCGCGCGTGGCAGATCATCCGCAGGCTGCGGCGGTGGCCCTCGTCCGCGGCCGCGTCGGCCTCCTCCTGGGTGTAGGACAGCTCACCCGGCAGGTCGGACTCGATCATGCCCTCACCGTCGAGGTAGACCTTGACGGTGTCGGCGCCGGACTTGCGAACCGTCCGGATGACCTTGCGGACCTCCCACGGGTTGTCGGCCAGCAGCGCGAGCCCGTCCATCCCGAGGTGCAGGTGGTCGGGGTTCCAGTCGATCATTCCTCCGGTGCCCAGCACGTCCCGGCCGCAGGCGACGTAGCGCGGGCCGGGCGCGATCCCGGACCTGATCGCGTTGCGGACCGCGACGTCGACGGCGTGCAGCGAGCCGAAGCTGTGTGCCGAGGTGTAGCCGCAGCGCAGCATGGTGCGGGCATTCTCGATCGCGAAGATCGTGGTGGCCTCGGCGGTGCAGTTCATGTCCAGGTCCTGCAGGCTGGACGCGTTGAAGTAGGACAGGTGGCTGTGGGCCTCGGTCATGCCGGGCATCACGAAGCGGCCCCCGACGTCGACCCGGGGGACGTCGTCGCCGACGTCGGAGAACTGGTCCATCGGACCGACCCGGCGGATCTCGTCGCCCTCGATCCAGACCGCGCCGTCGGCCACCACCTCCTCGCCGGTGCCGTCGAAGACGCGGCCGTGCGTGAGAAGCATCGACGTGGGGTTGAGCATGGGTGCTCCCTGTCGTGGTGGTGACGCCGGGGGCCGAGGGCGGGGCGCCGAACCCCTCAGGTGCGGCGACAGCGCGCGGTGGAGGCGTGGTGTGCCTCGTCCGGGTCCGGGGCGTCGCGCGGGACTCCGGTCCGATGTGACCGTAATCACAGTAGGAACGGCGCCGACAGGTTGTCAATCGTCGCCGATTCGGGCGGCTGCCCCGGGAGCCCGGTCGCCGCCGGGGGCTAGAAATCGTGGGATTATGCAACTAAAGTACTTATCTCACCTAAGGAACGTGTCGTACTCTATTTCGGGTTGTGGTGTGCTGCAGGCGAACCGCGTGAGTGACCGGCGCAGTGCTGGCTGGGCGTTGCCGCTGCTGGTCCTGGTGCTGGGTACCTTCCTGGCCTCGCTGGGGACGAGCATCATCAACGTCGCGATCTCGGCGATCCAGCGGGACTTCGGTGGCGGCATCGACGCGGTGCGCTGGGTGAGCACGGCCTACCTGCTGACGCTGGGGATCACGACCACCACGAGCAGCTGGCTCAGCGAGCGGTTCGGGGCCACCCGGGTATTCCTGGCGTGCCTGATCATGTTCACGATCGCGTCCACGCTCTGCGGGCTGGCCTGGGACCTGAACAGCCTGATCGCGTTCCGGGTGCTGCAGGCGGCGCCCGGCGGCGTCATCCCCGTGGTGGCCATGACGCTGCTGTTCCGGCTGGTGCCCCCGGACAGGGTGGGTGGCGCGATGGGGCTGTTCGGGATGGGGGTGATCCTCGCGCCCGCGCTGGGCCCCGCGGTGGGCGGCTGGCTGGTCGAGTACGCCACCTGGCCCCTGGTGTTCTTCGTGATGGTCCCGGTCGGGGTGCTCGGCATCATCGCGGCGCTGGTGATCTTCCCGAAGGGCGCGGAGACGACCCGACCCCGGTTCGACACGGCGGGCTTCGTGACCATCGCGGCCGGCCTGGTCGCCCTGACGGTGGCGACCGACCGGGGGCCGGACTGGGGGTGGACCAGCTACGGCGTGCTCATGCTCGCCACGGTCAGCCTGCTGTGCATCGCGCTGTTCGTCGTCATCGAGTTCGAGGTCGACCAACCGCTGATCGATCCGCGGGTCATGCGCACCTGGGTCTACAGCAACGCGCTCGTGCTGATCTCGATCAGTGCCATCGGCCTGTTCGCGTTGCTCTACTACGTCCCGCAGTACCTGCAGACGAACAAGGGGTACTCCTCCCTCGACGCCGGGCTGCTGCTCATGCCCTCGGCCCTGGCCATGGCGTTCCTGGCGCCGATCGCCGGCCGAATGCTCGACCGGTTCGGGCCCCGCTGGCCGGTGACGATCGGGCTGGCCGTCGCCGCGTACGGCTCGATCCTGCTGGCCGGCATCACCCCCGACGTCCCGAGGGATAAGCTCATCCTGTGGACCACGGTCCGCAACGTCGGCGTCGGGCTGTCCATGATGCCGATCATGGCCTCCGGCGTCGCCGCGCTGCCCCCGTCGCTGATCAACGCCGGGAGCACGCTGGCCAACGTGGTCATGCGGACGGCGTCCAGCCTCGGGGTCGCGGTGTTCGGCGGGCTGCAGACCGCGCAGCACGCCCAGCTGATGGCCGACCGGGGCGCGCTGCTCGCGGCCGGCTCCGGCCACGCCGCTCCGGGCGCCACCGGGAACAGTGCCTCGGTACTGGCGCCGATGTACCAGAAGCTGGCGCAGACCGTGGGCACCACGACCTACGCCAACGCGTTCTACCTGGTCGCGGTGATGACGGCGGTCGGAGTCGTCCTCGCGCTGATGCTGCGCTCCGGCCCCAACCGGCCGGCGGAATCCCGTCCCGCCGTGCCCGCCGGCGCATCGCCCGGCGCGGTCGCGCGCGACCCGGTCGACGTCGAGCCCGCCGGGCCGCCCGCGCCCCGGCTGCGGGACATGCGCCCCGCCGGCGCGCGGGAGCCGGTACCGGACCGGCGCCCGGCGGACCAGGAGATCGAGCTGTCGCCGAGCGCGCCGAGGCTCTGACCGCCGCCCCGGTGGCGAGCGCCGTCGGGTCAGGACCCGGCCGGCTCGGCCACCGCCCCGACGTAGTACTGCACCAGGTCGTCCATGGACACCACGCCGACCGTGTCCCCGCCCCGGGTGTCGACCACCCTGGCCAGGTGCGCGGACGACCGCCGCAGCGCGGCGAGCGCGTCGTCCAGCCGCGCGTCGCACGGGATCTCCGGTAGCCCTCGGACCCGGCCGGCCGGGATCACCGCGTCGGGATCGTCGGCGTCCGGCAGCACGTCCTTCACGTGCAGGTACCCGACCATCCGGCCGGACGGGTCGAGGACCGGGAACCGGGACACCCCGTACCGGGCGACCGCGTCCGCGATCGCGCCGACCGTCGGGTCCACCGGCAGCGTGACCACCCGGTCCAGCGGCACCACGACCTCGGCCACGGTGCGGCCGGCCGAGCCCAGCGTCTGGGTGAGGCGGCTGCTCTCCTGCGCGTCGAGCAGCCCCTCGCGCTGCGAGTCGGAGATCATCTCGGTGAGCTCGGCGCCGGTGTAGGCGCTGTCCAGCTCGTCCCGGGGGGTGACCCGGAACAGCTTGAGCACCGCGGTGGCGGTGGCCGTGAACAGGGTCAGCACCGGCCGCACGAACTGGCAGAACGCCAGGTGCGCGGGCACCAGGATGATCGCCACCCGTTCCGGCCCGGCGATCGCCAGGTTCTTCGGCACCATCTCGCCGATCACCGTGTGCAGCGTGGCCACCAGGCCCAGCGCGAGGGTGAACGCGATCGGGTGCAGCACCTGGGCGGGCACCCCCAGCGCGTCGAACGGCCGCTCCAGCAGGCCGGCCACCGCGGGCTCGGCCAGCCGGCCCAGGCCCAGCGAGCACAGCGTGATGCCCAGCTGGGCTCCGGCGATCAGCAGCGGCAGCCGCTCGCCGGCCCGCAGGGTGGCCCGCGCGCTGGCCCGCACCCGGGCGTTGCCGCCCTCGGCCAGCGCGGTCAGCCGGTCCTTGCGCGCGGTGATGATGGCGAACTCGGCGCCCACGAAGAACGCGTTGCCGGCCAGCAGCACCACGGACAGTGCCAGCGCGAACACCTCGCTCATCGGGCCACCTCCGCGCGGCCGGCGGAGCCGGTGGCCTCGGAGCGGACGGTGGCCTCGGGGCGGATCGCCGGCTCCGTGCGCACCGGGGGCGCGGCGTCCGCCCGGGGCGTGCCGGCGCCGTCGGAGCGTGACAGGCGCAGCTCGGCGATCCGGTTGCGCTCGCGGCGCAGCACGGTGAGCCGCCAGCCGTCCACGTCGAGGTCGTCGCCGACGTCCGGGATCCGGCCCAGCCGGGCCAGGACCAGGCCGGCCAGGGTCTCGTAGTCGCCGTGCGGCAGCACGAACCCGGTGGCCTCGGCCAGCTCGTCGCCGCGCAGCAGCCCGGACACCAGCCAGCTGTCGGTGCCCAGCGGGCGGACCGGGCCGGGGCCCGCGGCGTCGTGCTCGTCGCGGACGTCGCCGACGATCTCCTCGATCAGGTCCTCGAGGGTGACGATGCCGGCCGTGCCGCCGTACTCGTCGACCACCACACCCAGCTGCGAGTCGGACTCCCGCAGCCGGGTCAGCAGCGCGTCGCCGTCCAGCGACTCCGGCACGGTGAGCACCGGCCGGGCCAGGGTGGCCATCGTGGTGCCGGCGCGCTCCGCGACCGGCACCGCGAAGGTCTGCTTGACGTGCACCACGCCGAGCACCTCGTCCAGGTCGCGCCGGTAGACCGGGAAACGGGAGAACCCGGTGCGCTGCGCGGTGGCCACCAGCTCGCGCACCGTCGCGTCCGAGGGCAGCGCACGGACCTGCACCCTCGGCGTCATCAGGTCCTCGGCGACCCGGTCGGTGAACCGGATGGCCCTGGTCAGCAGCGTTGCGGTGCCCTGGTCCAGCGTGCCGTGCTCAGCGCTGCTGGACACCAGCGAACGCAGCTCGTCCGGCGAGCGGGCCGAGCGCAGCTCCTCGGCCGGCTCGACGCCGAGGCGCCGCACGATCCAGTTGGCGGAGGAGTTCAGCAGGGCGATGAACCAGCGGAACACCTGGCTGAACCAGATCTGGAAACCGGCCACGTACCGCGCGGTGGCCAGCGGCCGGGCGATGGCCAGGTTCTTCGGCACCAGCTCGCCGAACACCACCGACAGCCCGGTGGCGAAGGCCAGGGCGATCACCAGCGCGAACCCCGACGCGAGCCCGGGGGACAGGCCGAGGGCCAGCAGCGTCGGCTCGACCAGCACCGCGAGCGCGGGTTCGGCGATGTAGCCGGTGACCAGCGTGGTGATGGTGATGCCCAGCTGGGCGCCGGACAGCTGGAAGGACAGCGTGCCGTGCGCGCGGCGGACCCGGCGGGCCCGCCGGTCGCCCACTCCCGCGACGTGCGCGTCGACCTGGCTGCGTTCCAGGGTGGTGAGGGAGAACTCGGCGGCGACGAACACGGCCGCCGCGCCGGTGAGCGCCAGCACCGCCAGCACGCCGGCCACCGACCAGAGGACGCTCATCGGGAACCTGCAACGGGGACGCCCCGGGCCGGGGCGTTCGGGGCGCCGGGCGGGAAGCCCGGCCTGCTACTGCAGCCCGGCTCGCCCGAGCCGGTGGACCTGGCCGTGCGCACGAGAGTGGAGACCTCCTACGGGAAGGACCCCATTCTACTGGCGTACCGACCCTCGGGTGAGGTCAGGACGGGGCATGCTCCGGGGGGAACCCACCGGTGGCGATCGGCCCCCAGTGCTCGATCGTCAGCCGGATCAGGCACTTGCCCTGGCGGCGCATCGCCTCCCGGTACTCGTCCCAGTCCGGGTGCTCACCGGAGATGCACCGGAAGTACTCGACCAGGCCGTCCAGCGCCTCGGGCAGATCCAGCACCTCGGCCGGGCCGCCCACCTGCACCCACGGGCCGTCCCACTCGTCGGACAGCACGCAGGCCACCGCG
Organism: Pseudonocardia sp.; assembly: GCA_036497465.1. Lineage (GTDB taxonomy): Bacteria > Actinomycetota > Actinomycetes > Mycobacteriales > Pseudonocardiaceae > Pseudonocardia. The sequence goes on along the minus strand of DASXJJ010000124.1, from coordinate 67,119 downwards.
CGGCCGGTGCGCCGCACGTTGGCGACCTTGGCCCGGGCCGGGTAGGTGGCGATGACCAGCCGGCCGTCGGCGTCGAGCCCGCTGGTCACCGGGGAGGTCTGCACCTCGCCGTCGCGCCGGGTGGTGACCAGCAGGGTGTGGTGCCGCTCGGCCAGGAACGAGGTGAGCTCGGCGCGGTCCACCGTGTCCGCGCGGGCGATCTTCGGTGCCATGGTCATCGAGGCTAGTGCAGCGGGGGGCGGGCCGCCGGGCCGTCGCGCGTCACCCGTCGGCCGGCCCGTCGACCGCTCCGTCGACCGCTCCGTCGACCGCTCGGTCGACCAGCACGTCGACCGCGGTGGCCCCGGCGGCCCCGGCCGGGCCGACGATCAACGGGTTGATCTCCAGCTCGGCCAGCCCGGGCAGCTCGGCCGCCGCGCGACCGACCCGGACGAGCACCTCGACCACGGCGGCCACGTCGGCGGCCGGCGTGCCCCGGTACCCGTGCAGCAGCGGCCAGCAGCGCAGCTCGCGCAGCATGGCCCTGGCGCCGTCCCGGGTGACCGGGGCCAGCGCGGTCGCCAGGTCGCGGTGCAGCTCGGTGGCCACCCCGCCCAGGCCGACGGTCAGCACCGGCGGCCAGCCGTCCCGGCCGGCCCGCGTGCCGACCAGCAGCTCCGGGCCGGCCGGCACGCCGGCCTGCACCAGTACCCCGTCCAGCCCGGGCACCGCATCGGCCAGCTCACCGAACACCTCCGCCGCCCGCTCCGGCGGCACGCCGACGCGCACCCCGCCGACGTCGGACCTGTGGGCCAGCCCCTCGGCCACCACCTTGAGCACCACCGGCCCGTCGAACCCGGCCGCCGTGGCGGCCGCCTCGCCGGCCGTGCGGACCAGCCGCGAGTCCGGGCGGGCGATGCCCAGTGCGTCCAGCAGGGCCCACCCGTCCGGACCGCCGGCGCTGTCCAGCGCCCGCCGCGCGGCCCGGGCGACCCCGTCCGGCTCCGCGCCGGTGTCCGCGCCGGTCGCCCCGCCGGTGTCGGCCACCGACCCGGCACCCGGGGCGGGCCCGGCGTCGGGGTCGGGCCACTGCGCGAACCGGGGCGGCGACGGCGCGAGGGCGGCGGCCACCCGCGCGGCCAGCTCGATGGACGAGAACACCGGGACCCCGGCGGCGGCGAGCACGGCGCGAGCGTCGACGGTGCGGTCCGCGCCGGCCAGCCACACCACCGAGCAGGGCACGGCCACCCGCGCGGCGGCCGCCGCGATGTCCTCGGCCAGGGCCACCGCCGCGTCGTCCACCACCATGGTGACCAGCACGACCAGCGCGTCCACCGACGGGTCGCCCGCCACCGTCGCGCACACCTGGTCGAAGACCCGGTCGGCGCGGTTGAACAGCTGGGCGGTGACGTCCACCGGGTTGGCCAGCGCGCCGAAGCTGGGGATCAGCGGCGCCAACGCCCGGCGGGTCGGCGCGGCCAGCTCGGGCAGGGTCAGGCCGTGCGCCTCGCACCGGTCGGCCGCCAGGATGCCCGCGCCGCCGGAGGTGGTGATCGCCGCGATCCGGGGTCCGGCGGGACGGCGGTGGCCGCGCAGCGTGGTGGCCGCGGCGAGCAGCTCGGTCACGTCGCCCACCAGCACCGCCCCGTACCGGCGGGAGACCAGTGTGAACGCCTCGTCGTCGCCGAGCATCGCGCCGGTGTGCGACAGCGCGGCCCGCCGCCCCGCCGAGGACCGCCCGGAGCGCAGCACGACCACGGAGGTGCCCGCCCCGGCGGCCTCGGCCAGCAGCCGCCGGTAGCCCTCGCCGTCGGGCACCGCCTCCGCGTACACGGCGAGCACCGAGACCGCCGGGTCGCGGACCAGGTGACGGCCCAGCTCGGCCAGGCTCACGTCGGCCTCGTTGCCGGTGCTCACCCAGGCGGTGAGGTCCAGACCCTGCTCGGCGGCCAGGTCGAGCACGGACCCGCCGATGGCGCCGCTCTGGCCGAGGTAGGCGATGCCGCTGTCCCCGGTGAGCGGGCGGGCCGCCGCCGCCGAGAACGTGCCGAACAGCCGGGCCGGGGTGTACACGATGCCCTGGCAGTTCGGCCCCAGCACGCGCACCCCGGCCCGCCGGCCCGCCTCGACCAGCCGCCGCTGCAGGGCCGCGCCCTCGGCGCCGACCTCGGCGAACCCGGACGCGAACACCACGACGGCCTCGGCGCCGGCGGCGCCCGCCCCGGTGACGGCGTCCTCCGCGCGCTCGGCGGCGACCAGGGCGAGCACCAGGTCCACCGGCCCGGGCACCTCGCCCAGCGTCGGGTAGCAGCGGCGACCGGCCAGCTCCGGGTACCTCGGGTTGACCGGGTGGACCTCCCCGGGGAACCCGCGCTCGACCAGCCAGCGCAGCGGCCGGGCCATCGGGCCGCGCTCGTCGCCGGGTGCCCCGAGCACGGCGACCGATGCGGGCCGGAACACCCGGTCCCAGTCGGTGGCCCGGCGCGGACCGGGACCGGCGTCCGGGTCGGGGTCGCGGCCGACCGTCTCGGTCACCCGGGCCTCCCTCTCCCCGGGACCGCCGGGGGTCGGTGTCGGTGCGGTGGGTCGACCCTGTCACGACCCGCCCGGGGCGGCCCGGCGACCCACTCGGTTCAAGGTCCGCCAGGGCTGACCCCGAACCCCGGCCGCCGCGCCACGTACCGGCCCGGTGGGTGCGGGCCGGGCCGGCTCAGCGCCGGCCCAGCTCGGCGTTCAGTGCGGTCAGCTGCCCGGGGGCCGGCGGGTCCTGCGCGACCCGGTACGGCCCGGCGGGCAGGCCCCGGCCGGCCAGGCCCGCCTTGACCAGCGGTATGCCGGAGCAGGCCGCGACCGCGTCGCGCACGGCCCGGTCGGCGGCAGCCACCTCGCCCGGGTCGCCGTTGCGGAGCGCGGCGCCGAGCGCCACGAAGACCTCCGGGAAGGCCGACGACGTGCCCGAGGTGGTACCGGCCGCGCCCAGCCGGACCGACGCGGCGAACTCGGCGTCGTTGCCGGTGAACACCGGGAACCCGGCGGGCACCGCCCGGACGTACTCGCCGATCCGCTCCGCCGACTCGCCGCTGACCTTCGCCCCGGCCACCGAGGGCAGCTCGGCCAGCGCGGCCAGCTCCTCCGGACCGGTCGGGTAGCCGGTGCACTCCCGGAACAGGTATGGGTACAGCGCGGCCCGCCCGTCCAGCGCCCGGTCCAGCTCCGCGTAGTAGGCGTGCACCGCGGCGGGCCGCGGCCGCAGGTAGAACGGCGAGATCGCGGCCACCGCCGTGGCCCCGGCCGCCAGCGCGTCCTCGGCCAGCGCGCGGGCCTGCCGGGCGGCGGGGGCGCCGACGTGCGCGATCACCCGGTCGGCGCCGAACACCTCCAGCGCGACGGCGACCACCGCACGGCGCTCGTCGCGGTCCAGCGCGGTGAACTCGCCGGTGGTGCCCGCACAGAACACCCCGTCCACCCCCGCGTCGCGCAGGAAGCGGAACAGGGTGCGGGCGCCGTCCTCGTCCAGGCCCCCGTCCCGGTCGAACGGGGTGGCCGCGGCGGTCAACACCGCGGCGGGCGGGAAGCTCATCGGCGGGCTCCGCCGGACGGAACCACCGAGGCGGACAGGTGCACCCGGTCGGCCTCGGCCGCGCGCAGGGTCAGCCGCCACCCGCCGTCGCCGTCCGGCGCGCTGAACAGTGCCACGTCGGCCGGCAGCACCACCGGCCTGCCGAAGACCACGTCCACCTCGTAGGCCTCCGGCAGCCGTCCCTCCAGGGTCGCCAGGCAGCGCGCGGCGGTCCACATGCCGTGCGCGATCGCCCCGGGGAAGCCGAACAGCCGCGCGGTGAGCGGGTGCAGGTGGATCGGGTTGACGTCGCCGCTGACCGAGGCGTACCGCCGCCCGGTGTCGGCGGGCACCCGCCAGCGGGCGGCCTGCCGGGCCGGGTCGGCCGGGACCGGCACCGGCTCGTCGGGCTCGTCGGCGGCGGCCGGGGGAGCGGTGGCGCCCCTGGCCAGGTAGGTGCTGCGGGCCGCCCACACCGGTTCGCCGTCGACCTCGGCCGAGCCGACCAGGTCGACCTGGGCGCCCTTGGCGTGCGCGCGCAGCGCCTCGGCGTGCACCCGCAGGCCCAGTGGCTCGTCGGCGGCGACCGGGCGGAGCTGGGTGATCCGCTGGCGCAGGTGCACCAGCCCGGGCAGCCGCAGCGGGAAACCGGGCTCGGTCATCAGGGTGACCTGCGCGGCGAAGGCCAGCACCTGCGGGTAGGTCACCGGGACGCGGCCGTCCAGGCCGAACCCGCACATCCGCCGGTAGGCGTCCAGCTCCGCCGGGTCGACCGGCGCGCCGGGCAGCACCAGCTCCCGGTCGGGCAGCTCGGTGCCGCCACCGCGCGAGGGCAGCAGCGCGCGCAGGTAGCGCGGCGCCAGCCGGGGTGGGCCGTCCAGGGTCGTCGTCTCCACCTCAGGCCCCCAAGATGCTCTGGCCGCACACCCGGACCACCTGGCCGCGCACGCCGCCGCTGCCCGGCTCGGCCAGCCAGGCGATCGTCTCGGCGACGTCCACCGGCAGGCCGCCCTGGTGCAGGCTGTTGATCCGGCGCCCGGCCTCCCGGGTGCCCAGTGGCATGGCGGCGGTCATCTCGGTCTCGATGAACCCGGGCGCCACCGCGTTGGCGGTGATGCCCCGCCCGGCCAGTGCCGGCGCCAGCGCGCGGACCGCGCCGATCACGCCGGCCTTGCTGGCCGCGTAGTTCGTCTGCCCCCGGTTGCCGGCGATGCCGCTGGTGGAGGCCACCGACACGATCCGCCCGCCGGGACGCAGCGACCCGTCCAGCAGCGCCTCGTTCAGCGCGAGCTGGGCGCGCAGGTTCACCGCGAGCACGGGGTCCCAGCGGTCGGCGTCCATGTTCGCCAGCAGCTTGTCGCGGGTGACGCCGGCGTTGTGCACCACCGTGTCCACCCCGCCGAACCGCTCCGCCAGGAAGCTGGCCAGCCGGCTCGGCGCGTCCTCCCCGGTGATGTCCAGCTGCAGAGCCACCCCGCCGACCCGGTTGGCGGTGGCGGCCAGCGCCTCGCCCTGCGCGGGGACGTCCAGGCACACCACCCGCGCGCCGTCCCGGGCGAAGACCTCGGCGATCCCGGCGCCGATGCCCCGGGCCGCCCCGGTCACCACCACCACCCGGTCGGCGTGCGCCGGGCCGTCCGGGTTGCGCCCGCCCGCCGGTCCGGCCGGGCCGACCTCGACGACCTGGCCGTCGACGAACGCCGAGCGGGCGGACAGCAGGAACCGCACGGTGGAGTCCACGTCGGCGGGGTCGGCCCGCTCGTCGAGCAGCACCAGGTTCGCGGTGGCCCCGTCGCGCAGCTCCTTGCCGACCGAGCGGATCAGCCCGTCCAGCGCCTGCCGGGCGGCGGCCGCCTCGATCGCCGCCGACCCGTGGCCCGAGCCGGCGTCGGGACCGGACTCGGAGCCGCCGGCCGGCCGGCCCAGCACCAGCACCCGGCCGCAGCGGCCCAGCCGGCGCAGCCCGTCGTGCAGGAACTCGCGCACCTCACCGAGGCCCTCGACGGTGTCCACCCCGGTCGCGTCGAGCACCAGCGCGCCGAGCCCGCCGTCCGGGGTGACCGAGGGGTCGACCGGCAGCAGCCCGTGCAGGTGGTCGGCCAGCTCGCCCTTGCCGGCCCTGCCGATCAGCACCGGGCCGTCGGTGAGCGGCTGGCCGGGCCGGTAGCGGCGCAGCGGGACGGGCCGGGGCAGCCCCAGCCGCTTGCTCACGCCCGCGCCCAGCCGGTTGTTGACCAGGTCCAGGTACCGGTCCCTGCCGTCGGTGGGGCTCACTTGGCCGCCTCCAGGATGGCCACCACGCCCTGGCCGCCGGCGGCGCAGATCGATACCAGCCCCCGGCCGGAGCCCTTCTCGGCCAGCAGCTTCGCCAGCGTGCCCACGATCCGCCCGCCGGTCGCCGCGAACGGGTGCCCGGCGGCCAGCGAGGATCCGGCCACGTTCAGCCGCGAGCGGTCGATCGAGCCCAGCGGCGCGTCCAGGCCCAGCCGCTCGGTGCAGTAGGCCTTGTCCTCCCAGGCCTTGAGGGTGGCCAGCACGGTGGACGCGAACGCCTCGTGGATCTCGTAGAAGTCGAAGTCGGACAGGGTCAGGCCGTTGCGGGCGAGCAGCCGGGGCACCGCGTACACCGGCGCCATCAGCAGCCCCTCGCCGCCGTGCACGTAGTCGACGGCCGCGGTCTCGGCGTCCACCAGGTGGGCCAGCACCGGCAGGTCGTGTGCGCGCGCCCACTCGTCGCTGCCCAGCAGCACGGTGGACGCGCCGTCGGACAGCGGCGTGGAGTTGCCGGCGGTCATCGTGCCGCCGGGCCCGCCGAACACCGGCTTGAGCTTGGCCAGCGCCTCGGGGGACGAGTCCGGGCGGAGCGTTGCGTCGCGGCGCAGCCCCAGGTAGGGGGTCACCAGGTCGTCCAGGAAGCCCCGGTCGTAGGCGGCGGCCAGGTTGCGGTGGCTGGCCGAGGTGAGCTCGTCCTGCTCGGCCCTGCCGATCTCCCACTCGGCGGCGGTGATCGCGGCGTGCTCGCCCATGGACAGCCCGGTGCGCGGCTCGGCGTTGCGCGGCAGGTCCGGTACGACCTGGCCGGGCCGCAGCTTGGCCACCGCCGCGAGCCGGGCCTTCAGCGACCGGGCGTGGTTGAGCTCGAGCAGCACCCTGCGCAGCTCGTCGTTGACCGCGACCGGCGCGTCGCTGACCGAGTCGACCCCGCCGGCCACCCCGCTGTCGATCTGGCCGAGCGCGATCTTGTTGGCCACCAGCACCACGGCCTCCAGCCCGGTGCCGCAGGCCTGCGCCACGTCGTAGGCCGGGGTGGCCGGGTCGAGGCGGCTGCCCAGCACCGACTCCCGGGTGAGGTCCCGGTCGCGGCTGTGCTTGAGCACGGCGCCCGCCACCACCTCGCCGAGGCGCTCGCCGCGCAGCCCGAACCGGGCGACCAGCCCGTCCAGCGTGGTGGTGAGCATGTCCTGGTTGCTGGCGCGCGCGTAGTGCCCGCCCGCGCGGGCGAACGGGATCCGGTTCCCGCCGATGACCGCCGCGCGCCTCGGTCGTGTCGTCTCAGCCATGCCGTGCTCCTTTCCCGCAGTACCCGGTACCTAAAGTACACGGTACGCTGGGTACCGTGAATGTGACGGACGGCCGGAGCACCCGCTGGGAGGCGCACCGTCGCGCCCGGCGGGCCGAGCTGGTGGACGCGGCCCTCACCGCCGTACGCCGGCATGGCCCCGTCGTCGGGATGGACGAGGTCGCGGCCGTCGCCGGCACCAGCAAGACGGTGCTCTACCGGCACTTCGCCGACAAGTCCCAGCTCTACCTGGCGGTCTGCACCCGGGTCGCGGAGACGCTGCTGGCGCAGCTGCGCGGCGTCCTGCGGCCCGACGTGCGGCCCCGCGATGCGCTGGCCGCCGCCATCGACGTCTACCTGCAGCTCATCGAGTCCGACCCCGATGTCTACCGGTTCGTGGTGCACCACCCCGCGCTGGACCGGCCGATCGACGCCGACCCGGTGGGCGGGCTGATCCACCTGATCGGTGATCAAGTCGCCTCGGCGCTGGCGCCCCGGATGCGGCAGGCTGGTGTCGATCCGGCCGTCGCGATGCCCTGGGGCCACGGCCTGGTCGGGCTGGTGCGCGCGGCCGCCGACCCCTGGCTGGAGGGCCGGGTGGCGATCGGCAGGGCGGAGCTGGCCGGCGGGCTCACCGAACTGGCCTGGGGCGGGCTGGCCGCCGTCGTGAACCCCGGAGCGGAGGAATCATGAGCAGCTCGAGCACCCCGGTGGCCGACCTCGGCGCCGTCGACCTCGACGCGCTGCGCGCCGTGCTCGACGGGCGCTGGGCGCACGTGCGCGAGGACGTCCGGCGGCAGCTGGGCAAGCGGACGCTGCACCCCGACCCGGAGTGGAGCACCGAGCGGCACCGGGAGTACATCACCGGGCTGGCCAGGGAGCTGGCGGACAGCGGGCGCACCACGCTCGGGTTCGCCGGCGAGCACGGCGGCGAGGACGACATCGGCGGCTCGGTCACCTCCATCCAGACGCTGGCCTACGCCGACCTGTCCCTGATGGTGAAGGCCGGCGTGCAGTGGGGGCTGTTCGGAGGCGCGGTGCAGGCGCTGGGCACCGGCGCGCACCACCGCCGGTACCTGCCGTCGATCATGAGCATGGAGCTGCCCGGCTGCTTCGCGATGACCGAGACCGGCCACGGCAGCAACGTGGCCGCGGTGGAGACGACCGCCACCTACGACGTCGAGGCCGGCGAGTTCGTGGTGCATAGCCCCACCCCGTCGGCGCGCAAGGACTACATCGGCAACGCGGCCAGGGACGGCCGGATGGCGGTGGTGTTCGCCCAGCTGGTCACCCCGGCGGGCGGGCACGGGGTGCACGCGCTGCTGGTGCCGATCCGGGAAGCCGACGGCCGGCCGTGCCCCGGGGTGACGATCACCGACTGCGGCCGCAAGGCGGGCCTGAACGGCGTGGACAACGGCCGGCTGATGTTCGACCGGGTCCGGGTACCCCGGGAGGCGCTGCTGAACCGGTACGGCGACGTGGCCGCCGACGGCACCTACTCCAGCCCGATCGAGAACCAGGGCCGCCGGTTCTTCACCATGCTCGGCACCCTGGTGCGCGGTCGGGTCAGCGTCGGCGGCTCGGCGGCCAGCGCGACCCAGTCCGCGCTGGCCATCGCGGTGCGCTACGGCCTGCGCCGGCGCCAGTTCGAGGCGCCGGGCCGGGACGGCGAGGTCGTGGTGCTCGACTACCTGGCCCACCAGCGCAACCTGCTGCCCGCGCTGGCCACCAGCTACGCGCTGCACTTCGCCCAGGAGCGCCTGGTGGCCCGGCTGCACGACGTGCAGACCGGCGGCAGCGCCGACGAGGCCGCGCAGCGGGAGCTGGAGGGCCTGGCCGCCGGGATGAAGGCGGTCACCACCTGGCACGCCACGCACACCATCCAGGGCTGCCGGGAGGCCTGCGGGGGCGCCGGCTACCTCACCGAGAACCTGTTGCCGCAGCTGAAGGCCGACACCGACGTGTTCACCACGTTCGAGGGCGACAACACGGTCCTGCTGCAGCTGGTGGCCAAGGGGCTGCTCACCGAGTACCGCGACCACGTCGGCGGGCTGGACACCCTGGAGATGGCCAGGTTCATCACCGAGCAGGTGGTGGCGGTGCTCGCCGAGCGGACCAACGCGCGCAACCTCACCCGCCGGTTCAAGGACCCCGCCTCGGACGACCCGGAATGGCTCGCCTCGCTGCTCGCCGACCGGGAGGAGCACCAGCTCAGCGGGGTCGCGCGGCGGCTGCGCCGGGCGACCGAGCCGGGTGCCGACGCGTTCGCGGTGTTCAACGCCGCCCAGGACCACCTGCTGGCAGCCGGCCGGGCGCACATCGACCGCTGGGTGCTGGACTCGTTCGACGCCGTGCTCGACGGCTGCTCCGACCCGCCGGTGCGCCGGCTGCTCGGGCGGGTCCGGGCGCTGCACGCGCTGTCGGTGATCGAGGCCGACCGCGGCTGGTTCCTGGAGCACGGTCGGCTGACCGCGGGGCAGGCCAAGGCGGTCACCGCCGCGGTCAACGACCTGTGCCGCGAGCTGCGGCCGCACGCCGCGCTGCTGGTCGACGGGTTCGGCATCCCGGAGGCCTGGCTGGACGCCGCCATCCTGCGCGACAAGGAGTGACCAGGAGCGGCGACGGGGAGCGACGAGGAGCGAGGTGACCGGATGCCGGTGCCGGTGGTGCTGGACTGCGACCCCGGGCACGACGACGCCTTCGCGCTGTGGCTGGCGCTGGGCGACCCGGGGATCGAGCTGCGCGCGGTGACCACCGTGGGCGGCAACGGTCAGCTGGCCCACACCACGCGCAACGCCCGGGTGGTGTGCACGGTGGCGGGGGAGCGCTCGGTACCGATCGGCGCCGGGGCGGACGCCCCGCTGCTGCGCGCGCTGCACCCGGCGGACTGGATCCACGGGGTCAGCGCGCTGGACGGCCCGGAGCCGCCGGAACCGGAGATCGGGCTGGACCCCCGGGGAGCGGTGGCGCTGCTGCGGGACACGCTGCTGGGTGCGCCGGAGCCGGTCACCCTGGTCGCCACCGGGCCGCTGACCAACATCGCGCTGCTGGCCCGGCTGCACCCTGACGCGCTGGCGGCGGCCGAGCGGATCGTCTGGATGGGCGGGTCCACCGGCCGGGGCAACGTCACCCCGTACGCCGAGTTCAACTCCTGGGTGGACCCCGAGGCGGTGGCGGTGGTGCTCGGCACCGGGGTGCGCTTCACCATGGTCGGGCTCAACGTCACCCACCAGGCGCTGGTCACCCCCGAGGTGCTGGCCGGGCTGGTCGCCTCGGGTACCCGCACCGCCGCGTTCGGCGCCGAGCTGCTCGCCTACTACCGGGCCAGCTACCGGGCGTCGCAGGGGTTGGAGAACCCGCCGCTGCACGACCCGGTGGCGATGGCGCTGGTGGCCGACCCGTCGCTGGTCAGCTGCGTGCGCGCCCGGCTGGACGTGGAGGTGCACGGCACCGAGACGGCCGGGGCCACCAGCGTCGACCTGCGCGGCACCCTCGGCCGGCCGCCGAACGTCGAGGTGGCCGTCGAGCTGGACGCCCCCCGGTTCTGGGCGCGGCTGGCCGACGCCCTGCGCGCCCTGGCCTGAGCCGCCGCGCGGGCGTGGCCGTTCGCGTCCGGTGGGTCAGCCGCGCAGCTCGTCGGCCGAGGCGAGGATGGTCTCGGCCAGCGCCGTGGCCGGCCCGGACGACCGGCGGCCACCGGTGAGCACGAAGTCGAACCCGGTCAGCTCCGGCAGCCGGGCCCGGGCGGGTACCGGGACCAGGCCGGCCGGCACGAGCGTCTCGGCGTGCGCCACCACGCCCAGGCCGGCCAGCGCGGCGGCGCGCAGCCCGCTGAGGCTGTCGCTGGTGCATGCCAGCCGCCAGTGCCGGCCCTGGTTCTCCAGCGCGGCGATGGCGGCCGCCCTGGACAGGCTCGGCGGCGGGTAGCTGACCAGCGGCACGGTGTCGGTGGCGGCCAGCGGCGGCAGGTCGGCGCCGGCCACCCAGACGAAGCGGTCCCGCCACACCGGGGTGCCGCCGGCGCGGCCGGGCGAGCGCTTGGCGAACAGCAGGTCGAGCTCGCCGTGGTCGGCCTGCTGCTCGAGGTTCTCGCTGAGGCCCACGGTGAGCTCCAGGTCGACCAGCGGGTGGCGGCGGCGGAACGCGGCGAGCACCGCGGTCAGCCGGGTCAGCACCAGGTCCTCGGAGACGCCGAACCGCAGCCGGCCGCGGATCTGCGCGCCGCCGAAGTAGGCCATCGCGCGGCTGGTGGTGTCGAGGATCGCGGTGGCGAACTCGCGCATCGCCTCGCCGTCGGTGGTGAGCGCCACCGAGTGGGTGTCCCGGGCCAGCAGGGTGCGCCCGGCGGCCGCCTCGAGCTTGCGCACGTGCTGGCTGACGGTGGACTGGCGCAGCTCCAGCCGCTCGGCGGCCCGGGTGAAGCTCAGCGTCTGGGCCACGGTCACGAAGGACCGCAGCTGGACCGGGTCGAACACCGTCACATCATAGTTCGCGATGACAATGATCGCGGCATACGTATTTCCGAATGATCGGGCCGGCCGGAGAATCGACCGCTGTGAGGGCACTCCACTGGCTGCGCGACCACGTCCGGCTCGACCGGTTCCTGCTGCTGATCCTGGCCACCGTCCTGACGGCGACCCTGCTGCCGGCCGGGGGAGCCTGGGCGACCGGCTTCGACCACGCGACGACGGTGGCCATCGGGCTGCTGTTCTTCCTGTACGGGGCGCGGCTGTCGCCGGCCGAGGCGGTGGCCGGGCTGCGGCACTGGCGGCTGCACGGGGCCGTCGTGCTGGCCACGTTCGTGCTCTTCCCGCTGCTCGGGCTGGCCGCGCAGCTGCTGCCGGAGTCGGTGCTGCCGCACCCGCTGGCCCTGGGCGTGCTGTTCCTGTGCTGCCTGCCCTCCACGGTGCAGTCGTCGATCGCGTTCACCTCGGTGGCCAGGGGCAACGTGCCGGCCGCAATCTGCGCCGCGTCGCTGTCCAACCTGGCCGGCGTGCTCCTCACCCCGCTGCTGGTCGGCGTGCTGATGGCCACCCGGGGCGGGTTCTCCGGCCGCGCCGTGCTGGACGTGGCGCTGCAGCTGCTCGCGCCGTTCGTGCTCGGCCAGCTGCTGCGCCCGTGGATCGGCCGCTGGGTGAGCGCGCACCGGCGGCTGCTCTCGGTGGTCGACCGGGGCTCGATCCTGCTGGTGGTGTACGTGGCGTTCGGCGAGGGCGTGCGGGCCGGCAGCTGGCGGCAGCTGTCCCCCGGTGCGCTGGTCGCGCTGGTCGCGGTCGACCTCGTGCTGCTCGCCGCCGTGCTGGTGGTGACCGCCTGGGTGCCGCGACGGCTCGGGTTCGACCGCGCCGACCGGGTCACCATCCTGTTCTGCGGCTCGAAGAAGAGCCTGGCCAGCGGGCTGCCGATGGCCAGCGTGCTGTTCGCCGGCCCGGGGGTCGGCCTGCTGGTGCTGCCATTGATGCTGTTCCACCAGATCCAGCTGATGGTGTGCGCGGCGCTGGCCGGCCGGATCGCCCGGCGGGCCGCCGCAACCGAACCGGAGCTCCCGGTGTTCCATCAGGTGTGAGCAGCCCGAGCCCCTCGACCGTCGCCGGCGGACCCGAGCACCGCGCCGGCCCCCAGGGCGCGGAGGCCGCCGCGTACGCCGACGCCGCCGAGGACCGCGCCGACGCGGTGCGGCGCGCGCTCGCCGAGGATCTCGACGCCGGGTTCATCCAGCTCTTCGAGACCTACCAGGCGCCGCTGTTCTCCACCGCGCTGCGGGTGAGCGGCCGGTGGGCGGACGCCGAGGACCTCACCGCCGACGCCTTCCTGCGCGCCTACCGGGCACTGGGGGGCTACCCGCCGGAGCGCATCGCCGCGCTGCGCCCCCGGCCCTGGCTGGTGACGATCCTGCTCAACGGCTGGCGCAACCGGCGGCGCTCGGCCGCCCGGTCGCCCACCGTGCCCCTGGAGTCGGCTCCGGAGCCGGTGGACCCCGGTGCCGACGTGGCGTCCATCGTGGCCGGCCGGGAGACCGGCGCGGAGCTGGGCGTGCTGCTCGCGGAGCTGTCCGAACCGCAGCGGGTAGCGGTGGTGTTGCGCCACGTCGCGGAGCTCTCGCCGGCGGAGATCGCCGAGGTGCTCGGCTGCGCCGAGGGCACCGCGAAGTCCCACGTCTCCCGCGGCCTCGCGCGGCTGCGGACGCTGCGCGCCGAACGAGGCGACCCCACCGACAGCACCGACAGCACCGACAGCACCGACAGCACCGACAGCACCGACGGAGGTGCCCGATGATGACCGACCGGACGCTCGGCCCACCCGAGGAACCCGACACGACCACCGGACCGGACGCGCGCCTGGGAGCGGAGCTGGCCGGGCTGCGGGTGGCGCCTCCGGCCGGCCTGCGGGAGCGGCTGGTGGCCCGCTGGGTCCGGGTGCCCGGTCCGCTCGGCGAGCTGCTGCTGGCCAGCACCGAGGAGGGCGTGGCCTACCTGCGCCCCGCCGACGACGAGGAGGGCTTCGCCGCCGGGTTCCGGCAGCGGGTCGGCCGGCCGTTGGAGCCCGGCACGCGGCCCCCGGCCGGGGTGCTGCCCGCGCTGCGCGACCCGGCGCGGGCCGCCCGAGGGGTGCGGTTCGACCTGCGCGTGCTGACCGACTTCGAACGGGACGTGCTGGCCGCGGCCCGGCGGATCCCGGCCGGGCAGACCCGCCCGTACGGCTGGATCGCGCGGGAGATCGGGCGGCCGCGCGCGGTGCGGGCGGTGGGCTCCGCGCTGGGCCGCAACCCGGTGCCGATCCTGATCCCGTGCCACCGCGTCACCCGCTCCGACGGTGAGCTGGGCGACTACGTCTTCGGTGGGGCGGCCAAGGAGCGGCTGCTGCGCGGCGAGCGGCTGGACGTGGACCGGGTCCGCGAGCTGACCGCGGCCGGGGTGCGCTACCTGGGCAGCGACACCACGCACATCGTGTGCTTCCCCACCTGCGCCGACGCCCGGCGGATCGAGCCGGGGCACCAGGTGGGGTTCGGCGACATGGCGGCCGCCTCCCGGGCCGGCTACCGGCCCTGCCTGCGCTGCCGCCCGGCGGGCTGAGCCCCACCGGCGGTCGCCCACTACTCCACGCGGCGGTCGCGGCGCCGGCCGGCGTGAGCAGACTGACCCGATGACCCGACCCGAGCGGTGCCTGCGCTGCAACCGGGCCGCCGACCCGTCCACCGGCGAGGCACTGGCCTGGGTGTGCGACCGCCGGCCGGACGGCGGCCGGGACTGGACGTGCCCGGCCTGCGCCCGCGACCACCTGCGCTCCATCGAGTCGCGGCTGCCCGACGAGTGGTGGTGACCCCGGGAGCGGTACCTCAGCGCCCGGCGGCCCACAGGTACTCGTGCTCCGGACGGCCGGCGACGCCGTAGCGCAGGCGCATCTCCACCGTCCCGTTGCCGGCCAGCGCGGTCAGGTACCGCTGCGCGGTGGCCCGCGCGATACCGAGCTGCCCGGCGACCTCCGCCGCGGACAGCGGGCCGGCCGCCGCGCGCAGCAGCTCGGTCACCAGCCGGCTGGTCGTCTCGGACCTGCCCTTCGGCGCGGGCGTGCGGTCCTGCTCGTGCAGCGCCCGGAACGCCCGGTCCACGTCCTCCTGGGTGAGGGAGCGGTCGGGGGCCAGCGCGCGCCGGTAGCGGGCGTACCCGGCCAGCCGGTCCCCGAGCTGCCGCCGGGTGAACGGTTTGACCAGGTAGTTCAGCGCACCGGCGCGGGCGGCCGCGGTGACCGTGCGGGTGTCCGAGGCGGCGGACAGCACGATCGCGTCGGTGCCCAGCTCGCCGAGCAGGGTCAGCCCCGACTGGTCGGGCAGGTAGATGTCCAGCAGCACCAGGTCCGGCCGGGTGTCCCGGACCCGCACCCGGGCCTCGGCCGCCGTGTGCGCCACGCCGACCACCTCGAAGCCCGCCACCTCGGCCACGAACCCGGCGTGCACCCCGGCCACCCGGAAGTCGTCGTCCACGATCAGCGTGCGGATCACGGCTCGACCCCCGCGCCGGCGGGTGAGCCCGCGCCGGTCAGCACGCCGGGCAGCGCGGCCACGAACAGCGCCCCGCCGTCCGGCCCGCCGGGGTCGGCCAGCCACAGGTCCCCGCCGCGCGCCCGGGCCTCGTGCCGGGCCAGCGCCAGCCCCAGCCCGTGGCCGGGGGCGAGCTTCGTGGTGACCCCCTCGTCGAACACCGCGTCCCGCAGCCCGGCCGGCACCCCCGCGCCGCTGTCCTGCACCGACAGGTGCAGCGTGCCGCCGGCGATGCTCACCCAGCAGCTCGGCGGGTTCGCCCGGCAGGGGCTGGACGTGACCCTGCTCGACCAGTCCTCCGGGGCCAACGCGGAGACCGCGCTGATCTCCGGGCAGGTGCAGGGCGTGGTCGGGTTCTACGACCACACCATCGACCTGCAGGCCAAGGACCAGTGCATCACCAGCGTGGTGCAGATGGCGAACATCCCCGGCGAGGTCGTGGTGGTCGCCTCGGGCAAGGCCGGCGAGATCCGGAGCGCCGACGACTTCCGCGGCCGCCGGATGGGCATCACCTCGCTCGGCTCGTCGACCGACTTCCTGACCAAGGCGCTGGCCGGCCGGGCCGGGGTGGCCGCCGACGACTTCACCCCGGTCAAGGTGGGCGCCGGCCAGACGTTCATCGCCAGCCTGACCAACGGTGGCATCGACGCCGGGATGACCACCGACCCGACGGTGGCCCAGCTGCTCGGGTCCGGGCAGGGGACGGTGCTCTACGACCTGCGCACCGAGCAGGCCACCCGGGACGCGCTGGGCGGGCTGTACCCGGCGACCTCGCTGTACATGAGCTGCTCCATCGTGGAGCGCTACCCGGACGTGGTGCGCAAGCTGGCAGCGGCCATGGTCGGCACGCTGGGCTGGATCCACCAGCACACCCCGGAGCAGATCGCGGACGCCATGCCGCGCGGGTACGACGGCGGTGACCGGGCGCTGTACGTGCGGTCGATCAGGGACAGCATCGGCATGTTCAACGCGGACGGCCGGATGGACCCCGACGCGGCGGCCAACGCGCTGCGGGTGCTGTCCGGGTTCTCCAAGAACGTGCGCCGGCACAGCGGGCGGATCGACCTGGCCCGGACCTACACCACCCGGTTCGTCGACGCGGTGCCCGCGCCGTAGCCGTCGGCCGGTCCCGGCCGGGCGAACCCCGGCCGGGACCGCCCGGTGGCCGGGCCCGGCGGTCAGCCGGTCCAGGCCCGGGCGAACCGCTGGTAGGTGCCCTCGCCGAGGGACAGCCGCAGCCACTGGTTGGTCCACTCCTGGAAGGCCACGTCACCCTGAGGCAGCAGGTAGGCCTTCGGGCCGAAGCTCAGCGGCCGCTCCGGGTTCACCACGCACAGCTCGCGGTGCCGGGCCGCCTGCCAGCGGCCCTCCGACGCGTCGGTGATCATCACGTCGGCGCGGTTGGCGACCAGCTGGTCGAAGATCGTGTTGTTGTCCGGCCAGGGCACCACGGTGGCCCGCCGCAGGTGCGCGCGGTCGAACTCGGCGTTGGTGCCGCCGGGGTTGACCACCACCCGCACCCCCGGCCGGTCGATCTGGTCGAGGGTCTGGAAGCGGGCCAGGTTGGTGCACCGGGTGACCGCCGCCTTGCCGTCGACCAGGTACGGGTCGCTGAACGCGGCCTTGCGCGCCCGGTCCAGGGTGACCGAGATGCCGCCCATGCCCACGTCGCACCGGCCCTCGGTGAGGTCACCGACCAGGTTCGACCAGCTGGTGGGCACCACGGTGAGCCGGGCACCGAGGTTGCGGGCCATGTCGCCCGCCATGTCGATGTCGATGCCGGACCACCGCCGGGTGGCCGGGTCGAGGTAGGTGAACGGCCGGTAGTCGCCGGTGCTGCACACCCGCAGCTCGCCGCGCTGGGCGACGAGGTCGAGCACGCTGGCCGGCGGGCGGTAGGGCTCCGGCGGCTTCTTCGCACACCCGGCGGCGAGCAGGGCCGGCAGCGCGAGGCACAGCGCCACCACGGTCGTCGTCAGGCTGCGGAGCATCCAGGTCCTCCCGCGATCCGGGCCGCACCGGCCCGATCTTCGGCTCTCACCGTGCCATATCCGCGCGCCCCGGGTCGCCGTGCCGGGTCGCGGTCCTCGCAGCGCAGCGTAGGTTGTCGGTATGCAGTCCTGGTCGCCCACTTCGCTCCCACAGGTCCCTGGGTCCGGTCCGCCGCTGCGGCTCTTCGACACCGCCACCGGCGAGATCCGGCCCACCGCGCCGGGCTCGACCGCGCGGATGTACGTCTGCGGCATCACCCCGTACGACGCCACCCACCTCGGCCACGCCGCGACCTACCTGGCGTTCGACCTGGTGAACCGGGTGTGGCGGGACGCCGGGCACGGGGTGCACTACGTGCAGAACGTGACCGACATCGACGAGCCGCTGCTGGAGCGGGCGCAGCGCGACCACGACGACTGGGTCGTGCTGGGCATGCGGGAGACCGCGCTGTTCCGCGAGGACATGGAGTACCTGCGGGTGCTGCCGCCTCGGCAGTTCGTCGGGGCCGTCGAGGCGATGTCGGAGATCAGCGAGCTGGTCGACAAGCTGCTCGCCACCGGGTGCGCCTACCGGCTGGACGACCCGGACCACCCGGACGTCTACTTCGACTCCTCGGCCACCCCCGACTTCGGCTACGAGTCCGGCTACGACCAGGACACGATGCTGCGGCTGTCCGCCGAGCGGGGCGGCGACCCGGAGCGGCCCGGCAAGCGCAACCCGGTCGACGCGCTGCTGTGGCGGATGGCCAGGGAGGGCGAGCCGTCCTGGGAGAGCGAGCTGGGCCGGGGCCGTCCCGGCTGGCACGTGGAGTGCACCGCGATCTCGCTGAACCGGCTCGGTGCGCAGATCGACGTCCAGGGCGGCGGGTCCGACCTGGTGTTCCCGCACCACGAGTTCGGCGCCGCGCACGCGGAGGCGTTCACCGGGGTGCACCCGTTCGCCCGGCACTACTGTCACGCCGGGATGATCGGGTTGGACGGCGAGAAGATGTCCAAGTCGCGCGGGAACCTGGTGTTCGTGTCCCGGCTGCGCGCCGACGGGGTGGACCCGATGGCGATCCGGCTGGCCCTGCTCGCCGGGCACTGGCGCACCGACCGGGCCTGGACGGCCGACCTGCTGGACCGGGCGACCGCGCGGCTCGCGGACTGGCGGGACGCCGTCCGGCTGGACTCGGCGCCCCCGGCCGAGGACACCGTCGCGCGGCTGCGCACCCACCTGGCCGACGATCTCGACACGCCGAACGCGCTGGCCGCCGTGGACGCCTGGGTCGCCGACGCGCACTCCCGGCGGGGCGGCCAGGCGGGCGCGGGCGCGCTGGTCCGGGACGCGGTGGACGCGCTGCTCGGGGTCGGTCTCTAGCAGTCCGGCCGGCGCCGGGCGGGGCACCCGAGGCGGCACCGGGCGGGGGCATCCGACCCGGCGCCGGTCACCCGGTCAGGCGGCCGGGTAGGACTGCCGCTCGCGGCCGCTGCGCAACGCCCGAGCCCACCAGACCAGCTGGTCGAGCAGCAGGCTGGCGGCGGCCGCGGGCCCGTCCGGGTCGACCGGCCGGCCGTCGGAGTCGAACCGCTCCCACGCCTGGTGGAAGCTGACCGTCTTGCGCACGGTCACCGCGTGCAGCTCGGCGAAGACCACCCGCAGCGGCTCCACCGCGCGCAGCCCGCCGGACAGCCCGCCGTAGCTGACGAAGCCCACCGGGGTGGCCCGCCACGGGGCACCCACGCCGTCGATCGCCGTCTTGAGCGGTCCGGGGAAGCTGTGGTTGTACTCCGGGGTCACGACCACGACGGCGTCCGCCGACTCGATCCGGGTGGCGAAGTCGGTTCGGTCGGCGGCCACGTCGAGCAGGTCCACCCGCAGGTCGGGGCGCCGGGCGGCGAGCGCGGCGAACCACTCGGCCACGACCGGGCCGAACCGGCCGTCCCGCACGCTGCCCAGCACCACCTCCAGCCGCACCGGCGCCTCCCACTCCGCCCGCCGGGCCGCGCCGGGCTCCGGGCTCGCGTCCGGTGCCGTCCTGGTCGTCGTCATGGCTGGTCCCCTCGCTCGGTGACGGTGGCTCGTTCGGGCCGGGACCGACGGTAGAACCTGAACTCTCGTTGAGGTCAACACCTTGACCGCGCCCTGGCCGGGGCGTACAAACCGAAAGTAACGTTGAGGAAGGGAGCGTCATGCGGCACGCGGCCTGGGACCAGGGCGAGCTGACCGTCGGCCAGCTCGCCGAGCGCAGCGGGGTGGCGGTGTCCGCGTTGCACTTCTACGAGCGCGAGGGCCTGATCAGCAGCAGGCGCACCTCCGGCAACCAGCGCCGGTACCGCCGCGAGACGCTGCGCCGGGTGGCGCTGATCCGCATCGCGCACCGGGTGGGCATCCCACTGGCCGACGTCCGCTCCGCCCTGGCCGACCTGCCCGGCAACCGCGCCCCGAACCGGGGCGACTGGGAGCGGCTGTCCCGGCGCTGGCACGACGAGCTGACCGCCCGCATCCACGACCTGGAGAAGCTGCGCGACCGGTTCACCGACTGCGTGGGCTGCGGCTGCCTGTCGCTGGACCGCTGCGGCATGGCCAACCCGCTGGACAGCCTCGGGGAACGGGGCGCGGGGCCTCGGCGGCTGGTCGAGTCCTGACCGCGCCGGTCGGTCCGCGCCGGTCAGCCCGGGGTGGGGTGCGCGGTGCGGGGGTGGTGCTCAGAAGCCGGGGCCGCTGCGCCCGCCGCCGGGCCTGCCCGGCCCGCCCGGACCGGGCCCCCGGCGCCGCAGGTAGCGCTCGAAGTCGGCGGCGATGGCGTCACCCGAGGTCTCCGGCATGGTCGACTCGGTTTCCACCCGCTCCTCCAGCGAGCGGACGTAGTCCCGGACCTCCTCGTCGGCGTCGGCCATCTCGGTGACCGTGCGCTCCCAGGCCTCGGCCTGCTCCGGCAGCCCGCCCAGCGGCACCTCGAGGTCGAGCGCCTCCTCGACCCGGTGCAGCAGCGCCACGGACGCCTTCGGGTCGGGCGCCTGGGACACGTAGTGCGGCACCGAGGCCCAGAACGAGATGGCCGGGATACCTGCCTGCACGCAGGCGTCCTGGAACACCCCGACGATGCCGGTGTTGCCCTGGTAGCGCGAGGTCTCCAGGTTGAACCGGGCCGCCGACTCGGTGTCGTAGGCCGTGCCGCTGACCGGCACCGGGCGGGTGTGCGGGATATCGGTGAGCATGGCGCCCAGGGTGACTATCGTGGTCGCGCCGAGCTTCTCGATGTAGGTCAACAGCTCGGCGCAGAACTTGCGCCAGCGCATGTTCGGCTCGATGCCGCGGATGAGCACCACGTCGTGGTCGGCGCCGGGCGGGCGGCACACGGACAGCCGGGTGGTCGGCCACTCGATGCGCCGGGTGATGCCGTCGACCAGAGCCACTGTGGGGCGCGTCACCTGAAAGTCGTAGTAGTCGTCCGGGTCCATCGCCGCCAGCGGTGTCGCGTCCCAGCTCAGCTCCAGGTGCTCGAGCGCGGTGCTCGCCGCATCCCCCGCGTCGTTCCAGCCCTCGAAGGCAGCCACCACGACGGGTTTGACCAGCTTGGGTGGGGTGCCGTCGGTCACGCTGTCGGCCTCTTGCCAGGACAACGAGATCGCGTCGGGGTCCCTCGGCTCGCGATCGCTCATCGGGTCAGCCTACGGCGGACCGACCGATTGTGACGGCCGGGCGTGCCGGTCCGAGGCGTCCCCCCGGGGGATATCCCCAACTTCAGCGTCGGATCCGAGCCCTTACCCGACTATCCTGGAGACATGAAGATCGTTTCGGACACCCCCCTGACCCGTGCCCTACGGAAGCGGGTGCTGGTCGCGGACTGCGCGATGGGCACCATGCTCCAGGGGGCCGCGCTCAGTCTGGACGACTTCGCCGGTCTCGAGGGTTGCAACGAAATCCTCAACGACACCCGGGCGGACGTCGTCGAGCGTATCCACCGGGAGAACCTTGAGGTCGGCTCGGACCTGATTGAGACCAACACGTTCGGCACCAACCTGGCGAACCTGGCCGAGTACGACATCCAGGACCGGATCCGGGATCTCTCCGAGAAGGGTGCCGCGATCGCCCGGCGGGCCGCCGACGACTTCTCCACCCCGGAGTGGCCACGGTACGTGCTCGGCGCGGTGGGCCCCGGCACGAAGCTCCCGACGCTCGGCCACGCCCCGTTCGTCGACCTGCGCGACGCGTACCAGGAGAGCGTGCACGGGCTGCTGGCCGGCGGGATCGACGCGGTCCTCATCGAGACCTCGCAGGACCTGCTGCAGACCAAGGCGGCGGTGATCGCCTCGCGGCGGGCAATGGCCGCCGACGGCATCAGCGTGCCGATCATCGCTCACGTCACCGTGGAGACCACCGGCACGATGCTGCTGGGCAGCGAGATCGGCGCGGCGCTGACCGCGCTGGAGGCACTCGGCGTCGACGTGATCGGGCTGAACTGCGCGACCGGCCCCGCCGAGATGAGCGAGCACCTGCGCCACCTGTCCAAGCACGCCCGGATCCCGGTGTCGGTCATGCCGAACGCCGGGCTGCCCGAGCTCGGCCCGAACGGCGCGGTGTACCCGCTGGGGCCCGACGCACTCGCCGAGGCACTGGCCGGGTTCGTGAGCGAGTTCGGCGTGCAGATCGTCGGCGGCTGTTGCGGCACCACGCCCGAGCACATCCGCCAGGTCGTCGCCGCGGTGCGCGAGGTGACTCCCGCGCGGCGCGACCCGCACCCGGAGGCGGGGGTGTCGTCGCTGTACGCCCCGGTGCCGTTCCGGCAGGACACCAGCGTGCTGATGGTCGGCGAGCGGACCAACGCCAACGGGTCGAAGGCGTTCCGCGAGGCCATGCTGGTGCAGGACTGGGAGTCCTGCGTCTCCATCGCCCGCGACCAGACCCGCGACGGCGCGCACCTGCTCGACCTGTGCGTGGACTACGTGGGCCGCGACGGGTCCGCCGACATGGCCGAGCTGGCCGGCCGGCTGGCGACCGCGTCCACCCTGCCGATCATGCTGGACTCCACCGAGCAGAACGTGCTCCAGGCCGGCCTGGAGCGCCTCGGCGGGCGGTGCATCGTCAACTCGGTCAACTACGAGGACGGCGACGGCCCCGACTCGCGCTACCAGAAGACCATGGAGCTGGTCCGCGAGCACGGCTGCGCGGTCGTGGCGCTGTGCATCGACGAGGAGGGCCAGGCCCGGACCAGCGACTGGAAGCTGCGGGTCGCCGAGCGACTGATCGAGGACCTGACCAGCAACCACGGCATGTACGAGTCCGACATCGTGGTGGACACCCTGACCTTCCCGATCACCACCGGGCAGGAGGAGGTCCGCCGCGACGCCCTGGAGACGATCGGGGCGATCCGCGAGCTCAAGCGCCGCCACCCCGACGTGCAGACCACGCTGGGCGTCTCGAACGTCTCCTTCGGGCTGAACGCGGCGGCCCGGCAGGTGCTGAACTCGGTGTTCCTGCACGAGTGCGTCGACGCCGGGCTGGACACCGCCATCGTCTCGGCGGCCAAGATCCTGCCGATGTCCAAGATCCCGGACGAGCAGCGCTCCGTCGCGCTGGACCTGGTCTACGACCGGCGCCGCGAGGGCTACGACCCGCTGAACACGTTCATGGACCTGTTCGCCGGCGTCACCGCATCCTCGGCCAAGGCGGGCCGCGCGGAGGAGCTGGCCGCGCTGCCGCTGTTCGAGCGGCTGGAGCGGCGGATCGTCGACGGCGAGCGCCAGGGCCTGGGCGACGACCTCGACGAGGCGCTGGAGGAGCGCCCCGCCCTGGAGATCATCAACAACACGCTGCTGTCCGGGATGAAGACGGTCGGCGAGCTGTTCGGCTCCGGGCAGATGCAGCTGCCGTTCGTGCTGCAGAGCGCCGAGGTGATGAAGGCCGCGGTGGCCCACCTTGAGCCGCACATGGAGAAGAACGAGGACGACGAGGGCAAGGGCACGATCGTGCTGGCCACGGTCAAGGGCGACGTGCACGACATCGGCAAGAACCTGGTCGACATCATCCTGAGCAACAACGGCTACACGGTGGTGAACCTGGGCATCAAGCAGCCGATCTCCACCATCCTCACCGCGGCCGAGGAGCACCGGGCCAACGCGGTGGGCATGTCCGGGCTGCTGGTGAAGTCCACCGTGATCATGAAGGAGAACCTCGAGGAGATGAACTCCCGGGGGGTCGCCGGCAAGTTGCCGGTGCTGCTCGGCGGGGCCGCACTGACCCGCTCCTATGTGGAGAACGACCTGGCCGAGACCTACCACGGCAAGGTCAACTACGCCCGCGACGCCTTCGAGGGCCTTCGCCTGATGGACTCGGTGATGGCCGAGGCCCGGGGCGAGGCCCCCACCGAGTCCGAGGAGGAGCGGGAAAAGGTGGCCGAGCGGAAGGCCCGGCACGAGCGGTCCCGGCGGATCGCGGCGCGGCGCAAGGCGGCCGAGCCCGAGGTCGAGATGCCCAGCCGGTCCGACGTGGCCACCGATGTGCCGCTGCCCACGCCGCCGTTCTGGGGCACCCGGGTGGTGCGCGGGGTCCCGGTGGCCGACTACTCCACGATGCTCGACGAGCGGGCCACTTTCCTGGGCCAGTGGGGGCTGCGCGGCGTGCGCGGCGGCTCCGGCCCGACCTACGAGGAGCTGGTGGAGACCGAGGGGCGGCCCCGGCTGCGGTACTGGCTGGAGCGGCTGGCGACCGAGGGCGTGCTGGCACACGCCGCGCTGGTGTACGGCTACTTCCCGTGCGTCTCCGAGGGCGACTCGCTGGTGGTGCTCGAGGAGCCGGAGCCGGGCGCGGCCGAGCGGACCCGGTTCACCTTCCCCCGGCAGCGCCGCGACCGGCACCTGTGCCTGGCCGACTACTGGCGGCCCCGCGAGCTCGCCGTCGAGCGCGATGAGGTCGACGTGGTGCCGTTCCATCTGGTCACCATGGGTCAGCCGATCGCCGACTACGCCAACGAGCTGTTCGCCAAGGACGCGTACCGGGACTACCTGGAGGTGCACGGGCTGAGCGTGCAGCTGACCGAGGCACTGGCCGAGTACTGGCACCGGCGGGTCCGCGAGGAGCTGCGCTGGCCGGACGGCGGGCAGCTGTCCGCCGAGGACCCGGACAACGTCGAGGAGTTCTTCAAGCTCGGCTACCGGGGCGCCCGATACTCGCTCGGCTACGGCGCCTGCCCGGAGCTGGAGGACCGGAGGAAGATCGTCGACCTGTTGGAGCCGGGCCGGATCGGCGTGGAGCTCTCCGAGGAGCTGCAGCTGCATCCGGAGCAGAGCACCGACGCGCTGGTCGCGCACCATCCCGAGGCGAAGTACTTCAACGCGGGATGAGTGGACCGCGCGCGGTGCTGTGGGACATGGACGGCACCCTGGTCGACTCGGAGAAGCTCTGGGACGTCTCGCTCGCCGACCTGGCCCGCCACCTGGGTGGCGAGCTGGGCACCCACACCCGGGAGGCGATGGTCGGCAGCTCGCTCTGGCGGACGATCGACATGATGTTCGCCGAGTTCGGGCTGCCCGGCGGCCCGCAGGCCCGCGTCGAGGCGGGGGAGTGGCTCACCGGGCGCACCGAGGAGCTGTTCCGGGCGGGGCTGCCGTGGCGGCCGGGGGCGCCGGAGGCGTTGCGCACGGTGCGGGACGAGGGGCTGGCCACCGCGCTGGTCACCTCGACCCACCGGCGCCTGGTGGAGGTGGCGCTGGACTCGGTCGGCCGGGAGTACTTCGACGTCGTGGTATGCGGCGACGAGGTGCCCGCCACCAAACCGGCGCCCGACCCGTACCGGATCGCGGCCGGGAAGCTGGGGCTCGCGCCGGGGGACTGCGTGGCGGTGGAGGACTCGCCGACCGGGGCCGAGTCGGCGGCGGCAGCCGGTTGCGTGGTACTGGTAGTGCCCAGCGAGGTGCCGGTGGCCGGCGGCCCCCGCCGGGTGCACCGTGCCGACCTCCTCGGCCTCACCGCGGCCGAACTGGGCACCGCGTGGCGGGCCGGGGGCGCGGAGGACCACTAATCTCCCGAGACCGGCCACTTGCCACGTCAAAGAGGGGACAGGTGATACTGATGCGATGCCATCGGTCGCTGTCCAGGCACCGTCAGCAGACACAACCACTCACAGTGGTCAACGGGGGCCGAGCGTACCTGACACTTGTGGGGTACAGGGAGGACACACGGTGAAGACGTTCGATGGCTTGTTCGCGGAGCTGTCCGAGAAGGCGCAGAACCGTCCCGGGGGGTCGGGCACGGTCGAGGCACTCGACGCGGGCGTGCACGCGCAGGGTAAGAAGCTGCTCGAAGAGGCCGGCGAGGTGTGGCTGGCCGCCGAGCACGAAGCCGACGACGCGCTGGCCGAGGAGATCTCCCAGCTGCTCTACCGGATCCAGGTTCTGATGCTCGGTCGCGGGCTCGGCCTGGAGGACGTGTACAAGTTCCTCTAGCCCGTCGATCTTGCATCAGGAGAGCCGTCATGCTCCGCGTCGCCCTGCCCAACAAAGGGACACTCGCCGAACCGGCCAGCACCATGATGCGGGAGGCCGGCTACCGGCAACGCACCGACTCCCGTGACCTGAGCGCTCTCGACGAGGAGAACCAGGTCGAGTTCTTCTACCTGCGCCCGAAGGACATCGCCACCTACGTGGGCAACGGCGACCTGAACATGGGCGTCACCGGGCACGACCTGATGGACGAGTCCGGCAGCCCGGTGCGCGAGATGCTGCGCCTCGGGTTCGGGTACTCGAAGTTCCGGTTCGCGGTCTCCGAGTCCACCGACTGGAAGCTGGAGGACCTGGACGGCAAGAAGATCGCCACGTCCTACCCCCGGCTGGTGCGCGCGCACCTGGCCGGCAAGCGCATCTCGGCGCAGATAGTGAAGCTGGACGGCGCCGTCGAGATCTCCATCCAGCTCGGCCTGGCCGACGCCATCGCCGACGTGGTCAGCTCCGGCCGCACGCTGCGGCAGCACCACCTCAAGGTGATCGGCGACCCGATAGCGGAGTCCGAGGCCACCCTGATCGAGCGGGAGCCCCGGCACGACCGGCGGGACAGCGGCGAGATCCGCGCCGCCAAGGCGGTTTTCCTGGAGCGGCTGCGCGGTGTGGTGTACGCCCGCCAGTACCTGATGCTGGACTACGACTGCCCGAAGCCGCAGCTGGCGGCGGCCGAGAAGGTGACACCCGGTCTGCAGGCACCCACCGTGGCGCCGCTGTCGCGGGACGGCTGGGTGGCCGTCCGGGCCATGGTGCGCAGCGGTGAGGCGAACCGGGTGATGGACCAGCTGGCCTCGCTGGGCTGCACCGCCATCCTGACCTCGGTGATCCGCTCTTGCCGGGCCGTGGACGGGCGCGGCAACAACGCCTGATCCGGCGGGTACGACGTCGATCCGGGCGGCGCGTCTCCGGTTCCGCCGCCGACCCTCGGCTACTCCGCGCGGTCGAGCAGGCTCTCACCGCCGGACACGGCAGGATCGGGCTCCGGCCACCCCGGGTACTCCGGCGGGGTGCCCCCGTGCGCCGGGCACAGCGGCCGGTGCCCGCACCAGTCGCACAGCCTGCTCGGGTTCGGCCGGAAGTCGCCGGTGCGGCCGGCGCGCAGGATCGCCACCCAGATCGCATCGAGCGTGCGGGCGAACCGACGCAGCTCCGGCTCGTCGGGCCGGTAGGTCAGCGCCTCCCCGTCGGCCAGGTACATCAGCCGCAGCTGGCTGGGCACCACGCCCCGGGTGAGCAGCAGCACCAGCGCGTAGAACTTCATCTGGAACAGCGCCCGCGCCTCGGCGACCTGGCGGGGGGCCGCGCCCGTCTTGTAGTCGATCACCCGGACCTGGCCGGTCGGCGCCACGTCGAGCCGGTCGATGTAGCCGCGCAGCAACAGCCCGGACTCCAGCTCCGCCTCCACCAGCTCCTCGCAGGCGGCGGGCTCGAGCCGGCTCGGATCCTCCAGGGTGAAGTACGTGTCGACCAGCCCGGCCGCCGACTCCAGCCAGCCGCCGAACTCCGGATCGTCGGCCCCGTCGAACAACTCGGCCAGCTCCGGCTCCTCGGCGGTGAGCTCGGCCCACACCGGCTCCACCAGTTCGCGGGCGCGCTCGGGCAGCCGCTCCTCGGCCGGCAGCCGGTAGAGCCGCTCCAGTACCGCGTGCACCACCGTGCCGCGCAGCTGCGCGCGGGTGGGCTGCTCGGGCAGCCGGTCGACCGCCCGGAAGCGGTACAGCAGCGGGCACTGCTTGAAGTCGCCCGCCCGGGACGGGGACAGCGCGGGACGGCGGCGCCGAGGGGCATCGGGCTTCCCCGGGGCCGCGTCGGTCGCGGGCGTGGGCGCGGTCTCCATCACGCGGCGCAGCCTAGGCGATGGCCCCGACAGGACCGGTCGGGCCGGTCAGTCGTCCCCGCCGCCCGAGCCGCCGTCGGAGTCGCCGCCCGAGTCGCCGCCCGAGTCGCCGCCCGAGTCGCCCCTGTCCGAGTCGTCGTCGCCGCCGCTGTCGTCGCTGTCGTAGCTGTCCGAATCGCCGCCGCCGCTGTCGTCGCTGGCGGAGTCGTCCGAGCCGCTGGCGGAGTCGCCGTCGGAGTAGCTGTCGTCGGACTCGTAGCTGTCCGAGCCGCTGCGGCTGTCGGAGTAACTGTCCTCGGAGTCGTCGCTGTCGGAGTCGTCGGAGCCGCTGTCGCTGCCGTCGTAGCGTCCGGAGTCGCCGTCGTCGGAGTGGTACCCGGAGCTGTCCGAGTCCCTGTCGCCGGAGCCGCGACCGGAACCGAGGGAGTAGCTGTCCGAGCCGTGGTCGTCGGAGTCGTGGTCCTCCGCGACATCGGTGAGCGCCTCGTAGCTGACCGACCCCTGGTCGTCGGAGTCGTCCGAGCTGTCGGAGTCCTCGGTGCGCGAGTCGCGGTCGTCGTCCACGTCCGAGCCGCCTCGCTCCGGGGCCGATCCGCCGACCTGGTCGAGGTGGTCCGCGTAGCCGGACGAGCTGACGCCGCCCGAGCTGACGTCGCCCGAGCCGTCCCGGTCGCCGCCCGAGCCCCGGGCGCCGGTCGGGGCGCCGTCGGTGTACCGGTCGATGATGCCGTCCACGTCGTCGGCGTCGGCGTCGTAGGCGTCCGAGCCGCCCGATGCGTGCTCGGCGGAGCCCGTGTCCTCCCGGGAGTCCGAGGAGTCGAGGCCGTAGTCCGACATGATCGAGTCGGCCGTGTCGCGCGCGTACTCGTCGCCGGCGTTCCCGGTCGACGAGCCCGCCGCCTCGCCCGACCCGGAGCCGGACCGTCCGGCCTCCTGCTCGCGTGCCCCCGAGTCGATGGCCCGGGACACCGCGCCGCTCCAGTCGCCGGCCATCGCGGCCCCGGCGATGTCGTCGGCCTCGGCGACCCGGTCGGCGTCGGTGCGGGGGCTGTCCCTCCGGCTCGACGCCCTGGTGTCGGGCTCGGTGGCGGGCGTCGTCTCGACTCCGGGGGCCGACCGCGAGTAGTCCGAGGGCTCCTGGCGGGTGGTCGGCCCGATGAAGGAGTCGTGCGAGTCGGCGACCTTGTCGACCGCCCGGCTGACCGGGCCGTCGCCCGCACCGAACGACGACCCGGGCTCGCCGGGCGCGGGACCGTCGGAATCCGGGGACGACTCGGGCCTCGACGAGGGCCCGGACGTGTCCGGGGTGACCGCGCGGCCGAGCCCGCCGAGGGTGGCGTCCGAGTCCGGGGCACCACCCACCGCCGCGCCGAGACCGCCGCCCGCCGGGCTGCCGCTCGAGGTGCCCGAGGAAGCGGCCGGGCCGCCGAGCGACGGGGTCGCCGGAGTCTCCACGCTCCCGGTCGACGGCGCCGGAGCTGCCACCCCGCCGGCCGACGGGGTCGACGGAGCGGCCACCCCGCCGGCCGACGGGGTCGACGGAGCGGCCTGGCCGCCGCCGGCCGACGGGACCGCCCGGCCGCCGGTGGACGTCGCGGAGCCCCCGGCGTTCGGGCCGGACGGTGCGGTGGCGGATCCGCCGGCCGGGGGTGTGCCCGGCCGTCCTGGGGTCGCGGCGCCGGGGGAGACGGCACGGCCGAGCCCGCCGGTGGCGCCGCCGAGCGCCTTACCCGCTTCCCCCGCGGCGTCGCCGAGTCCCTTGCCGGCACCGTCCGCCGCGCCACCCACGGCCTTGCCGGCGTCCGCGACCGGGCCACGGATCGCCGGGCCACGGTCAGTGGGACCGCCGGCCGGTGCCGGAGCGGCCGGTGCCGCGGCGCCTGGAGCGGCCGGTGCCGGAGCGGCCGGTGCCGCGGCGCCTGGAGCGGCCGGAGCCGCGGCGCCAGGGGCGGCCGGTGCGACGACCGGAGCCCGGCGCCCCGGGGGGTTGCCGGTGGGCGCACCCGGGCTCACCGGCGTGCCCAGCGCCCCCTCGGCACCCGCGACCGCGCTTCCGACGCCCGCAACCGCCCCGCCCGCGGCCTGGGTGGCCCCGCCGGCGGCCTGGGTGGCTCCCGGAACGGCCCGCGCCGCCCCCGGGGCGGACACCGGGTCGGTGGCCGGGGCGTCGGTGGGGTGTGGCGGGGACGCCAGGATCCCCGGCTCCTGGGCCTTCTCCGGGCGAGCCCGCCCGGGGGTGGGCGGCGCGCCGTGGCCGACGTCCTGCCGTGCCTGGTCGTCGCGGTCGCGTTGTGCGGTGGCCTCCGGCCGGGAGGGCTGGCCGCCCGCCGGCGCGGGGTCGTGCTCGTGCTGGCGCTCGGGGTGCCGGACCAGCTCGGCGACCCGCGAGGTGACCGACGTGGTGGCGTCGGCGTCGCTCGGCAGCGGGGCGGCCATGGCCTCGTGCAGGTCCTGCCGCAGGCTGTCCAGGTCGCGCCGCTGCGCGTCGCGCTGGCGCAGCCGCATCGTCCGCTGCTCGGTCAGCATCCGGCCGGCGCTGACCTCGGCCGGGGTCAGCGCGCGCGGCGCCGGGGCGGCGTCGATGGCCTGGTCCAGGTTGGCGACGTGGCTCTCGGTCCGCGCCAGGCGCTGGTCCGCCTCGCGCATCGACTGCCAGGTGGTGAGCTCGGATGCGACGGTTGCCCGCTGCTGCTCGACCAGCGCCCGGCGGCTGGCCAGCGCGCGCACCGGGGAGGGCGCCGGGGCGGACCGCAGTGCCTCGGGCAGCCCGGTCCACGCGCGCTCGGCGCGGTCCATCTCGTCGAGCTGGCGGTCCAGCGAGGTGAGCGTGATCCGCGCCTGGTCGGCCCAGTCCCGCTCGGCCTCGGGGGTGGCGGCCAGCCACGGGGAGGCCACGGAGGCCCTCGGGGTGCCGATCGGGGCGCTGGCGGCCATCAGCCCACCGCCGGTGATCAGCAGCCCCGCCGAGCCGAGCACGGCGGCGGCCCGGATCCGGCGTGCGGTGGCCCGGGCGAGCTCGCGGCGCCTGCGCCCGGCGTACGGCACCGGGGCGAGCGGTGGCAGCGGCAGCGGCGGGGTGGGTAGCGGCGGGGCGGTCGCCGAGCGGTGGGTGCCCTCCCTGCGCATCTGGCGGGCGACGGCACGGTGCGCGGCGGTGCAGTACTTGCGTTGGGGCCGGCCGTCGGGCTCGGGCTCGATGACCACGTAGCAGCCGGGCAGCGCGCAGCGACGACCCTCGGAAGTTCCCATCTCCCCATCCCCACGCCTAGTCCAGCCGACTGCACCGCAGGTGGGACGGGCGCGGGGCGGCGCGCGTGCCACTGCCGAGTGGATTGCCTGCCCCGACTGTCCAATCGTGCGGCGATCAAAATAACTGATGACTACTCAGGTGTCACTAGTCGACGGCTGGGAAAGTTGTGTACGCACGTGGTGTGGCCACCGGTTTCACTGCGAGGCGCGGGGCCGGTGGGTGTTCGAAGGGTGCACTGATCTACGGCCACCCGGCGGAATCCAGCCTGCGGGTGATGGCCTCCGCAAACGGTTTCCTGGCCGGGCGCTACGGTCCGGCCCATGTCCGCCCCTGTTCCCGGCCTGGCCGAGGCGAATGGTCCGTTCGGTCCCGGTGACCGGGTCCAGCTCACCGATCCGAAGGGTCGTCGGTACACCCTTGTCCTGGAGACCGGTGGCCAGTACCACACCCACCGCGGCGCGCTGGCGCACGACGAGCTGATCGGCCGGCCGGAGGGCGTCGTGGTCAGCTCGACCGCCGGCACCCCCTACCTGGCGCTGCGCCCACTGCTCGCGGACTACGTGTTGTCCATGCCCCGGGGCGCCCAGGTGATCTACCCGAAGGACGCCGCGCAGATCGTCATGTGGGGCGACATCCGGCCCGGCTCGCGGGTGCTGGAGGCCGGCGCCGGGTCGGGGGCGCTGACCTGCTCGCTGCTGCGCGCGGTGGGCGAGCGGGGCTGCGTCCGCTCGTACGAGGTGCGCCAGGACCACGCCGAGCACGCGGTGCGCAACGTCGAGCGGTTCTTCGGTGCCACGCCCCCGAACTGGACGCTGACCGTCGGCGACGTGGCAACGCACGAGGGCGAGGTCGACCGGGTGGTGCTGGACATGCTCGCGCCGTGGGAGGTGCTACCCCCGGTGACCGAGGCGCTGCGGCCGGGCGGCGTCCTGGTCGTGTACGTGGCCACCACCACCCAGCTCTCGCGCGTCACCGAGGGCCTGCGTGAGCAGCAGTGTTGGACCGAGCCCCAGGCCTGGGAGGCGATGGTGCGCCCGTGGCACGTGGTGGGCCTGGCGGTTCGGCCCGAGCATCGCATGATCGGTCACACTGCGTTCCTGTTGACCACGCGCAGGCTGGCCGATGGAGTCGTGCCACCCCGGCCACAGCGGCGTCCGACTGGTCGCTAGCGCGGAAAGGTGATCGGAGAGTGACGTCAAGCTCTCATCCGGCTGAGTGACGGATCACCGATCTGCTCTACCGCCAGAGTGGCGCCCGACAGGTACCGTGTGGAAACGGAACACGGAGGGGAGGCGCCGTGAACCACTCTGAAGGCCCTCAGGGGCATACACCCGACGAGCGGGTCCCGAGCACGGCCGAACTAACCGCTCAGATCAGGTTCCTCGAAGACGAGGTTTCCCTGCTTCGCCGCAAGCTGACCGAGTCGCCGAGGCACGCGCGCATCCTCGAACAGCGTCTCGCCGAGTCGGCCAGCCGGTTGTCGCAGCTGAGCGCCCGCAACGAGAAACTCACCGAGACGCTGCGCGAGGCGCGTGGCCAACTGGTGGCGTTGCGGGAGGAGGTGGACCGGCTTGCCCAGCCGCCGAGCGGCTACGGCGTCTACCTGGCCGGCTACCCGGACGGCACAGTGGACGTGTTCACCGCGGGGCGCCGGATGCGCGTCGCGGTGTCCCCCGCGGTCGAGGTGGCCGAGGTCGGCCGGGGCCAGACGGTCCGGTTGAACGAGGCTCTGACAGTCGTCGAGGCGGGTGATTTCGAACGGACCGGCGAGGTATGCGCGCTTCGCGAGGTTCTGCTCGATCCGTCGGGGACGAACGCTGACGGCGTAGGCCACCGCGCGCTCGTGGTGGGTCACGCCGACGAGGAGCGTGTGGTCTGGTTGGCCGACCCGTTGATCGCGGGGCCGGACAAGCCGGACGTCGTGCCGCTCAAGCCGGGCGACTCGCTGCTGGTGGACACCAAGGCCGCCTACGCCTACGAGCGGGTGCCGAAGGCCGAGGTCGAGGACCTCGTGCTGGAGGAGGTCCCCGACGTGGCGTACGAGGACATCGGTGGCCTGGGCCGGCAGATCGAGCAGACCCGGGACGCGGTGGAGCTGCCCTTCCTGCACGCGGGGCTGTTCCGCGAGTACGAGCTGCGGCCGCCCAAGGGTGTCCTGCTCTACGGCCCGCCCGGCTGTGGCAAGACGCTCATCGCCAAGGCGGTGGCGAACTCGCTGGCCAAGAAGGTCGCCGAGGCGCGTGGCGAGAGCAGCCACGACGTCAAGTCGTTCTTCCTGAACATCAAGGGTCCGGAGCTGCTCAACAAGTTCGTCGGCGAGACCGAGCGGCACATCCGGCTGATCTTCCAGCGGGCCAGGGAGAAGGCGTCCGAGGGCACCCCGGTGATCGTGTTCTTCGACGAGATGGACTCGATCTTCCGTACCCGTGGCTCCGGAGTGTCCTCCGACGTCGAGACGACAATCGTTCCCCAGCTCCTCTCCGAGATCGACGGCGTCGAAGGCCTGGAGAACGTGATCGTGATCGGTGCCTCGAACCGTGAGGACATGATCGACCCGGCCATCCTGCGACCCGGCCGGCTCGACGTGAAGATCAAGATCGAGCGGCCGGACGCGGAGGCGGCTCAGGACATCTTCTCGAAGTACCTGACCGAGACGCTGCCGATCCACTCCGACGACGTGGCCGAGTTCGGCGGCAGCCGGAACGCCTGCGTCGACGCGATGATCCAGCGGGTCGTCGAGCGGATGTACGCGGAGACCGAGGAGAACCGGTTCCTGGAGGTGACCTACGCCAACGGGGACAAGGAGACCTTGTACTTCAAGGACTTCAACTCCGGTGCGATGATCCAGAACATCGTGGACCGGTCGAAGAAGGCGGCCATCAAGTCGGTGCTGGAGACCGGTCAGCCCGGTCTGCGGGTGCAGCACCTGCTGGACGCCATCGTCGACGAGTTCGCGGAGAACGAGGATCTGCCGAACACCACCAACCCGGACGACTGGGCGCGCATCTCGGGCAAGAAGGGGGAGCGGATCGTGTACATCCGCACCCTGGTGACCGGGAAGAACGCCGCTGCCGGACGGGAGATCGACACCGCCTCGAACACCGGCCAGTACCTGTGAGCCGGTAGGCACTTCAGACACCGTGGGGCCACCCCTCCGACCAGGTCGGAGGGGTGGCCCCGCGGCCGTCCGCGGGCGGGCCGGGGCTCAGTCCTTGCGGAGCACGGCCTGGATGTCCAGCTGGATCTGGATCTTGTCCGCGACCACCACGCCGCCGCCGTCGAGCGGCAGGCTGATGTCGATGTCGAAGTCCGAGCGGCTGACCGTGGCGGTGGCGGAGAAGCCCGTGCGGGTGCCGCCCCAGGCGTCCGGGCCGGAGCCGGCGACCTCGAGGCTCAGCGGTACCTGGCGGGTCACCCCGTGCAGGGTCAGCTCGCCGTCGACGACGTAGTCGTCGCCGTCGCGGCGGACGCCGGTCGAGGTGTAGGTCATCGTGGGGTAGGAGGCGACGTCCAGGAAGTCGGCGGAGCGCACGTGCTCGTCGCGCTGGTCGTTGTTCGTGTTCACCGAGGCGGTCTGGATCGACGCGGTGACCGAGGAGCCCACCACGTCCTCGGTGGTCACCAGCTCGCCGGCGACCGAGTCGAAGCGGCCCCGGACCTTGCTGATCATCATGTGCCGGACGGTGAACGACACGTCCGAGTGCACCGGGTCGATGTCCCAGGTGCCGGCGACGAGGCGGGCGGTGTCTGTGGCGGTCATTCCTTGTCATCTCCCAGTTTCTCAGCGTGAGCTGATTGCGTTATGACTTGCGCGGGTAGCTACGCGACACTGACACTGCCCCTAACACATTGAGCGTTCAACTAATTCCGGAGGTGGCGTGGGTCACAATCAGTGGCTGACGAGTGAGGAACAGCGCACCTGGCGCGCCTTTCTCGCGGCCAACCGTCTGCTGATGGACCAGCTCGGCCGTCAGCTGCAGCACGACTCCGGTATGCCGCACCCTTACTACGAGATCCTGGTCCGGCTGTCCGAGGTGCCCGGGCGCGAGCTGCGGATGTCCCAGCTGGCCACGTCCTCGATGTCCTCCCGCAGCAGGTTGTCGCACGCGGTGGCCAAGATGGAGGAGGCCGGCTGGGTGCGCCGCAAGGAGTGCGAGACCGACCGGCGCGGCGCCGTCTGCGAGCTCACCGACGCCGGGTTCGCCGCCCTGGAGGATGCCGCGCCCGGCCACGTGGCCACCGTGCGGGAGAACCTGTTCGACCAGCTCACCCCGGAACAGGTGGTGCAGCTGGGGGAGATCAGCGAGGCCGTCGTCAAGCACCTGGGCGGCGACAAGCTCTGGCCGCTGGGAGACAGGCAGTCCTGACGGCCCCACCGGCCCCGCCCAACGATTAGGCTCGGATCCCATGAGTGCTCGCCGGATCATGGGTACCGAGGTGGAGTACGGCATCTCGGTGCCGGGGGACGCCTCGGCGAACCCGGTCATCACCTCCACGCAGGTGGTGCTCGCCTACGCCGCCGCCGCGGACCTGCCAAGGGCGAAACGAGCCCGGTGGGACTACGAGGTCGAGTCGCCGCTGCGGGACGCGCGCGGGTTCGACCTCTCGGCGCCCAGCGTCGCGACCAACCCCGACTCCGAGCTGGACGACCTCGGCGCGGCGAACGTGATCCTGACGAACGGGGCGCGGCTGTACGTCGACCACGCGCACCCGGAGTTCTCCACCCCCGAGGTGACCACCCCGCGCGACGTGGTGATCTGGGACAAGGCCGGCGAGCGGGTGATGGAGGAGGCCGCGATGCGCGCGGCCACCGTGCCCGGCGCGCCGCCGATCCAGCTCTACAAGAACAACGTGGACGGCAAGGGCGCCAGCTACGGCAGCCACGAGAACTACCTGATGTCGCGGTCGACGACCTTCCCGTCCATCATCACCGGGCTCATCCCGTTCTTCGTCTCCCGCCAGGTCATGTGCGGTGCCGGCCGGGTCGGCATCGGCCCCAGCGGCGACGAGCCGGGCTACCAGCTGTCCCAGCGCGCGGACTACATCGAGGTCGAGGTCGGCCTGGAGACCACCCTCAAGCGCGGCATCATCAACACCCGGGACGAGCCGCACGCCGACGCCGACAAGTACCGCAGGCTGCACGTCATCATCGGCGACGCCAACCTGGCCGAGACGTCCACCTACCTGAAGGTGGGCACCGCCGCGATGGTGCTGGACATGATCGAGGCCGGCATCCGGTTCGACGACCTGCGGCTGGCCGAGCCGGTCCGCTCGGTGCACACCATCAGCCGCGACCCGGGCCTGCAGGCCAAGGTGGAGCTGGCCGACGGCCGCCGGATGACCGGTCTCGACCTGCAGTCCGCCTACTTCGAGCGGGCGCAGGAGCACGTGACCCGCACCCAGGGCGAGCAGGCCGACCCGGTCACCGGGGAGCTGATGACGACCTGGGGCGAGGTTCTCGACGCCCTGCGCCGCGATCCGATGGAGTGCGCCGACCGGCTGGACTGGCCGGCCAAGCTGCGCCTGCTGGAGGGCTACCGGGCGCGCGACAGCCTGGCCTGGTCCTCGCCCCGGCTGCACCTGGTCGACCTGCAGTACGCCGACGTGCGGATGGGTAAGGGCCTGTACAACCGACTGGTCACCCGGGGCTCGATGAAGCGGCTGGTCACCGAGGACGAGGTGGTCGACGCCATGCGCCGGCCGCCGGAGGACACCCGGGCCTACTTCCGGGGCCGCTGCCTGGAGCGCTACCCCGCGGCCGTGGCCGCCGCGTCCTGGGACTCGGTGATCTTCGATCTGGGCCGCGAGTCGCTGGTGCGTATCCCCACGCTGGAGCCGTTGCGCGGCACCCGGAACCACGTGGGCGAGCTGATCGACGCGTCGGCCACCGCCGAGGAACTGGTGACGGCGCTCACCCGGGGGTGACGTGCCACGCAAGTTTCGATGGGTTTTTCGGGCCCTGGCTAGGTAGGGTTCATCAGGAGCACTAACCCCACACGAGCGGGAGGCGCCATGGCCCAGGAGCAGACGCAGCGTCAGGGTGGCGGCGACGAGGGCGAGGACGACGCGGGCGCCGCGCCGGCCGGCCAGGAGCGTCGTGAGAAGCTGGGCGAGGACGTCGACACCATCCTGGACGAGATCGACGACGTGCTCGAGGAGAACGCCGAGGACTTCGTCCGGGCCTATGTGCAGAAGGGCGGCGAGTAGCCGCCACCGGTTGTACGGTGCCGCCGGCCCACCTGTCGGCGGCACCGCCGTGACGGACCGACACCCGCCGACCGAGCGCGAAGGAGCACACACCACCCATGGAGCCGAGGTCGGCGCGGGGAGCGATGAGCCCGGTCAACACCAGCCTGCCCGCCGAGTACTTCACGCCGGGATCGTCGTCGTTCTCCGACTTCGCCGCGGTGGCCGCCCCGCACCTGCTGCCGGGCCGGATGCCCGAGGGGGTGTCGGCCGGCGACGGCGTGGCCGAGCTGGACGTGAAGCACGGCACCACGATCGTCGCCCTCACCTTCGCCGGCGGGGTGCTCATCGCGGGCGACCGGCGGGCCACCATGGGCAACCTGATCGCCCAGCGTGACATCGAGAAGGTGTTCGTCACCGACGGCTACTCCGCGGTCGGGATCGCCGGGACGGCCGGGCTCGCGGTGGAGCTGGTGCGGCTGTTCACCGTCGAGATGGAGCACTACGAGAAGATCGAGGGCGTCCCGCTCTCCCTGGACGGCAAGGTCAACAAGCTGTCCGGGATGGTCCGCGCCAACCTGGGCGCCGCGCTGCAGGGGCTGGCGGTCATCCCGCTGTTCGTCGGGTTCGACCCCGATGCCACCGACCCGGCCCGTGCCGGGCGCATCGTCAGCTTCGACGTCACCGGCAGCCGCTCCGAGGAGACCGGCTACTTCGCGGTGGGCTCCGGCTCGCTCTTCGCGCGGTCGGCGCTGAAGAAGCGGCACGACCCGGCCGGCGACCGCGACGTGGCCGTGCGGGCCGCCGTGGAGGCGCTCTACGACGCCGCCGACGACGACACCGCGACCGGCCTGCCCGACCTGAGCCGGAACATCTTCCCGGTGGTCGTCACCATCACCGGGGCCGACGGCGCGGTGCGCCAGCCCGACGAGCAGGTCGGCGAGATCGCCCGCGCGGTCGTGGCCGACCGGCTCATCCGACCCGGCGGCTGACCCGAGCCGCCCTCCGAACCACAGCCGAACCACAGACCCAGGAGCACCAGACGTGACGCTGCCGTTCTACGCCTCGGCCGAGCAGGTGATGCGGGACCGCTCGGAGCTGGCCCGCAAGGGCATCTCCCGGGGTCGCAGCGTCACGGTGCTGACCTACGCCGGCGGCGTGCTGTTCGTGGCGGAGAACCACTCCAGCTCACTGCGCAAGGTGTCCGAGATCTACGACCGGATCGGCTTCGCGGCCGTCGGGCGGTACAACGAGCTGGAGAACCTGCGCACCGCCGGCATCCGGCTGGCCGACGTGCGGGGCTTCACCTACGACCGCCGCGACGTCACCGGTCGGTGGCTGGCGAACGCCTACGCGCAGACCATGGGCGCGATCTTCACCGAGCAGCAGAAGCCGTTCGAGGTGGAGCTGTGCGTGGCCGAGGTGGGGGAGAGGGCCGCCGACGACCAGATGTTCCGGATCACCTACGACGGTTCGCTGTCCGACGAGCCGAGCTTCGTGGTGATGGGCGGGCAGACCGAGCCGATCAGCGCGCAGCTGCGCGAGTCGTACTCCGAAGGGATGGAGCTGGCCGACGCGGTCGCCGTGGCCGTGCGGGGGCTGCAGTCCGCGCCGCCGCCGGGAGGGGCCGCCTCCGGGGCCAACGGACCCGGGGCCGCCGGGCGGGTGCTCGGGGTCAGCGCGCTGGAGGTCGCGGTGCTCGACCGCGCCCGGCCGCGCCGTGCGTTCCGGCGGATCACCGGTGCCGCGCTGGACCAGCTGCTGCCGGAGCAGAACCGGGCGTCCGGCGGTGCGAAGGACGGCGAGGACGGCAAGGACGACGCGGGTTCGGGCGAGGCCGGGGGTTCCGGCTCCCCGGAGTGACAGCGGCGGGCCGCCCGACCGGTCCGGCCCGCATCACGACCCGTCCGGGCCAGCTCCGGGCGGTGGCCCGCCCGGAGCTGCCCCGGCTCACCAGGGGTGGAACGGGCGGTTGCGGTCGGCCCACCGCGGGTTGTCCTCGTCCCGCCGGTAGACCGGCACCGGCTTGGGTGCCACCCGGAACGTGAAGGTGTCGCCGCGCTGGACCAGCTCGCCGTCGGTGGCCAGCGTCGCGGCCTCGGTCAGCCGCACGTCGAGCTCGCTGACGTCGTAGTGGCCGTACACGTGGCTGTGCGCCAGCGCGCCGAAGATCAGCGCGAAGAACGCCCGGGTGCGGGAGAACCGTACGTCCGCGCGCAGCCACCGGACGTCGAGCTTCCCGGAGTCGAGCCGGGGTCGCCACGCCGGGACCATCCCGCTCGGGTGGTACGGCCCGTTGCCGACGAACAGGATCCACAGCGTGTGCCAGGTGCCGTTGACCTGCGCCCGCACCGGCTGGGACCGCCGCAGCACGGTGACCAACGCGAACGCGAACGCCGGCCACTTGCCCAACCGGCTCTGCCAGCGCTCGCGCAGCCGCACCAGGTCGGAGTAGCAGCCCAGGCTGGCGGTGTTCAGGAAGTACCGCGCTGGGCCGGCCCGCTCGCCGTCCTGGGACACGTCGATCATGCCGAGGTCCACCGCGACGGCCTCGCCCGCGCCGCTGGCGTCCACCGCCTCCTGCAGGTCGTACACCCCGACGTCCCTGGCGAAGTGGTTGAGCGTGCCCTCGGGCACCAGCACCAGCGGCAGCCCGTGCTCGTTGGCCAGCGCGGTGACCGTCGCCACGGTGCCGTCACCCCCGGCGACCCCGAGCGCCTGCGCCCGGTGCTCGCGCAGCGCCTCGGTGACCTGGTCGGCGATGTCGGTGTCCGCGCGGGTGATCAGCACGGTGGCGGCGGGGAACGCCTGCTTGACCTCGTCGCTGGGGTCGCGGCCGGCGTCGCCGGACAACGGGTTCACCACGATCACCAGGCCCTCGCCGTCGGTCAGCGGCGGTACCCGGTCGACCGGGCGGGCGGTGGCCTCGTCCGAGTCCCGGACCGGCCACCAGCGCTGGGTGAGCAGCGCGGACCCGGCCCCGACGGCGGCACCGGCCAGCACATCGGAGGTCCAGTGCACCCCGACGTGCACCCGGGAGTAGGCGACGGCGGCGGCCAGCGGGGCCACGGCGGCCCCGGCGCGGGGGCTGTCCAGTGCGACGGCGGTGGCGAACGCGACGGCGGAGGCGGCGTGCCCGGAGGGGAACGAGCTGGAGGTGGGCGGGTCGTCCAGCCGGCGGGCGACCGGCAGGTACACGAAGGGCGGCCGCCTCCGGGGAACCAGCGGCTTGAGTACTCCGTTCGCGGTAATGCTCGCGCCGGCGATGGCCAGCAGGCCTCGCGCGGCGCCCTTGCGAGCGACGCCGAGGCGGCCGGCGAGAATTGCCGCGACCGCGAACCAGAGCAGGCTGTGGTTGGCTGACCTGGTCAAACGTAGGAGGGTCGGGTCGGCGACCGTGGGGGGCAGCGAGGCCACCCGGCGCTGCACCGCCATGTCCACCCGATTGACCCGTGAGAACTTCTGGCGGAACCACTCGATCACACGCTGACAGTACGGGCTCCCGAACGCTTACGCTGATGCGTATGCAGCGGCGGATCTATGGGGTCGAGACCGAGTTCGGTGTCACCTGCACCTTCCACGGCCAGCGGCGATTGTCCCCGGACGAGGTGGCCCGGTACCTGTTCCGCCGGGTGGTCTCCTGGGGCCGGTCATCGAACGTCTTCCTGCGCAACGGCTCGCGGCTGTACCTCGACGTGGGCTCCCACCCGGAGTACGCCACGGCCGAGTGCGACTCGCTGAGCCAGCTGGTCGCGCACGACAAGGCGGGCGAGCGGATCCTGGAGGATCTGCTCGTCGACGCCGAACGTCGGCTGGTCGACGAGGGCATCGGCGGCGACATCTACCTGTTCAAGAACAACACCGACTCGGCGGGCAACTCCTACGGCTGCCACGAGAACTATCTGGTGGCTCGTGCCGGTGAGTTCTCCAGAATCGCCGACGTGCTGTTGCCCTTTCTGGTCACCCGCCAGCTGATCTGCGGTGCCGGGAAGGTGCTGCAGACCCCGCGCGGCGCGGTGTACTGCCTGTCCCAGCGCGCGGAGCACATCTGGGAGGGGGTCTCCTCGGCCACCACCCGGTCCCGGCCGATCATCAACACCCGCGACGAGCCGCACGCCGACGCCGAGCGCTACCGCAGGCTGCACGTGATCGTGGGCGACTCGAACATGTCCGAGGTCACCACGCTGCTCAAGATCGGTTCCGCCGCGCTGGTGCTGGACATGATCGAGCACGGCGTGCAGTTCCGGGACTTCACCCTGGACAACCCGATCAGGGCCATCCGGGAGATCAGCCACGACCTGACCGGCAGGCGCCCGGTGCGGCTGGCCGGTGGCCGCGAGGCGAGCGCACTGGACATCCAGCGGGAGTACTACGCGCGGGCGGTCGAGCACGTCGCGGCGAACGACCGGGGCGACCGGACCACCCAGCGGGTGCTGGAGCTGTGGGGCCGCGCCCTGGACGCGGTGGAGTCGCAGAACCTGTCGCTGATCGACCGGGAGATCGACTGGGCGATCAAGAAGTGGCTGGTGGACCGCTACCGCACGCGCAACAACCTGGAGCTCTCCAGCGCCCGGGTGGCCCAGCTCGACCTGGCCTACCACGACATCCGGCGCGGCCGGGGCCTGTTCGACATGCTGCAGCGCAAGGGCATGGTCGAGCGGGTCACCGACGACGGCGAGATCGAGGCGGCCAAGGACACCCCGCCGCAGACCACCCGGGCCAAGCTGCGGGGCGACTTCATCGCCGCCGCCCAGGCCGCCGGGCGCGACTTCACCGTCGACTGGGTGCACCTGAAGCTGAACGACCAGGCGCAGCGCACCGTGCTGTGCAAGGACCCGTTCCGCGCGGTGGACGAGCGGGTGGAACGGCTGATCGCCTCGCTGTAGGCCCCGGCCACCGGCCGGCCCGTCACCGGCGCCGGATCCGCCGCCAGGTGGTGGCGGTCCGGCCGGTGGGCTTGTACACCGACAGCGCGGCCGCGGTCCCGATCGTGGCCAGGTGGAACACGGCCATCGCCACCAGGACCCGCTGCGCGCCGGTGTACTCCGGGGTGCCGGCCCGGTCGGCGTGCGCCACGGCGTAGTCGAGCATGGCGGGGGACACGGCCACGGTGACCACCACCGTGGCCACCAGCAGCGCCAGCTTGGCCAGCACCCACCAGTGGCGGGCCAGCCCCCACCGGGTGCCCAGGGCCAGCAGCAGCCCGGTTCCCAGGGTGAGCAGTGCCGCCGGGCGGGCGAGCCAAGCCACGGTCAGCTCGTGCAGCCCGTAGCCGGCGCGCAGGGCCGAGGGGTCGCGGACGTCGAGCAGGGCCGCGGTGAGCACCAGAAA
This sequence comes from Pseudonocardia sp., assembly GCA_036497465.1. Lineage (GTDB taxonomy): Bacteria > Actinomycetota > Actinomycetes > Mycobacteriales > Pseudonocardiaceae > Pseudonocardia. The sequence goes on along the minus strand of DASXJJ010000124.1, from coordinate 24,911 downwards.
CCCGGCGGTCACCCCCCACCACCCCACCGAGGCGACCACGTGTACCAGGACCAGCGCCTTCCGTCGGCCCGGTGGGAGCCAGCCGCGCCGGGCCGGGGTGCCGGGACGCGCGCCGGCCGTCGGGGTCCCCGCGGTGGCCGCCGGGGTCGTCCGGGTGGATGGCCGGGTGGATGGCCTGGTGGATGGCCTGGTGGATGGCCTGGTGGATGGCGCTGCCGTGGTCATGGCACGAGGATGGGCGTCGCCCGGCGCGCTGTCGTCGGGCGACGGAGGTGTCCCGGCCTACCGCGCCCGGCGTAGCCGCCCGCGCCGGTGCGACCCGCCGGCACCGTGTGGAGCTACCCTGCGTGGGTGTCCTCCGCACGCGCCGAGCGCCTGGTCAACCTGGTGCTCTGCCTGCTGTCCACCCGCCAGTTCCTCACTGCGGACCGGATCAGGGCGACCGTCCCCGGGTACGACTCGGCCACCTCGGACGAGGCGTTCTTCCGCATGTTCGAGCGGGACAAGGCCGAGCTGCGCGACCTGGGGATCCCGCTGGAGACCGGCCGCCGGTCGGCGTTCGACACCGTGGACGGCTACCGGATCGCCCGCCAGGACTACGAGCTGGGCGAGGTCGAGCTGGCCGCCGACGAGGCCGCCGCCGTGGCGCTGGCCGCGCGTCTGTGGGACTCCCCGGAGCTGGCCGGCGCGGCCCGGGGCGCGGTGCTCAAGCTGCGCGCCGCGGGCGTGGAGGTCGACGAGTCGGCCGGTGCCGGGGTGGAGCCCAAGGTCCGCACCAGCGACCCGGCGTTCGCCCCGCTGCTGGCCGCCGTCCAGGCCGGTCGCGCGGTCACCTTCCGGCACCGGCCCCGGCCGGACGCGGAGTTCCGGCTGCGCTCGGTGGAGCCGTGGGGTGTGGTGAGCTGGCGCGGGCGGTGGTACCTGGTCGGCCACGACCGCGACCGCGCCGACGTGCGCTGCTTCCGGCTGTCCCGCATCGCCGAGCCGGTCACCGCGGTGGGGCCGGCGGGCGCGGTGCGGATGCCCGACGGCACCGACCTGGTGGACCTGGTGCGGCGCAGCGCCGGGCCGCCGCCGGTGATCGGGACGGCCCGGGTGTGGGTGGCCGACGGGCGCGCGCTCGGGCTGCGCAGGCTCGGGCGGGTGGCCGGGCGACACCGGCACGGCGACCGCGACGGGGACGTGCTGGAGATGGAGCTGCGCAGCCCGGAGACGGTGGCGCGGTGGGTCGGCGGGCACGGTCCGGACGTGGTGGTGCTGGACCCGCCGGAGCTGGCCGACGCGGTCCGCGAGGGCTGGCGGGCCGCCGCCCGTGCGCACCTGGACGCCCTCCCGGCGGAGGTGGGTGGCCGGTGAGCGCGCCGAGTCCGGCCGCGCTGGGCGCCCGGCTGCCCCGGCTGCTGTCCCTGGTGCCGTACCTGCTGGCCCGGCCCGGAGTGCGGGTGGCCCAGGCGGCCGCCGACTTCGGGGTCACCGAGAAGCAGCTGCGCCGCGACCTGGAGCTGCTGTGGATGTGCGGGCTGCCCGGGTACGGCCCCGGCGACCTGGTCGACCTGTCGTTCTCCGGCGAGACGGTGACGGTCACCGAGGACGCGGGGATGCGCCGTCCGCTGCGGCTGACCACCGCCGAGGCCACCGCCCTGCTGGTCGCGCTGCGGGCGCTGGGCGAGGTGCCGGGGATGGTGGACGCCGACGTGGTGCACCGGGCGGTGGCCAAGCTGGAGTCGGCCGTGGGTGCCGCCGACACGCCCGCTCCGGTGGCGGTGGGGCTGACCGCGCGGGAGGACGAGACCACCACGGCGGTGCGGACCGCGCTGGACCGGGGCCGCGCGCTGCGGATCCGGTACTACACGGCGTCCCGGGACGTGGTGGGCGAGCGCACCGTCGACCCGATGCGGCTGCTGCTGATGGAGGGCCGCGGCTACCTGGAGGCGTGGTGCCGCTCGGCCGAGGCGGTGCGGCTGTTCCGGCTGGACCGGGTGGACGACGTCCGCGAGCTGGACGAGCCGGCCGCGCCACCGCCGTCCGCGCGGCCCACCGACCTGTCGGCGGGGCTGTTCCGGCCCGACCCCGAGCAGCGCGCGGCGGTGCTGCGGCTGGAGTCGCCGGCGCGCTGGGTGGCCGAGTACTACCCGGTGGACGACGTGCTGGAGTACCACGACGGCCGCGCCGAGGTGACCCTGCGGTTCACCGACGACGCCTGGCTGGTCCGGCTGGTGCTCGGGCTCGGCGGTGGCGCCCAGGTGCTCAGCCCGGCGTCGCTGCGTGCCGAGGTGGCCCGGCGGGCCGAGGAGGCGCTGCGCGGGCTCGACCCGAGCTGATCACCGCCGGTGGACGGCGCTACCGTGACCGCCATGGGATGGCTGCCGACCGTGCTGCTGCTCGTCGTCGGGTTGCTCGTGCTGGTGCTGCTGGCGGTGGCGCTGGTCGGCGCCGTGCACCGCGCCCGGCGGGCCTCGGACCGGCTGACCACGGCGCTCACCGGCCGGACCAGCCGGGTACGGGCCGGGGTGGCCGAGCTCACCGCGTGGCGGGCCGCCCGGCGCGGTCCCCGCGCGCCCGGTGACGGCGCGTAGCATCGGCGGGGAACGCGGCCGGTCGCGGCCGAACGCGCGGAGAGGACGGACCCATGCTGGGCGGTTGGGAGTGGGTGATCCTGCTCGTCGTGGTCGTGCTGCTGTTCGGCGCGAAGCGTCTGCCCGAGATGGCTCGCTCGGTGGGCCAGTCCGCGCGGGTGTTCAAGGGTGAGATGAAGGGCATGCGGGACGACGAGAAGCACCCCGAGCCCGACAGCGCCCCGCCGGCCGAGCGGTCACCGCAGGCCCCGCAGGCACTGCCCCCCGGCCGGCCCGCGACCACCGGCGGCGCCCCGGGCGACCGGCCCTCCGGCTCCCGGCCCGCGGAGCCCGAGTCCGGTGAGTCCGGCGGGGCTCGATAGAGCGCACGTACGGTGTGGAACCCGCTCGCCCGTCGGCGCCGCCGCCGGCTGAACCCCGACGGCACGATGACGCTCATCGAGCACATCTACGAGCTGCGCAACCGGCTGGCCGTGGCGCTGGTGGCGGTCGCGGTGATGGCCGTGGTCGGCTATGTCTGGTACGGGGTGGCGTTCTTCGGGCTGCCCACCCTGGGTGACGTGCTGAAGGAGCCGTACTGCTCGCTGCCCGTGTCGGTGCGCCCGGTGCTCAACGGCGGCGGCACCTGCACCCTGTACGGCACCGGCGCGCTCGACCAGTTCTCGCTGCGGATGCGGGTGGGCGTCGCGGCCGGGGTGGTGCTGTCCTGCCCGGTCTGGTTCTACCAGCTGTGGGCGTTCATCACCCCGGGGCTGTACACCAAGGAACGCAGGTTCGCGCTGGTCTTCGTGGCCAGCGCGGCGCTGCTGTTCCTGGCCGGTGCGGCGATGGCCTACTTCGTGGTGCAGCAGGCGCTGGCGTTCCTGCTCAGCGTCAGCTCCGACGTGCAGACCACGCTGCTGTCCGGGGAGAGCTACTTCGGCCTGCTCATCGCGCTGCTGCTGATCTTCGGGGTGAGCTTCGAGCTGCCGCTGCTGGTGGTGATGCTGAACCGGGTCGGCGTGCTCAGCTACGACCGGCTGCGGCGCTGGCGGCGGGGCCTGATCTTCGGGCTGTTCGTGTTCGCCGCGGTGGCCACCCCGGGCGGCGACCCGATCTCGATGACCGCGCTGGCCCTGGCGCTCACCCTGCTGTTCGAGTGCGCGATCCAGATCGCCCGGGTGCACGACCGGCGCAAGGCCCGCCGCCGGGCCGCCGAGGGCTGGGACACCTGGGATCCCGACCAGCCCTCGCCGATCGACACGACGCCCAGCCGCCTCGACGAGCCGGACCTGGGGTCGGACGGTCGCTCCGGGGAGATCCCGAAGACGTCGCACAGCTACGACGACGCCACCTGAGCAGCTCGGGGGAGCCAGATGAGCGCGAGCACACCGCCGACCCAGCCGGCCGGCACCCGGCGAGCCCTGCACGGCGTCGCCGAGCTGCTGCTGGCCGGACCGCAGTACCGGGCCAGCGGCACCATCCGGCTGCGCGTCACCCCCAGCGGCTTCGGCACCGTGGCCGACCCGGCGCTGCGGCTGGAGGGGGAGTCGCTGGTGGCCGGCGCGACCGGGGCGGGGCAGCCGCTGGCCGGGCGGTCCTACGCCGAGCTGGCCGACGGCGCCGGGGTCGAGGCCGGTGCCCCGGAGGGGCTGTACGCCGACGGGTCCGGGGTCGACGCCGGCGAGCGGGTCGTGCTCGACGGTGACGCCGCGCGACTGATCCTGGGGGCCTTCGCGGTGGGGGACCGGGCCCTGCGCGCGTTCGCCCCGCACCTCGAGCCGGTGCTGTGGCCCGAGCACCTGGACGTGGCGGTCACCGTGGGCGAGGTCAACTACGGCGTCTCGCCGGGGGACGGGTACCTCGACGAGCCGTACGCCTACGTCGGCCCGCACCGACCGCGCACCGGCGAGTTCTGGAACGCCCCGTTCGGCGCCGTCCGGACGGTGGCCGAGCTGGGCGACGCCGACGCGTTGCTGGCGTTCTTCCGGGACGGCGCCGACCGCGCGACCGCCTGACCGACCCGCCCGCCCGACCCCGCCGCCCGACCCACACGCCCGCCCGGTGGGCGACTCCGGGTGACCGGTCTCCCAGCGAACCGTCGGTCGGGTGTGACAGCCTGGGTGGGTGGCCAGCCGCTCGCCCGCCGAGGCGTACGCGCAGTCCAGGGACCGCGCAGCGCGCCCTCGACTCGCCGACTTCGTCGGGTTCCTGCCCTTCGAGCTCGACCGGTTCCAGCAGGCGGCCTGCGCCGCGCTGGAGGACGGGCACGGCGTCCTGGTGTGCGCGCCGACCGGGGCCGGCAAGACGGTGGTCGGCGAGTTCGCCGTGCACCTCGCGCTGGCCGAGGGCGCGAAGTGCTTCTACACCACACCGATCAAGGCGCTGTCCAACCAGAAGCACGCCGACCTGGTGGCCCGGTACGGGGCCGACCAGGTCGGGCTGCTGACCGGCGATTCGTCGATCAACCCGCACGCGCCGGTGGTGGTGATGACCACCGAGGTGCTGCGGAACATGCTCTACGTCGACTCGCCGGCGCTGGCCGGGCTGGGTTACGTGGTGATGGACGAGGTGCACTACCTGGCCGACCGGATCCGGGGCGCGGTGTGGGAGGAGGTGATCCTGCACCTGCCGAGGGACGTCGCGGTGGTCGGGCTGTCCGCCACGGTGAGCAACGCCGAGGAGTTCGGCGACTGGCTGGTCGAGGTACGCGGCGACACCTCCGTGGTGGTCGACGAGCACCGGCCGGTGCCGCTGTGGCAGCACATGATCGTCGGCAACCGGCTGTTCGACCTGTTCGGCGGCCGGGACGGGGAGGGCCACGCGCGGGTGGACCCCGGGCTGCTGCGGCACGTGGAGGAGCAGGGCCGCCGGTTCACCGGGTGGGACCGGCCGCGCGGGCGCTCCGGCTCGCGGCGCAACGGCCGCTCCGGCCCGCCGCGCGGGGAGCGGTTCCGCCCGCCGTCCCGGGTCAGCGTGATCGAGCGGTTGAACCGCGACGGGCTGCTGCCGGCCATCACGTTCGTGTTCAGCCGCGCCGGGTGCGACGCCGCCGTGGGCCAGTGCGTGCGCGCGGGCCTGCGGCTGACCACCCACGACGAGGTCGACCGCATCCGGCGGGTGGTCAGCGCGCGCACCGGCGGCCTGCCCGAGGCCGACCTGGGCGTGCTGGGCTTCTGGGAGTGGCGCGACGCGCTGGAGCGGGGCGTCGCCGCGCACCACGCCGGCATGCTCCCGGCGTTCAAGGAGACCGTCGAGGAGCTGTTCACCCTCGGGCTGGTCAAGTGCGTCTTCGCCACCGAGACGCTCGCCCTGGGCATCAACATGCCGGCCCGCACCGTGGTGCTGGAACGCCTGGTCAAGTACAACGGCGAGGCGCACGCGGAGCTGACCCCGGGGGAGTACACCCAGCTCACCGGGCGGGCCGGGCGGCGGGGCATCGACGTCGAGGGCCACGCCGTGGTGCTCTGGCAGCCCGGGGTCGACCCGGCGCAGGTCGGCGGCCTGGCCTCTACCCGCACCTACCCGCTGCGCAGCTCCTTCCGGCCCGGCTACAACATGGCGGTCAACCTGCTCGACCGGCTGGGCGCCGAGCAGGCCCGCGACCTGCTGGAGCAGTCGTTCGCGCAGTTCCAGGCCGACCGCTCGGTGGTCGGGGTGTCCCGGCGCATCGAGCGCAACGTCGAGGCGATGCGCGGCTACGAGGAGTCGATGCGCTGCCACCTGGGCGACTTCACCGAGTACGCCGACCTGCGCCGCAGGCTCACCGACCGGGAACGCACGCTGACCAAGGGCGCCACCGCCGCCCGGCGCGCCGCCACGGCCGACTCGCTGGCCACGCTGCGCCCGGGCGATGTGATCGCGGTGCCCACCGGCCGGCGCGCCGGGCTGGCCGTGGTGCTCGACCCGGGGCTGGAGCCGGGCGGCGAGCCGAGGCCGCTGGTACTCAACGAGGACCGGTGGGCCGGCCGGCTGTCCTCGACCGACTTCCCCGCGCCGGTCACCCCGCTGGGCCGGATGCGGCTGCCCAAGCGCGTCGACCACCGGGTGCCCCGGGTCCGCCGCGACCTGGCAGCCAGCCTGCGCAACACCGGAATCGAGGCCCCGGCGTGGGCCGGCCGCCGAGCCCGGTCGGACGCCGCCGACGACACCGAGATCGCCGCGCTGCGCCGCGCGCTGCGCTCGCACCCGTGCCACGGTTGCGACGACAGGGAGGCGCACGCCCGGTGGGCCGAGCGGTCCGCCCGGCTGGACCGGGAGACCGAGCAGCTGCGGCAGAAGGTGCGGGCCACCACCCACTCGCTGGTGCGCACGTTCGACCGGATCACCGCGCTGCTGCGCGAGCGGGAGTACCTGGACGGCGACACGGTCACCGACCACGGGCGGGCGCTGTCCCGGCTGTGGGGCGAGTCCGACCTGCTGGCCGCCGAGTGCCTGCGCCACGGGGTGTGGGACGGCCTGGGGCCGGCCGAGCTGGCGGCGGTGGTGTCCGCGCTGGTCTACGAGTCGCGCCGGGACGTCGGCCCACCGAGGGTGCCGTCCGGGTCGGTGTCCACCGCGCTGGACGCCACGGTGCGGCTGTGGGTGGAGCTGGAGTCCGACGAGCGGCGGCACCGGATCGACCGCACCCGGGAGCCCGACCTCGGCTTCGCCTGGCCGGTGTACCGGTGGGCGGGCGGCCAGTCGCTGGCCGACGTGCTCACCGCCGCCGAGGAGAACGGCCAGGAGCTGTCGGCGGGCGACTTCGTGCGCTGGTGCCGGCAGGTGGTCGACCTGCTGGACCAGATCGCCGCCGTGGCCGGGCGGGAGCACCCGGTGGGGGTCGCCGCCGAGAAGGCCGTGCGCGCGGTCCGGCGCGGCGTGGTCGGCATGGGCGGCGGCTGACCGGGCATGGCTGCCCGGACCGACCCGGCGGCTGCCCGGACCGACCCGGCGGCAGACCGGGCGTGGCTGACCGGGCGGCCGGCCGAGCCGTGGCTGACCGGGCGTGGCTGACCGGGCGGCCGGCCGAGCCGTGGCTCAGCCCTTCGCGGTGCCGCGCAGCGCGGTGCGCAGCCGGTCGACGGAGCCGGCCAGGCCCCACCGCTCGGCCAGCGCGTCCAGTGCCTCCGGGTCGGCGGGTTCCGCGCGCAGCGTGTCGTCGCGGTCCACGTGCACCGGGGCGTCGGCGGCCACCCGGACCACCGGCTCCACCACGGCCAGGTAGTCACCGGCGGCGGCCAGCTTGACCCGCGCTCCCGCGGCGATCCGGGTGTCGCCGGTGTCGGCCAGCGCGGCCAGCAGCTCGGCCCACGAGTCGAACTTGGACACCAGGGTGGCCGCGGTCTTCTCGCCGACCCCGGGCACCCCGGGCAGCCCGTCGGACGGGTCGCCGCGCAGCATGGCCATCTCGGCGTAGGCGTCGCCCGCGCGCCCCTCGGGCACCCGGTACTTCGCCGCCAGCTCGGCCGGGCCGAACACCTCCGCCTTGGCCAGCCCGCGACCGGCGTACACCACCCGCACCGGGTTCGGCCGCTCGCGGACCACCTGCAGGAGGTCGCGGTCGCCGCTGACCACCTCCACCGGGCAGCTCCGCTCGGTGGCGCACAGCGTGCCGATCACATCGTCCGCCTCGTACCCCTCGGCGCCACCGGTGGCCAGCCCGGCCGCGGCCAGCACCTCCAGGATGATCGGCACCTGCGGGGACAGCGCGTCCGGCACCGCCTCGGCCGGCCCGGCACCGCCCACCGGCCGGCCGGAGGCGTCGGTCAGCTCGTACCCCTCGGCCACCCGGTGGGCCTTGTACGACGGGATGGCCCGCACCCGGAACGCGGGCCGCCAGTCCAGGTCCAGGCAGGCGACCAGCCGGGCCGGGCGACGCTCGGTCACCAGCCGCGTGACCATGTCGGTGAACCCCCGCACGGCGTTCACCGGGGTGCCGTCCGGGGCGGTGATCGACTCCGGAACACCGTAGAAGGCCCGGAAGTACAGGCTCGCGGCGTCCAGCAGCAACAACGGTCCGGTCACCGGCTCAGCTTGCCATCCGGCCCTTCTCAGGCGCCGCCCGGCGCCCGATCATGCGATGTTCATACGATCGGGGCAGTGACGAGGGCGTTCCGTGCTGGCTTCCTGAGGACGTCACCGGCACCATGTGCGGGTGGTTGGCGACTATCGTGGTGCAGACGATCAGTACGGGCGCGCCCAGGGCGGTTACCCGCCCCCCGCTGTGCGCACCGAGGTGAACGCGGGCCGGCTGTGGGCCGGCGGCGTCGCGGCGGCCGTGGTCGCCGCGCTGATCGGCCTGGTGGGGATCCTGGTGGCCAGGGCGATGTTCCAGGTGGCGGTGCTGTCGCCGAAGTCGGCCGGCGCGTTCGGCGACGAGAACACCACCCGGCTGTGCCTGCTCGCGGCGGTGGCGGCGCTGCTTGCCACCGGCCTGGCCCACCTGCTGCTGGTCAGCACGCCCAGCCCGCTGTCCTACTTCGGCTGGATCGTCGGCCTGCTCACCGTCGCGGCCGTGGTGGTGCCCTTCCTCGGCTCCGGCTCGCTGGCGGTGCGGCTGGCCCAGGCGCTGATCCACCTGGTCATCGGCCTGGCCATCGGTGGCCTGGTGAGCAACGCGGCCGCGTCGGCCAGCCGGCTCGCGCTGCGCGACTGACCGCGACCGACCGACCCGGCGGCGGGCGACGGCGACCGGCCTACCGGCGACCGGCCTACCGGCCCGGCGGCGGGCCGGTGGGCCGGCCGGAGGACGGCCCGGGCGGCGGGGCGGACGGGGAGGACACCCCGCCCACCGCCTTGGGCACCAGCAGGTCGCCGATCACCGGCACGGCGAGGAAGCCCTCGGCGGCCGCGTACAGCAGCCCCACCTTCGGTAGGTCGGTGGGCCGGCGGTAGGCGAGCACCCGGGGCAGCCAGTCCGGGTCGAACTTGGCGTTGAAGTCGCGCAGCGAGCGGATCTGGAAGAACGGGTTGAGTACCCCGACCAGCTTGCGGGCCACCCGCTCGGCCGGGGTGAACGGCACGTCGTCGGCGAACAGCCGGCCCCACATGGCGAAGTTCATCGACAGCCGGGCCACCCCGCGCTCGCCGAGCGCCCGCGCGGTGGATGCGATCAGGAACTCGGTCATCCCGTTGGGCGCCGACGGGTCGTGCCGCATCAGGTCCAGCGTGTAGCCGAAGTCGGCGCCGTACGCCGGCACCAGCCGCAGGAAACCGCCCGGTGCGCCGTCGGAGTCCAGCGCCACGCACAGCAGGAACTCCGGGTTGCCGCCCTCACCGGTGATGTCCTGGCTCAGCGACATGGTGAAGCCCCGCTCCGGCGCCTTGCCCCGCCACCGTGCGCTGATCGCGTTCAGCTCGCGGACCAGCCGGGGTGAGGCCGCCGACTCCGGGAACATCTCGAACCGGTAGCTCCGCCCGCAGCGCCGGACCGCCGCCCGGACGCTCTTCGGCCCGACCTCCTCCAGCGCGAAGGTGTCGCACCGCAGGATGGCCTCGTCGCCCAGGTAGAACGCCCGGAACCCGCGCGCCTCGTACAATGCGAAGTCGGCCTCCCGGACGGCCAGGAACGCCGGGTTCCAGGCCCGCTCGTCGCACATCCGCAGGAACTCGTCCAGCACCAGCGGCAGCGACTCCGGCGCGCCGATCGGGTCGCCTGCGACCAGCGCGTAGCCGCCCACGTAGGTGTAGGCGAGCATCGCCTCGCCGTCCGAGGCGAAGAAGAAGCTCTTGTCGTCGCGCAGCGCGAAGTAGGCCAGGGTGTCCCAGCCGTGGGTGTGCACCAGCCGTGTGGCGTGCCCCCAGTCGGCCTCCGTGTGCGGTCCGCGGGCCCGCAACGGACGGAACAACAGCACCGCGAACACCACCAGCCCCACGATGCCGAGCGCCAGCAGCGCGCTGGGGAAGATCAGGTCGAACCGGCGCCGCAGGTAGACGTAGTCGCCGTCGAGCCCGATCAGGCCGGCCAGCACGGTGCTGGCCGCCCCGCTCGGCGTCAGCTCCGGGCGCAGGTAGTGCCGTTCCAGGTACAGGCTGGCCATCCCCACGCCGAGGACCGACACCAGGTAGGTCGGCACGAACCGGGCCAGCCGCCACAGCGACGGCGGATCCGGTGCGGCCCGGAACCGGTCCTGGGTGAGCAGCAGGGCGACCACCATCGCGGCGCTGGACATCGCCGGCATCACGTGCCAGCCCTTCACCGCGTGCGCCACGCTGCTCACCGCGAACAGCGCCAGCGCGATCCGCCACGCCGTCCGTTTGCGCCTGGCCAGCTGGTCGGCCAGCAGCAGCAGGCCCAGGCCGATCAGCACCGACAGTACCTGCCCGGCCACCGCGAACCAGGTCGGGTCGAACGCCTGCTCCACCGGCATCAGCCTCCGGTGCAGCGACGGGCGCAGCACCATCAGCTCCAGCAGGCCGCTCAGCGCGGTCAGCCCGGCGACCAGCCGCACCGGCCAGCGGGACTCGTCGGCCACCGCTGAGGCCATCGAGGAGGCCATCGAGGAGCCGACCGGCACGGCGGCCGGCGACCCCGGCGCCCGCGCACGCCCGGGCGGCCCGGCCCGGCCGGAGCCCGCCCTCGGCGAGCCGGGCCACCGCCTCCGGCCCGGACCGGCTCCCCCCGGCTCCGGAGCGAGCGCTCCGCCGTCGGTGGCCGTGCCGGTGGGCGTCGGCGGGTGGGTCGGCCTCGGCGCGTCCCTCGGCCCGTCGCCGTGCCCGCCGACCGGCGGTTCCGGGCGCAGGGTGGGGAACAGGATCACCTCGCGGATCGACTCCGCGCCGGAGAGCAGCATGGCCAGCCGGTCCAGCCCGATGCCCAGCCCACCGGTCGGCGGCAGGCCGTGCTCCAGCGCGCGCAGGTAGTCGTGGTCGATCTGCCCGGCCTCGGGGTCGCCGCCGGCGCGGGCCCGTGCCTCCGTCTCGAACGCGGCGCGCTGCGCGGCCGGGTCGTTCTGCTCGCTGTAGGCGTTGCACAGCTCGAACCCGGCCACGATCAGCTCGAACCGCTCCACGTAGGCCGGGTCGTCGCGGTGCTCCCTGGCCAGCGGGGACACCTCGCGCGGGTAGTCGATGCAGAACAGCGGCCCGACCACGTCGTGCTGCACCCGCTCGTCGTAGACCGCCTTCATCAGCCGCCCGGAGCCCCACGTCGCCTGGTAGGGCACCCGCAGGTCGTCCAGCACCGCGCGCGCCTCGGCCACCGGCATGTCCGGGTGCATGCGGGCACCGGTGCGCTGCTCGATCAGGTCGGCGAACCGCAACCGGGGCCACCGGGCGCCCAGGTCGAGCTCGGCGCCGGCCCAGCGCACCACGGCCGACCCGGTGGCGGCCCGCGCGGCCTCCCGCAGCAGGTTCTGCACCAGGTCCATCATGTCGTGGTAGTCGGCGTACGCCTGGTACGCCTCGAGCAGGGTGAACTCCGGGTTGTGCCGGGTGTCGACGCCCTCGTTGCGGAACACCCGGCCGATCTCGAACACCCGCTCCATGCCGCCCACGACCAGCCGCTTGAGGTGCAGCTCCAGCGCGATCCGCAGGTACAGGTCGGCGCCCAGCGCGTTGTGGTGGGTGACGAACGGCCGCGCCGACGCCCCGCCCTGGATGGCCTGCAGCACCGGGGTCTCCACCTCGACGAAGCCGCGTCCGGTCAGCGCGTGCCGGATGGCGGCGATCGCCGCGTGCCGGATCCGGAAGATCTCCCGGGTGCGGTCGTTGACCTGCAGGTCCAGGTAGCGCTGCCGGTAGCGGGTCTCGACGTCGGTCAGCCCGCCACGCCGGGGCGGCCGGGCCAGCGCGGCTGCCAGCGGCTCGAGCTCGGTGACCAGCACGGACAGCTCGCCGTGCCGGGTGGTCATCACCCGGCCCCTGGCGCCGACCCAGTCGCCGCGGCCCAGCGCGTCCACCGCGGCGCGGCCGGCCGCGCCGAGCACCCCGGAGTCGGCGAGCAGCTGGACGGTGCCGGTGCTGTCGCGCAGCGTGGCGAAGCTGAGGTAGCCGTGCCGGCGGACCGCCTCCACCCGGCCGGCGACCCGCACCTCCCGGTCGGTGCGCCGGTCGGCGGGCAGCTGGCCGAACTCGGTGCGCAGCGCGGCCGCCGTGCTGTCCCGGACGTAGCGGTAGGCCCCGGTGCCGGCCGGGTGGCACGGGAGAGCCGAGGCCGCCCCGTTCCCGCCGCCGGGTGCTGTCGCGTCGGGCGGGATCGGGGCGGGATCGACTGCCGCGGCCGTGCCCGGACGGGTGACGCCGCCGGCGACGGATCGGCCGTCGTGGCCGCGCGGCGGGACCATCCGCCCACGATAGCCCGGCCGGTCGCGGCGCTGTCCGGGCGCGGGGGCGGTGGCTCTAGACTGTCCGCCATGAACGTCCCCGTCGAGCTGCTGGCCGAGCGCCTCCGTCGGGCCTCCGAGGAGGCCGCCCACCAGGACGTGGACCTGATGGTGGTCACACCGGGCACCGACCTGCGGTACCTGCTCGGGCTGGACACGAGCACGCACGAGCGGTTGACCTGCCTGGTGCTGGCCGCCGAGGGTCACCGCGCCCCGCCCGCCCTGGTGGTGCCCCGCCTGGAGGCCCCGGGTCTGGCCGGGTTGCCGCTGGACAAGCTGGGCATCGAGATGATCACCTGGACCGACGGTGAGGACCCGTACCTCCTGGTCAGCGACCTGGCCGGGGTGCCCGCGCGGGTCGCCGTGGCGGACGGGATGCCGGCGCTGCACGTGCTCGGCCTGCGCGACTCGCTGCCCGGGGTCGAGCAGACGCTGGCCGGCTCGGTGCTCGCCGAGCTGCGGATGCGCAAGGACGCGGCCGAGGTGGCCGAGCTGCGGCGGGCCGGCGAGGCCATCGACCGGGTGCACGCGCGGATGGGCGAGTTCCTGCGCCCCGGCCGCACCGAGGCCGAGGTGGCCGGGGACATCGAGCGGGCGATCGTCGCCGAGGGGCACACCGAGGCCGCGTTCATCATCGTCGGCTCCGGGCCGAACGGGGCCAGCCCGCACCACGACGTCTCCGAGCGGGAGATCCGCCCCGGCGACGTCGTCGTGATCGACATCGGCGGCCCGCTGGGCACCGGCTACAACTCCGACTGCACCCGCACCTATGCGGTCGGCGGCGAGCCCCCGGCCGAGGTGCGGAAGGTCTACGACGTGCTGCGGCGGGCGCAGGAGGCGGCCTGCGCCTCGGTGCGCCCGGGAGTGACCGCCGAGTCGGTCGACGCCGTCGCGCGGTCGATCATCGCCGACGCGGGCTTCGGCCCCCGGTTCGTGCACCGCACGGGGCACGGCATCGGGCTGGACGTGCACGAGGCGCCGTACATCGTGGGCGGCAACGAGCGCCTGCTGGAGCCCGGCATGGCGTTCAGCGTCGAGCCGGGGATCTACCTAGACGGCGAGTGGGGCGCCCGGATCGAGGACATCGTGGTCGTCACCGAGGACGGCGGCGACCGGCTGAACGGCCGCCCCCGGGACCTGGTGGTCCTCTAGGGCTAGGGGCGTCGTCCCCCAGGGGCACCGGCGGTCGTGCCGGGCCGCGGGTCCGGTGCGACCCGGTGGACCCGGAGCCGGGCCGGTCGGAGGTTCCGGGTCAGAGGTTCGGGTCGATGCCCCGCTGCACCAGGTTCGGGATGGCGAACTGCTGGCAGCCGTCGGTGATGTATCCCTGCTCGCAGCCGTTGCGGTACTGCTCCTCGCCGCTGGTCGGCGGGCGCAGCGCCGCCGTGCGCTTGGCGGCGACGTGCCCGGGGCGGTGCGAGCGCGTCCGGTCCGACGCGCGGGTCACGTGCTTCGCCCGGTGGGCCACCGCGGGGCTGGCGGCCGGACGGCCGGACGCGTGCCGGCCGGAGACCCGCTCGCCGGAGCGGTGGTCGTCCGCGTTGCGGGTGTCGCTGTCGTGGCGCACGGGGTGTGTGGTGTCGTGCGGCACGGCCAGGGCCGTCCCGTCGACCGGGGCCGCGGCGGGTGCCGGGGCGGCAGGGGCCGCGGCGGCGGTGAACGGCGCGGCCACCGAGGCGCCGAGCGCGGCGCCGGCGACGGCGACGGTGGTGAGCACGCGAGGGGTTGTCGTGGGAGCGCGGTGCCGTGACATCGAGACCGACCTTCTTCCCGTTGGGTGGCCTGCATCGGGGGAGCAATGTGGCGTGCACGGTGAGTACCCGAGCGGTCACGGATTAGTCGGCGTGTCGGTCGGGTCACCCGATCCGGTGACCGTCGGCTATGCGGACGCCGGCCCCCGGCGCAGCCCCCACGGGTGCAGCCTCGGGTAGCCGCGCTCGGTGACCGGACGCCGCAGCCGCAGCCGGAACCGCCGGTCGCCGTCCAGCTCCACGGCCAGCGCGTGGTCGACGAGGATCCGGCCCGGCCGGGCGTGGGTGCACAGCCGGGCCGCGGTGTCCACCACCTCGCCGTAGACGTCGCCGAAGCGGGTCAGCGTCGGGCCGATGGCCAGGCCGGTGCGCAGCTCGGGCAGGCCGGGGGCGGCCACCGTCCGGTCCTGCAGCTCCAGGGCGATCTCGGCGGCGTCCTCCGGGCGGTCGGTGGCGAACAGCACCGCGTCGCCGACCGTCTTCACGATGCGGCCCCGGCGGCCGGACACCACGTCGGCGGCGATCCCGTGGAACAGCTCCACCAGCTCGATCAGCTGGCCGGGGGAGAGCCGGCGCGCGGTGCGGGTGAAGCCCACGAGGTCGCTGGACCCGACGGTGAGCGTCCGGATGTCGGCCTCCGGCGGGGTGGCGGCCAGCATCCGCCCGGCGGCCACCGCGAGATGGCGGCGCCACACGTGCACCTGCAGGCACTCCAGCGC
Source organism: Pseudonocardia sp. (assembly GCA_036497465.1). Classification (GTDB taxonomy): domain Bacteria; phylum Actinomycetota; class Actinomycetes; order Mycobacteriales; family Pseudonocardiaceae; genus Pseudonocardia. The sequence goes on along the minus strand of DASXJJ010000124.1, from coordinate 9,582 downwards.
GGGGAGCACGATCCGCAGGTCGACCGGCCACTGCTCGGCGTTGCGCCTGCGCTCCCCGAGCAGCTCGTAGAGCCGCTCCACCTGCCAGGTGGCCAGCCCGGCCATGGCCTGCGCGATCGACCGGAGCACCGCGGCCTGCACGTCACGGGTCATCAGGCCGGAGTCGACCAGCTCCTTGAACAGCTCGACGGCGGCCACGTCGTGCTCGTTGAACAGCACCTCGCCGTCGTCGACATCGGCGAACCCCATCGCCCGCCACAACATCCGGGTGTGCTCCGGCTGCATCCGGGTGAGCTCGTGCACGTCGAGGCGGGTGTACTTGCGCGGCGCGTGGAGGATCACCTCGTCGATCCGGGCCTCCACCTCCCGTACGGAGATGGTCGAGGGGATCACCGCGGGGTCGGTCGATGGCCCCGGCTCGCCCTCGCCGGCGCCGCCGGACGCGGCGGCGTCGGATGCGGCGTCGGAGGTGCCCGGGTCCGTTGTCGGGCCGCCCGGGTCCGTTGTCGGGCCGCCGGGCGGCGGCCCGGCGGGCCGGATGGCCAGGGGTCCGGTGTCCTCGCCGTCCGGGTCCGTGCCGTCGGGGGCGGGCGGGTCCGTCGGTGGCCCGTCGGCCTCGGACGAGCGGATACGCCGAGGGTCGGGCACCACCCGGCGCAGGGCGGCGCGCCAGCCGTCCTGGTGCTCGCCGGGCTGGGCCATGCCGCCTCCAGTTCCGACCCGGGCCAGTGATGCATTGTCCGCGAGCCATTCTGGCCGGTCGCGGTGACCGTCGCCGCGGCCCGGGGTGCGGCAGCGGGCTCCGGGCCGCCGTGAGGTCGGCGCGGGACCATCGCGGGACTATGACGCCGACCACGACCGTGCCCGCCGCGGTGACGCGGCGGTGACCGGTCATCACGGTCCCGATACGCTGGGCGCGCGATCGGTCCAACGTCAGGGGGGAGGAACCCGGAATGGTCGACCCGGCACGGGCTCCCTCGCGACGGGGCGCCGGAGAGCTCGAGTCCGAGGTGCTGGCCGCACTGTGGGCGGCCGCGCGACCGCTGACCACCGCCCAGGTGCAGCGCGCCGTGGACGGCGACCTCGCCTACAACACGGTGCAGACCATCCTGGCCCGGCTGTACGAGAAGGGCCTGGTGGACCGCGCTTCCCAGGGGCGCCGGCACCTGTACCGGCCGACCAAGGGCGCCGAGGAGCTCGCGGCCGAGCAGATGCAGGCGTTGCTGCGCCGCGGTCCGGACCGGCAGGGCGTGCTCCAGCGGTTCGCCACCTCGCTGTCCGAGGAGGACGCCGAGGCGTTGCGCGCGATGCTGCGGTTGAGGCGTCGCCGGTGACAGTGAGCGTGTACGTCCCGGTGGCGGTGTCGCTGCTGGTGGCCGCGATCAGCCACCAGATGGCGATCCGGCTGTCGCCGACCCGGGGGACGGTGATCACAGTGGTCGGCGCGGCGGCGCTGTGCGCCGCCGGGGCTACCTGGGCGCTGGTGCTGCTCTCCCTCACCCTGTTGGGCTTCACCCAGTTGGCCGTCGAGGAGGCGACCCAGCGGGGGGTGGTGCTGGTCCAGCCGGTGCCCGGAGCCGTGGGGGTGCTGGCGGCGTTGGCGCTGGCGTTCGGGCTGGCCCGCGTGGTGCGGGTGACCCGGGCGCGCTGGGCCACCCGCCGGGAGCTGCGCGTGCTGTGCCGGTCCTGCGCGCCGGGCGAGCTGGCCGTGGTGCCGGTGTCCGAGCCGCACGCGTTCGCGGTCCCCGGGCGGCCGGGCCGGGTACTGGTCACCCAGGGGTTGCTGGCGCTGCTCGACGGCAAGGAACGTCGGGTGGTGCTGGCCCACGAGCGGGCACACCTGGCCGGCCGGCACCACGGGCTGCGGGCGACCGCCGAGGTCTGCGCGGCCATCAACCCGCTGCTCGTGCCGGTGCGCGAGGCGGTCGCGTTCCTGGTCGAGCGGGGCGCCGACGAGTACGCGGCCACCGTGAGCGGCAGCCGCGAGGTCACCGCGCGGGCGCTGGCCAAGGCGGCGCTCGCCGAGTCGGGCGACCCGAGGCAGTCCGCGCTGGGGTTCGTCGCCTGCGAGGTGACCGCGCGGGTCGCGGCGCTGCACGCGGGCCCACCCCGGCCGCGCCGGTTGTTGCCCGGAGGTTTCCTGCTCCTGGGGGTGGGCACCACCGCCGCCGCGGTGCAGGCCACGCTCGCGTTCTGCCGTCTGATCCACTGGTTGTGGTTGAGCTGAACGAGGGACCACCCGGTCGGCGCAACGCGCCAAGTTGAATCGGATACGCTCTTACACGCTGTAGGAGTACTGCTGCACACCACCGAACCGAGGAGTCGAGGACCGATGGGTCGATCGACCACATCGACCACAGACGTGGCTGCGCGGGTTCTGGTCATCTCCGGCAGCGTCGGCGCCGGCCATGACGGCGCGGCCGACGAGCTGATCGCGAGGCTGGCCAAGCTCGGCGTGCGCACGCAGCGCCGGGACTACCTGGACGCCGTGCCCCGCTTCGCCCGCCTGGTCCTGCGCGAGGGCTACTCGCTGAGCATCGGCTACGCGCCGGCCTTCTTCGAGTGGCTCTTCGTGAACCTGGAGCGCACCGGCTGGGTGCAGCGGATCACCCTGGGCCTGTGCTGGGTCGCCCGCCGCCGGGTCCGGCGCTGGGCCAAGGGCTGCGAGGTGGTGGTGTCCACCTACCCGCTGGCCAGCCAGACCCTGGGGCAGCTGCGCGCGTCCGGCGACCTGCCGTCGACCACCGTCACCTACCTCACCGACCCCGCGGTGCACCGGATGTGGGTGCACCCGGCGGTGGACCACCACCTCACGGTGACCGAGGCCACCTCCCGGATGGGCCGGCTCGCCTACCGCACGCCGATGCGCCCGGTCGGCGGCCTGGTGCCCAGCCGGTTCACCGACCGGACCACCCCGGACCGCCGCGAGTCCCTCCGCGCCGAGCTCGGCCTCGACCCCGACCTCCCGGTGGTGATGCTGGTCACCGGGTCGCTCGGGCTCGGTGACGTGCCCACCGCGGTCCGCGAGATCACCTCCACCGGGGTGGCCCAGGTGCTGGTGCTGTGCGGGCGCAACACCCGGCTGCGCGCCCAGTTCGACGACGACGAGCGGGTCACCGCGCTGGGCTGGCGGGACGACGTCCCCGCACTGATGTCCATCGCCGACGTGCTGGTGCACAACGCCGGCGGGTTGACCCTCACCGAGTCGCTCACCGCCGGGTTGCCCGCGGTCACCTTCCGGCCGATCCCCGGCCACGGCACCGCCAACGCCGCCACCCTCGCCGAGGCCGGGCTCGCGCCGTGGCCCAAGGACGTCGCCGAGCTCGCCGAGGTGGTGCGTCACCACGAGCGGCTGCGCGCCGACCCGGGCAGCGTGGTGCGCGACAGCGACGCCGCCGACGTCGTGCTGGAGCTGCTCGACCGCGACCCGGAGGACGGTTCCAGCGACCGTTCGGCCCGCCGCAGTGCCTGAGGCCGTCGCCACCCGCCACCGGACCCGCCCCGTGCGGCCTGTGGGCGGGCGCCTGCCCCGGGCGGGGACGGACCCGCTGCCCGCCCGGGGAGCCGGGGTGGCCGTGAGTAGGTTCGGCCGCCCATGAGCCTGACCGTTTTCGTCGCCGCTATGGCCGCCGTGTGCTTCGCGATCTCGTCGGTGCTGCAGCACGACGGTGCGCTGCGGGTCCGCCGCCGCCGCCCGCTCGACCCGGGGCTGATGGTCGACCTGGCGCGCCGCCCGGGCTGGCTGCTGGGTACCGGCGCGCAGGCCACCGGGGTCACGCTGCACCTGGTCGCGGTGAACCTGGGCGCGCTGTCGCTGGTGCAGCCGGTGCTCACGCTCGGCCTGGTGGTGGCGCTGGCCCTGCAGAAGCTCGCCGGGCGGTCGGTCACGCCGAGGGCGATGCTGTCCGCCGGCCTGGTGGTGCTCGGCCTGGCGATCTTCCTGGCCGTGATGCCGAAGCAGGCGGCGCAGGCCCCGGTCGACGCGGAGGCGTGGACGCCCGGGTTGGTGCTGGTCGGCGCGATGCTGGCGGTCACCCTGACCGTGGGCCTGACGCGGGCCGGCATGCTGCGCTGCCTCGGGCTCGGTGCCTCGGCCGGCGTGCTGCTCGCCACCTCCGCCGCGCTGGGCAAGGCCTGGGGCGCGGTGCTGGGGGCCGAGGGCCTGGTCGGCCTGGCGCAGAGCTGGCAGCTGTGGGCCGCGCTGGCCTGCGGCGGCGCCGGCACGCTGCTCAGCCAGGCGGCGTTCCAGGCCGGCCCGCTCGGCGGCTCGCTGGCCGCGATGATGGCGATCGACCCGGTGGTCGGGGTCGTATTGGGGACCGTGGTGTTCGGCGAGTCGTTCGCCACGCCGGCCACGTTCCCGGCGCGCTGCCTGGGCCTGGCGGTGACCCTGGTCGGGGTGGCGCTGCTGGCGATGGCGCTGCGCGGCGGCCAGCCGGGGACGGCGCGACCGTCGACGCCCACCGGCGTGCGCTCCCTCTGACCGCCCCGGACGGCCGTCGGTCCGTCTGTCAACATCGCGTGAACGCTTCGATGGTCCCCCAATGGTGGATTGCTGTCCTGGCTACCATTTCCGGATGGGTGGGGTGGACGAGGTCGCAGGGGACTACGAGCCGGCGAGGTCCGTGCGGCTGCCCGTCGAGCTCCCGCCCGGGCTGCACCGCAGGCTCACCGCCTGGTGCCGGGAGACCGCGCGCCGGCTGGACGTCCCCGGCGTCGCCCGGGGTGACGTGCTGGAGGCCATGCTGGAGCACCTGGTGCTCGACGAGGGCGCCACGGACGCGGTCCGCGAGCGGCTGGCCGACCGGCTGCGCGTGGAGCACCGTCCGGCGGCCACCCGTCCCCGCCTGCCCTGACCGGGGTCACCGCGCCTAGCCGGCGCCCGCCCCGCCGGCGCGCAGCGCCTCGACCGCGTCCTCGACCAGGTCTCCCACCGGGCGGTCCAGCGCCACGGCGCGGCCCGGCTCGTCGGGTTGCAGCGGCTCGAGGTCGGCCAGCTGCGAGTCGAGCAGCCGCACCGACATGAAGTGGCCGGTACGCCGGCGCAGCCGCTCGGCGAGCACCTCCCGGTCGCCGGTCAGCTCCAGGAACCACACCCGGCCGCCGGCGCGCAGCCGGTCCCGGTAGCGGCGCTTGAGCGCGGACGCCGCGAGTACCCCGCCGGTGTCCGAGTGCCCGCCGACCCAGCCGGCGAGCGCGTCCAGCCAGGGCAGGCGGTCGTCGTCGGAGAGCGGCTGACCCTCGGTCATCTTCGCCACGTTGGCCGGCGGGTGGAACGCGTCGCCGTCGGCGAACCCCACCCCGAGCCGGCCGGCCAGCGCGGCGCCCACGGTGGACTTGCCGGAGCCGGACACCCCCATCACCACGACCACGACCATCCCGGCACCGTAGCCGGGGCGGCGGGTCAGGTGGCGCGCGCGACGGAGGGGGCCGGCGCGGCGGCGGGGCCTGCCCGGTCGAGGGCCCGCTCGACCCGCCCCAGGTCGTAGGACAGCGCGTAGAGCCATCCCCAGGCGTCCAGCGCGCGCAGTGCCTCGTACGGGTGGGCGGCGAAGTTCACGCCGAGCGGGTGGGTGTGCAGCCGGGAGACCAGCTCGGCCGAGTGGCAGGTGGCGGGCTCGCGCTCGTCGACCGCGGTGGCGATCTGCCGGTAGTCGCCGGCGACCAGGCGGGCGAACTCGTCCAGCCGCGCGGCCAGGCCGGACCACGGCAGCCGGGTGCAGCCCTGGTGCCGGCCGAGCAGGATCTCGGCGTCGCCGCCCAGCCGGACGGTCACCTCCAGCACGCCCAGCCAGTCGGTGTCGTCGTGCGCCGGCTCGGAGCGGTACTGGGCGAACGTGCTCTCGAACAGCGTCCCGAGCGTCGCGGTCCTGGGCCGCTGCAGCGTCGGTGGCCGGAAGCCGGTCAGCGCGTCCACCGTGCGCACGATGTCGTGCGCCCCGGCGCGGAGCGTGGCCGTGGCGATCCGGCGGATCTCCATCGCCCCGCCGCGCGGCCACACCGCCGCCCCGGTGGCCAGCCCGATCAGGCCGCCGACCAGCACGTCCACCAGCCGGTCGCCGGCGAGCTGCCAGCTCGCCGGGGCCAGCTGGGCGAACAGCATCGCCACCACCACGGTGAACCCGCCCTGGGCGTACGGCGGGCCGAACATCGGGCCGGCGGCGAACGCCACCACCATGGCCACCGGCAGCAGCGCGGCGTACACCGCCAGGTTGTCACCGATGGCGATCAGCAGCCCGGCGCTGAACACCGCACCGGCCAGCGTGCCCACCGCGGCCGGCACCAGGGCCGACCCGCTGGCCTGCAGCGAGGTCCGCATCAGGGTCAGGGTGGCCAGCAGCACCCACAGGCCGTGGGACAGGTCGAGCACGTCGACCAGCGTCCTGGCCAGCGCGAGCCCCAGCGCCAGCCGCAGCGCGTTCTGCAGGTAGACCGAGCGCGGCGTGAGGTGCCCGCGCAGCCGCATCCACCACAGGCGGGCAGTGGAGTCACGGGCGTACCAGGCGGTCGGGGGCGTCGCGGCACCCGGTTCGGGCGCGGCACCGAGCGTCGCCCGCACCCCGGCCACCAGACCGAGCGCCGACTCCGCGACGCCCCGCGCGGCCACCCCGGCGCGGACCACGGCGGGCAGTTCGGCGCCGTCGCCGTGCTCGGCGACCCAGCCGGCCCTGCGGTCGAGGTAGGTGCCGATCGCGGTGACCAGCTCGGCGCCGGTCGGCGGTGGCGCCGTGCCGCGCAGCGCGTCGGCGGACGAGATGAGCGTGCCGTCGATGGCGGCCAACAGCCGCCCGGTGAGCTCGGTCGGCGGCGTGCCCGGGGCACTGAGCAGCTCGTCCAGCAGGCCGGTGCGCTCCCTGATGATCCGCACGCTGGCCGCGGCGTGGGTGATGCCTCGGTCCCGTCGGCCCGGGCCGGTGGGCCGCCGCGCCGCGGGCATCGCGGTGAGCCGCAGCCCCGCCGTGGCGGTGGCGGCCAGCGCCGCCAGCTCGCCGTGCCCGGCGCCCGGCGCGGTGCGGACCGCCGTGAGGAACCGGGCCACCGCGCCGGCGGCGTCGGCCACCTTGGCGGCGAAGGTCGGCGGGGCGGGCGCCGGCAGCAGCAGCCGGTCGGCGACGGTGAGCAGCAGGATGCCGACGGTGAGCCCGATCAGCCGCTGCGGCAGCGTCTCCGGGGCGTACGGCGGGAAGCACGGCAGGATGTAGAACAGCTGCAGCCCGGTGGCCAGGCCGACCAGCTGGGAACCGCCGACGCTCGCGAAGGACACCAGGAACCCGACGACGAGGATCCCGAGCACCGCCGACCAGGTGTGCGCGGACAGCAGGGTGCCCACGGTGACCAGCACGAGGCCCACCGGCAGCGCCGCGAGCAGCGTGCGGGTCCGGGTGGCGGGCGGACCGGACACGTCGGCGAGCGCGCCGAGGGCGATCACCCCGAACGTCGCGTAGGTGGCCATCGTCGCGTCGCCGACGGCGTACCGGCACACGAAGAAACCCACGCAGGCCACCAGGGTGACCCGCACGGCTTTGCGCAGGGCGGCGAGGGCGGGATCGCGCCGGGCGGTCCACCGGACGAGCCGTCCGCGTGCCGAGGCGACGGCGCGACGCACCCGCCCATGCTGGTCGCCCGCCCGCCCGCGCGCAAGAACCTCGTCAGCGGTGCAGCGGGCGCTCGCCCCGGCGGGCCGCGTCGGCCAGCGCGTCGGCCACCGGCGCGGCGTCCCGCTCGGCCAGCGTGGCCGTGGTGATCCGCAGGTGGTCGCCGGCCACCGGCGCGGCCAGGAACGGCTGCCCCGGTGCGGCGCCGATGCCCTGGGCGGCCAGCACCACCAGGGCGTCCCGCTCGTGCTCCACCGGCAGCCAGAGGTTGAACCCGTCCCGCCCGACCACCGGCACGCCGCGCCCGGCCAGCGCGGCCACCAGCGCCTCCCGCCGCCGCGCGTACACCTCGCGGGCCCGGGCGACCGCCGCCGCGCAGCCCCGGTCGGCCAGCATGTCGGCGAGCAGCTGCTGCAGCAGCCGGGACGACCACGCCGGCCCCAGGTTCCGCCGCGCGATCACCGGCTCGACCAGGGTGGCCGGCCCGCCCAGCGCGGCCAGCCGCAGGTCGGGGCCGTAGGCCTTGGAGAAGCTGCGCGCGGTGACCGTCCGGTCCGGCAGCCACGCGGCCAGGCTCACCGGGTCGGCCACGGCGATGTCGCCGATGTGGTCGTCCTCCACCACCACGCAGCCCGGTGCGGCGGTGCGCAGCACCCGGGCGAGCTCGCCGGCCCTGGCCGGGGTGAGGCTGGCCCCGGTGGGGTTGTGCGCCCGGGGCTGCAGCAGCACCGCGGTGGGCTCCACCCCGCCGTCGGCGAGCGCGGCGCGCAACGCGTCCGGGACCATGCCGTCGGTGTCGGTGGCCACCGGCAGCGGTCGCGCGCCGACCATCTCCAGCAGGTCCAGGAACGGCGGGAACGTGGGATTCTCCACCACCACGACGTCGCCGAGGCTCAGCAGGCTGGTCAGCACCCGGTCCACCGCGTCCAGCGAGCCGTCCACCACGGTGAGGCACTCCGGGTCGTGCCCCCAGGAGCCCCGGATCAGCCGCTCCAGCGCGGGCAGCACGGGGGAGTCGAGGTAGCCGGACAGCCGGGGGCCCCTGGCCAGGCCGGGTAGCGCGGGCAGCAGCTCCGGGTCGGGTACCCCGGACGACAGGTCGCGGGCGAACTCGCCGGCCGCACTGGCGATCCGCCAGAACCGGGACGGCCGGCTGGCGCGCCTGCCGTCGGCGACGAACGAACCGTTGCGGCCCCGGGTGTGCACCGCGCCGATCCGCACCAGCGAGCGCCACGCCTCGTTCACCGTGGTCGGGCTGGTGCCCAGCGCCTGGGCGAGGACCCGGACGGTCGGCAGCCGGGAGCCGACGGGCAGCTCACCGGACTTGATCAGGCGGTTCACGGCGGCCGCGATGCCGGCCGCGGTGCGGTCCTCGGCGGTCGCGGCGATCCGGTCGACGTGGGGCAGCATCCGCTACTCCCTTCCGGCGACGCTCCGCGCGAGAAATTGATTTGTAACAAACCAATCATTGCCACACTACTGGGTGAACAATATCGTCCGGAACTCTACGGATGACCAGATCGAGGGAGCAGCCATGCCGAACCTCGTCCGGGCGGCCCTGGTGCAGACCAAGTGGACCGGCGACTCCACGTCGATGACCGACCTCCACGAGAAGTACGCCAGGGAGGCCGCCGAGCAGGGCGCCAAGATCATCGGTTTCCAGGAGGTCTTCAACGCGCCGTACTTCTGCCAGGTGCAGGAGGAGAAGCACTACCAGTGGGCCGAGCCGGTGCCGGACGGGCCGACCACCCAGCGGATGTGCGCACTGGCCAGGGAGCTGGGCATGGTGCTGGTGGTGCCGGTGTACGAGCTGGAGAGCTCCGGGTTCTACTACAACACCGCCGCCGTGATCGACGCCGACGGCAGCTACCTGGGCAAGTACCGCAAGCACCACATCCCGCAGCTGCCCGGGTTCTGGGAGAAGTACTACTTCCGGCCCGGCAACCTGGGCTGGCCGGTGTTCGACACCGCCGTGGGCAAGGTCGGC
>DASXJJ010000123.1:0-11381 GCA_036497465.1 Pseudonocardia sp. | reverse complement strand
GGTGATCGCCGCGGCGATCACCACACTCGTGATCGAGGCTTTCAGTCCAGGGGTCACATGCGATCCTTTGTTCCATCGGGCGACCGACCGGTTACCCGCTGGAAGCAGCGAACCATTGCATTATAAGTAAACTGAGCGTGGCTCATTAATTACTGAGAATTGCCGTTCTGAGGTTTGCTCAGAACGGACCGGGCCGCTCAGCGTTCGCGCTCGCTGCGCTCGTACACCTCGTGCGGCGACCCGACCAGCAGCGGGTCCGGCGTGCCGACCACCTCGGGATCCTTCGTCGGGTAGTCCAGCCCGGACAGCACCCAGCGCAACGCCGCGATCCGGCAGCGCTTCTTGTCGTTGCTGCGCACGACGGTCCACGGCGCGGCCGAGGTGTTGGTGCCGTGGAACATCTCGTCCTTGGCCCGGGTGTAGTCGTCCCAGCGGTCCAGCGCGGCCAGGTCGACCGGGCTGAGCTTCCACTGCCGCAGCGGGTCGATGACCCGGATGGTGAACCGGGTGCGTTGCTCGTCCCGGGACACCGAGAACCACAGCTTGATCAGGTGGATCCCGTTGTCGACCAGCGCCTCCTCCAGGCTCGGCACCTGGTGCATGAACTCCTGGTACTGCTCGGGCGTGCAGAAGCCCATCACCCGCTCGACGACCGCGCGGTTGTACCAGGACCGGTCGAACAGCACGATCTCCCCGGCGGACGGCAGGTGGTTGAAGTACCGCTGGAAGTACCACTGGGTGCGCTCGCGCTCGGTGGGCTTGCCCAGCGCGACGACCCGCGCGCCCCGGGGGTTCAGGTGCTCGGTGAACCGCTTGATCGTGCCGCCCTTGCCGGCGGCGTCACGGCCCTCGAACAGCACCACCACCCGCTGCCCGGTGTCCTTGACCCAGGACTGCATCTTCAGCAGCTCGATCTGCAGCGGCCGCTTGATCGACTCGTACTCGTCGCGGGTCATCCGCTCGCCGTAGGGGTAGTCCTGCTTCCAGGTGGCGATCTCCTCGCCGCTCGAGCCGATCAGGATCGCGTCGTCGTCGTCCAGCTCGTGCACCGAGAGGTTCTGCACGCTGTCCAGCAGGTCGGCCGACTTCAGCGCCTCCCGGAGCTCATCGCGGGTGCGCTCGGAATGCCCCACCGCGTGCGGCGTACGCCGGAACTCGTTGACGGCGCGCTCGACCGAGGTCATGGTCCTCCTCCTGCTGCGTTCGGGTCGGCTCTCCCGGACAGGGTCCCACCCGCCGGGTGGTCCGCGCCCGTCGTTGCGGCCGAGTTCATCGCGCGTTCAGGTGCGGGACCCGGACCGCGCGCGCCGCCCGGGAAACCAATACGGTCATCGCGTGTCTGAGGTGGACGTACTGGTCGTCGGGGCCGGCCTGGCCGGGTTGAGCTGCGCGCGGGAGCTGCTGCGTCGCGGCCGCTCGGTGCGGGTGGTCGAGGCCGCCGACGGGGTGGGCGGGCGGGTGCGCACCGACCTGGTCGACGGGTTCCGTTGCGACCGCGGCTTCCAGGTCCTCAACACCGGCTACCCGGCCGTCCCCCGGATGTTCGACCTGCCCACGCTCGAGCTGGGCGCCTTCCTGCCCGGAGCGCTGGTCTACTCCGGCGGCCGGCGGTACCGGATGGTCGACCCCCGGCGGCGGCCCACCGGCGCGCTGGCCACCGCGCGGTCACCGATCGGCACGGCGCGGGACAAGGCCGCGGTGGCCGTGCTGGCCGGGCGGGACCTGCTGACCCCGTCGTCCCGGCTGCTGCGCACCCCCGACGAGTCCACCGCTTCCGCGCTGCGCCGGTGGGGGTTGTCCGCGTCGATGGTGGACGGGTTCCTGCGGCCGTTCCTGTCCGGGGTGTTCCTGGAGCGCGAGCTGAGCACCTCCAGCCACTTCTTCCACCTGGTGTGGCGCAGCTTCGCGCGCGGCACGCTGGGGGTACCGGCGCGGGGCATGGGCGAGCTGGCCCAGCAGCTGTCCTGGGGGCTGCCGGAGGGGACGGTCGAGCTGCGGACGCCGGTGCGCGCGGTGCACGACGGCGGCGCGGAGCTGGCCGACGGCCGCGAGCTGGCCGCGCGGGCCGTGGTGGTGGCCGCCGACCCGCGCTCGGCGTCCGCGCTGCTCGGCGGCGAGTTTCCCGAGCTGGCCCGGCCACCGGAGATGCACGGGGTGACCACGCTCTACCACTCGACCACGCGCGCCCCGCTGGACGAACCGGTCCTGCTGCTGGACGCCGAGAACGACCTGATCGTCAACACCGTCGTACTCACCAACGCCGCCCCCACCTACGCGCCGCCCGGCCAGGCGCTGGTGTCCACCTCGGTGCTCGGGGTGGACCACGCCGACGACCTGGAGCGGCGGGTCCGCGCCCGGCTGGCCGTGCTCTACGGCACCGACACCGGCGGCTGGCGGCACCTGGCCAGCTACCCGGTGCGGGACGCGCTGCCCGCGCAGCCGCCGCCGCTGCGCCCCCGCCGGCCGGTGCGGGTGCGCCCCGGGCTGTACGTGTGCGGCGACCACCGCGACACCGCGTCCATCCAGGGCGCCGTGGTGTCCGGTAAGCGGGCGGCCACCGCCGTCTTCGCGGACGGCTGAGCGGTTCTAGAGTGACCTGCATGATCACCGCTCGGCGCCGGCTCGCGTGCCGCACCGCCCTCGGCGCGCTGGCCGTCGCCGCGACCGCCGCGACCGCCGGCTGCGGCGGACCGGCACCCTCCGCCGGTGGCGCGCCGCCGGCCCCGCCGCCCGCCGCCGCGCCGCCCGCCCCCGCGTCGCTGACCGCGCTGGCCGACGTGGCGGTGCGCCGCATCCGGGTCGGGGACACCGTGGCGGCCGCCAAGTTCGGCACCGGCGACCCCATCGACGACCCCGCCAGGGAACAGCAGGTGCAGGCGGCGGCCGGCCGCCGAGCGGAGGCACTGGGGGTGGATCCGGCGGAGGCCGCCCGGTTCTTCGCCGACCAGATCGAGGCCAGCAAGGTGGTGCAGCGGGGGCTGTACGCGCGGTGGCAGGCCGACCCCGCCCAGCGGCCGGCGGGCCGGCCGGACCTGGCCACCGAGGTGCGACCCCAGCTGGACGTGATCACCGACGCCGTGCTGCGCGACCTGGCCGACACCGCCGCCACCCGGCACGACGCCACCCGCTGCCGCGCGGAGCTGGCCGCCGCCCACGAGCGGGCCGGCCGGCCGCTGGACGCGCTGCACCGCCAGGCGCTGGACGTGGCGCTGCGCACCGTCTGCCCGGCCGGTTGACGCCGGGGACCGTGCCGAGGGTGCGCTACCGAGCCCCGGACACCGGGCCGGGGTGGACCTCGGCGGCGCGCAGCCGTTCCGCCAGCGCGTGCAGGTCGTCACGCATCGTCGCCAGCTCGGCCGAGGCGAGACCGGTGGCCTCCACCACGCTCGACTGCACCGCCGCCGCGCGGCCGCGCAGCGCGCGACCGGCCTGGGTCAGCTCCACGTGCACGGTCCGCTCGTCCTCGGGGCGCCGACGCCGCGTCACCAGCCCCTGCGCCTCCATGCGCTTGAGCAGCGGTGAGATCGTCCCGGAGTCGAGCGCCAGCCGGTCGCACAGCTCACCGAGCGGGGCGCCGTCGTGCTCCCAGAGCACCAGCATCGCGGCGTACTGGCTGTAGGTCAGCCCGATCTCGTCGAGCAGAGGGCGGTAGCACCCGGTCATCGCGCGCGACGCCGTGTGCAAGGCAAAACACAGCTGTTCGTCCAGGGTGAACCCCGGATACTCGGTCGCCGCCATCCGCCCAGGGTAGGACGAAGTGGGCTTACTCCCCACCTTGCGGCGGCCGGATGAGGGCGATGCCACCATTCCGTGGCGATCCACCGGCTGTTCGGTCGCCCTCCGCAGCTGACGGACGGCCCAGTCGACGGACCCCGTTCGGGCGCACACCCCGTCCTCGGGCACACCGTGCCACGCTGGGTCGCATGCGGTGGACACGCGGGTTGCTCCTGGCGGTGCCCGCGCTGCTGCTGGCCGCGGTCGGCACCACCCACCCGACGGGGCTGAGCCAGGCCACCGCCCACCACTGGTGGAGCATGCACGTCTACCTGGTCCCGGTGTTCCCGCTGACCGCGCTGGCCCTGGGCGTGCTGGTGCGCGGCGACGGCTCGCCGGTGGCGTGGCTGGCCCGGGTCGCCGGCTACGGCTACGCCACCTTCTACACCGCGCTCGACGTGCTGTCCGGCATCGGCGCCGGTCTGGTCGCCGAGGACGGCGGCGACACCCGGCCGCTGTTCCGCGTCGGAGACGGGCTGGGCCTGGTCGGCTCCTGGTGCTTCCTGGCCGCCGGGACGCTGGTCACCGTGGCGCTGGCCCGCCGGGCCGGCCCGTGGGTGCTGCCCGGCGGGGTGCTGGTGCTCGCCGGCGGCTGGCTGTTCCTGGAGAACCACATCTTCATGCCGTACGGGGTGCTCGGCCAGCTGCTCATCGCGGGCGGCACGGCGCTGCTGGCGGTGGCCGGCCCCGCGCGGGTGCGCGTCCCGACCGGCGCGCACGCCCGGCCCGCCCCGAGCGGGTGATCCACCGACCGCTCTGTTTCGCGACACCTGCGACCACCCGGGCTGCACTAGCCTCGGGTGACCGGGACCACACGCAACGGAGCGGAGGACGGCGATGGGACGGGTCGAGGGCAAGGTCGCCCTGATCACGGGCGCGGCGCGCGGCCAGGGCAGGGCGCACGCGGTACGGCTGGCCGAGGAGGGCGCGCAGATCGTCGCGGTGGACATCTGCTCGAGCTTCGACACCGTGCCCTACGCCGGCGCCACCTCGGAGGACCTGGCCACCACGACCAAGCTGGTGGAGGACCTGGACCGGCGGATCATCTCGCGGCAGGCCGACGTGCGCGACTCGTCGGCGCTGCGGTCGGTGGTGGACGAGGCGGTGGCCGAGTTCGGCCACATCGACATCGTGTCCGCCAACGCCGGCATCGCCAGCTTCGCGCCGTCCTGGGAGCTGACCGACGACGTCTGGCAGGAGATGATCGACGTCAACCTGACCGGGGTGTGGAAGACCGCCAAGGCGGTGATCCCCCGGATGATCGAGCAGGGCACCGGCGGTTCGATCATCCTCACCAGCTCGACGGCCGGCCTGGTCGCGTTCGGCAACCTGGCGCACTACACCGCGGCCAAGCACGGCGTGGTCGGGTTGATGAAGGTGCTGGCCATCGAACTGGCGCCGCACAGCATCCGGGTCAACAGCGTGCACCCCACGACGGTGGACACCCCGATGATCGACAACCCGGGGGTGCGCTCGCTGTTCGTGCCGCAGCTGGAGAACCCGTCGAAGGAGGACGCCGAGGAGCTGATGAAGGCGATGCACGCGCTGCCCATCCCCTGGGTGGAGGCCGTCGACATCAGCAACGCGGTGCTGTTCCTGGCCTCCGACGAGGCCCGCTACATCACCGGGGTCCAACTGCCCGTCGAGGCGGGCGGCACGGCGCCCTACAAGTTCCCGAACGTCTGAGGTGGCATGACCGACGAGAAGGGCCTGGCGACCAGGCGGGCCGAGCTGGCCCGCCTGGTGGTCGGCAGGGAACACGAGCTCGACCTCATCCTGGCCGCGGTGGTGGCCGGGCGGGACCTGCTGCTCGAGGGTCCACCGGGCACCTCGAAGAGCACGATCCTGCGCGCGATCACCGAGTCCTGGGGTATCCCGCTGCACTTCGTGGAGGGCAACGCGGAGCTCACCCCGGCCAAGCTCGTCGGGCACCACAACCCGGCGCGGGTGCTGCGCGAGGACTACAGCGCGGACAACTTCGTGCCCGGCCCGCTGGTCTCCGCGATGCGCGAGGGCGGCTTCCTCTACGTCGAGGAGTTCAACCGCGCGCCCGAGGACACGCTGAACACCCTGCTCACCGCGATGGCGGAGCGGGAGGTCAACGTGCCGAGGGTGGGCCGGATCGGCGCGTCAGACCGGTTCCGGCTGGTCGCCTCGATGAACCCGTACGACAACGTCGGCACCACCCGGATCAGCGCGGCGGTGTACGACCGGCTGTGCCGGCTCTCGCTGACCTACCAGACCCCGGAGGAGGACCGGCGGATCGTCGCGCTGCGCAGCACGTCGTCCACTCCCCCCGAGGAGCGGCTGGTCGCCGACGCGGTGGCGATCACCCGGTCCACCCGCGAGCACCCCGACCTGCGGCACGGCTCCAGCGTGCGCGGCGCGATCGACCTGGTCGCCGTGGCCACCCCGCTGACCGAGATCCGCGGTGTCGCGGGTGGGCCGTCCGGTGCCGGGGCGCGGAACGGCTCGGGCGGCGGCTCGGGCAACGGCTCGGGCGGCGGGGCCGGTGAGAACGCCGAGCAGTGCTACCGGGCGGTCGTGCTGGACGCCGCGCTGCTCGCGCTGTCCGGGCGCATCGGGGTGGACGAGACGGCGACGGCCAGCCCCGAGCAGATCATCCGCGAGCTGTGGGAGTCGCACTTCGTGCTGGCCCCGGCGCGCGCCGGCGGCGGGCCGCACACGCTGCGGGTGCCCGAACCGACTTGACTGCCCGGCAGCGGGCAGCGTCCCGGCCGGGCGCTCGCCCCGCTGCGCAGGAAACCGAAGCGCCTGGACACCGCGCCGCTGGTGTTCCACCCGGGCGGCAGCGGGGCGGTCGCGGAGAGCAGCGGACCCGACCGGCGGCCCGGCTCGGACGCCGCGCAACGCGCGCGCCGGCCCGCGCAGGGCTGGGTGGCCACCACCGAGGCCGGTGAGCGGCACACCCTCGCGGAGGTCCGGGAGGACGGCGTGCTCGCCCCCGAGGTACGCGCGCTCGCCCGGCGGATCGCCGCCAAGCTGTCCGTGCCGACCCGGGGCCGGGACCGCGCGACGGCCCGCGGCGCCGGCGGGCAGCTGGCCAGCGTGCCCTACCGGTACAACTCCGACGACATCGACCTGGACCGGACGCTGGAGATGCTCACCGAGCGGCCGGTTCCCGAGGACACCGACATCGTGGTGCGCGAGCGGGTGCGGATGCCGCGCGCGGTGACCCTGATGATCGACGTGTCCGGCTCGATGCGCGGGGAGAAGACCCGGATCGCGGCGGCCACCGTGGGTGCGCTGGCCGGCGAGCTCGCCTGCTCGGGTGGGGCGGCGGAGCTGGCCGTGGTGGCGTTCTGGAAGGACGCCGCGGTGGTCCGACCGATGGGGCCGGCACCGGCCGGGGCACGGCTGCTCGACGACCTGCTCGCCATCCCGGCCAAGGGGTTGACCAACGTCGAGTTCGCGCTCTCCGTCGGACTCGCCCAGCTGCGCGCGTCCCGGGCTCGCCGTCGCTGCGGCATCCTGCTCTCCGACGCCGTGCACAACGCCGGGCCGGACCCGCGCCCGCTGGCCGCCCGCTTCGGCACGCTGCACGTGCTGCTGGAGACCGACGGCGAGCACGACGCGGAGCTGGGCGGGCAGCTCGCCCAGCTCGGCCACGGCCGGCTGGCCCCGATCCGGTCGCACCGAGACGTCGCGCCCGCGCTCAACCGGATGCTCGGCGACGTCTGAGCCGGTCTCCCCCGTACCGCCGGACGTCGCGGCCGTCCCGCGCGGCGGAGGGCGGGCGTCGGGTCGGTCACCCCACGGCGTGGCGTGGCGGGGGTTCCGGTCCGGGTACCCGAAGCTGCTCCCATGTCCCGCCTGCACCGCATGCTCGCGACCGGGTGCGCCGTCGCCCTCGTCACGACGCTCGCCGGCGGCTGCGGCGCCCAGGTGCTGCACATCGACAGGGCGGTGGAGCAGGCGGACAGCGCCGCGGCCGGCCAGGGGACCGCGGGCCCGGGCGCGGCGGGCCACGGCACCGCCCTCGAGGCGTTGCGGGCGCTGCCGGTGAAGGGCAGGGCGCCGCGTACCGGCTACACCCGCGCGCGGTTCGGCCAGGCCTGGAAGGACGTCGACCACGACGGCTGCGACCAGCGCAACCAGGTACTGGCCCGGGACCTCACCGGCGAGCGGTTCAAGCCCGGCACGCACGACTGCGTGGTGCTCAGCGGCCGGCTGTCCGACCCGTACACCGGCCGCACCATCGCCTTCAGCCGGGGCGCGCGGACCAGCACGGCGGTGCAGATCGACCACGTGGTGGCGCTGTCCGACGCCTGGCAGACCGGCGCCCAGCAGCTCCCGGACCCCCGGCGGGCGGAGCTGGCCAACGACACGCTGGAGCTGGTCGCGGTGGACGGCCCGACCAACGAGAGCAAGGGTGACGGCGACGCGGCCACCTGGCTGCCACCGAACAAGGCCTACCGCTGCCGGTACGTGGCCCGGCAGGTGGCGGTGAAGGCCCGGTACCGGCTGTGGGTCACCCCGGCCGAGCGGGACGCGATCGCCCGGGTGCTCGGCGGCTGCCCGGAGCAGCCCCTGCCCACGGGCTGACCGGCGGGCCGGCGCACTGCCCGGTCAGGCCTCCGAGGCGTGCTCGATCAGCGCCTGGGCGGCGGCGCGCGCGTCGCGGGCGGGGGCGGTGCCCCGGAAGATGCCCGCGGTGACCATGGCGCCCTCGGCGAGCAGGCTGAGCTGGTCGGCCAGCCCGGCCGGCAGCCCCGCCTCGGTCACCAGCCCGGCCAGGTACCCGCGGAACCGCGTCTTGTGCGCCGCGGCGTGCCGGGCGACCAGCGGCGACACCGTCCCCAGCTCGCCGTAGCAGTTGATCCACGCGCAGCCGCGGAAGCCGGGCTCGCCGAACCAGCTGCCCAGCCAGTCGAACACCGCGAGCACCCGGGTCACCGGGTCGGTCCCGGCGGCGGACACGTGCCCGGCCAGCCGCGCGTGCCACTGCTCGTCACGCCGGTCCAGGTAGGCGGCGACCAGCTCGTCCTTCGCCGGGTAGAGCTGGTACACGCGCTTGAGCGACACCCCCGACGCGGTACGGATGTCGTCCATCCCGACCGACTGGATGCCCCTGCCGTAGAAGAGCTGCTCGGCGGCGTCCAGCAGCCGGGTGCGCGCGGTGTCCTGGTCCACGCCGGTCCTTCCTCGCCTCGGTGCCCGGGAACGGCCGTTCTCAGGCTACCCGGTCCCCCGGGGACGACCGGCTAACCCGCTTCGGGTGAGGACTTCGTCCCGGTTCGGCACGACCATCGGGCACGTCGCCGGCCGCCGTCGCCCGGCGACGAGCACGAGCACCGACCCACCGCGGACGCGGCGGGCCCCACTTCACCCATCGAGGGACACGCCATGACCGATACGACAGGACCCAAGACCGCACCCGTCACGCCGGCCCCCCGACAGGCCACCAGCGCCGAGGGGTACACACCCGGGAGATCCGCGGAGGTCAGCGGATGGACCGGCTGGGTCGTCTTCGCCGGCGTCATGCTGATCATGCTCGGGGCGTTCCAGGCGATCGAGGGCCTCGTCGCGCTGTTCGACCGGGGTTACTACCTGGTCGGCGCCAACGGTCTGGTGGTCAGCGTCGACTACACCGCATGGGGCTGGACGCACCTCATCATCGGCATCCTGGCCGTGGTGATCGGGATCGGCCTGATCAAGGGAAACACAGCCGCCCTGGTGATGGGCGTCGTGCTGGCCGGGGTCAGCGCGATCGTGAACCTGGCGTTCATCGCGGCCTACCCGCTCTGGTCCACGATCGTCATCGCGATCGACGTGATCATCATCTACGCGATCCTGGTGCACGGCCGAGAGCTGCACGACGCCGCCTGAGGTGGATCGCCGCGGCAGGGTGCCCGCCGAGGGGCGGGCACCGCCCGCCGGGCCGGCCGCCGAGGGGCGGGCACCGCCCGCCGGGCCGGCCGCGCTCACCCGGTGCAGGGGATGCCGACGGCCCGGATCCGACGATGAAGAGGACCAGCGATGACGCGGACGACCACGGCCCGGCGCAGGCACCAGCCCGCCGCGAGCCCCCCGACACCCCGCCCCGACCGGCGGCACCGGACCTCGCGGGGGAAGGCGGCGCGCGCGGAGGTACCGCGCTCCAGCCACGCCGAGTTCACCCCCGGCCCGGACCGGCCCGACCCGGTGGCCCTGCTGGAGAGCCAGGGGGCCGAGCGGGTGCCGGAGCTGCTGCCGATCCGGTACGGACGGATGGCGTCCTCACCGTTCGCCTTCTTCCGCGGCGCGGCGCTGCCGATGGCCAGCGACCTGGCGCGGACCCCCCGCTCCGGGCTGACGGTGCAGGTCTGCGGCGACGCCCACCTGGCGAACTTCGGCCTGTTCGCCTCCCCCGAGCGGCGGCTCGTGTTCGACATCAACGACTTCGACGAGACGCTGCCCGGCCCCTGGGAGTGGGACGTCAAGCGCCTCGCGACCAGCATGGAGATCGCCGGCCGGGCCAACGGCTACTCCGGCAAGGAGCGCGGGCGCATCGTCGAGGCCACGGTCGCCGCGTACCGCAACGCCATGCGCGGTTTCGCCGGCCAGCACATGCTGGACGTCTGGTACGCGCACGCCGGCATCGAGCGGCTGGAGTCGCTCACCGACGTCCGGCTGCGCGCCGCCCAGCGCAAGTCACTGGCCCGTAGCGCCAAGAAGGCGCAGACCAGGGACAACCTCGGGGCGCTCGGCCGGTTCGCGGTCGTCGAGGACGGGACGCCGAGCTTCAAGGCCGAACCGCCGCTGGTGGTGCCGCTGCGCGAGCTGCTCGACACCTCCGCCGAGGTCGACCGGATGCACGAGCAGCTGCGGAACCTGCTGCTGACCTACCGGGACACCCTGGAGCCCGAGCGGCGGATCCTGCTGGACCAGTTCCGGCTGGTGGACATGGCCCGCAAGGTCGTCGGGGTCGGCAGCGTCGGTACCCGCTCCTGGATGATGTTGCTGCTCGGCTGGGACAGCGGGGACTGCGGGGCCGGCGAGGACCTGGACCCGCTGTTCCTGCAGGCCAAGGAGGCCGGGCCGTCGGTGCTCGAGCAGTTCCTCGGGCCGAGCGAGTTCGGCAACGGCGGCCAGCGGGTGGTCACCGGGCAGCGGCTGATGCAGGCGGTCAGCGACATCTTCCTCGGCTGGGTCCGGGTGCCCGGCATGGACGGCCGGACCCGGGACTTCTACCTGCGGCAGCTGCGGGACTGGAAGGGCTCGGCCGAGGTGGAGACGATGGTCCCGAAGGGCATGCGCGCCTACGGCGAGGTGTGCGGCTGGACGCTGGCCAGGGCGCACGCGCGGTCCGGGGACCGGGTTGCGATCGCGGCCTACCTCGGCGGCGGCCCCTCCTTCGACGTCGCGGTCCGTGCCTTCGCCGAGGCCTACGCGGACCAGAACGACCGCGACCACCGGGCCCTGGTCGATGCGATCGCATCGGGCCGGGTCCCCGCTGAGCTCGGCGTCTAGGAGAGGAGGTAGGGGCCATGTTCGGATCTCGCAGGGTCGCCCGTCGGACAGCGCGACGGACGGCGCGGAGGACTTCGCGGCGGGTAGACCGTCGACGGGACTGAGGAGCCCGGCCGCGACGGCGGCCACGAATG
>DASXJJ010000122.1:0-3678 GCA_036497465.1 Pseudonocardia sp. | reverse complement strand
CGACGTCCGGGAGCCCGGCCGACCCTGTGGATAACATCAGCGCCCTCGGCGCGAACCGGATTAGGCTGCCTCGCATGCCTGGTTCTCTGATTGGCACCGAGGTCCGCCGTGTGGAGGACCCGGAGCTGATGCGCGGTGAGGGCACCTACGTCGACAATCTCGACCTGGGCGCCGGCCTGCTGCACCTCGCCTTCGTCCGTTCGCCGTTCCCGCACGCCATCATCACCGGGGTCGACGCCTCCGCCGCGCTCGCCGCCCCCAGCGTCGTCGCGGTCTACACCGCGGACGACCTGGGGATTCCCGCCCACCACTCGTTCATGGCGGTCAACGACGCCTGCGCCCGGCCGCCGCTGGCCCGGGGCAAGGTGCGCTTCGTGGGCGACATAGTGGCCGTCGTGGTGGCCGAGTCGACCACCGCGGCCGTCGACGCCACCGAGCTCGTCGAGGTCGACTACGACCCGCTGCCCGCCGTCGTCGATCCGGAGGCCGCGCTGGCCGAGGGCGCTCCCGCCCAGTTCGAGGAGCTCGGCGGCAACCTGGCCGCCGGCATCCGGTCCGATCCGGCCGACGACCCGCTGGCCGACGCCGAGGTGGTGGTGCGGGCGCGGATCGAGAACCAGCGGCTGGCCGTGGTGCCGATGGAGGGCAACGCGATCGCGGTGCTGCCCGGCGGACCCGACGACCGGTTCGAGCTGACCGTCTACGTCTCCACCCAGATGCCGCACGCCTGGCGCGGGCTCATGGGCAAGCTCTTCGGCATCGACGACCAGCGGCTCCGGGTGGTCGCGCCGCACGTCGGCGGCGGGTTCGGCGGCAAGGCAGGCATCGTCGCGGAGCACAGTGTGGCCGTCGCGGCGGCCCGCACGCTGAACCGGCCGGTCAAGTGGTCGGAGACCCGCTCGGAGAACCTGGTCGGCATGCCGCACGGCCGCGCGATGGTGCAGTACGCCGAGCTGGGGCTGAAGCGGGACGGGGAGATCACCGGGCTGCGGATCCGGGTGGTGGGCGACTCCGGTGCCTACGCCGGCTTCGGAGGCGCGCTGGCCATGGGGCCGAGCTACGCGATGGCGCAGGGCGTCTACCGGATCCCGAAGATCGGCTACGACGCGGCGGTGGCGCTGACCAACACGACACCGGTCGGGGCCTTCCGCGGCGCCGGACGCCCGGAGGCCAGCGCGCTGCTGGAGCGGATCATCGATCTGGCCGCCCGGGAGCTGGGCACCGATCCCGCCGAGCTGCGCAGGCGCAACTTCCTGCGCGCCGACGAGTTCCCCCTCACCACCGCGGTCGGCACCCGGTACGACAGCGGTGACTACCCGAAGGCGCTGGACGAGGCGCTGCGGTTGGCGGACTACCCGGCGCTGCGGGCCGAACAGACCCGGCGCCGGGAGTCCGGGTCGCGCACCGTGCTGGGTATCGGTCTGGCCAGCTACGTGGAGATCACCGCCGGGGGCGGAGCACAGGAGTGGGGCTCGGTGACGGTGCACGCCGACGGCACCGCGACCGCCTCGGCGGGCACCTCCGGGCATGGCCAGGGACACGCCACGTCGTTCGCGATGCTGGTGTCCGACCGGCTGGGCATCCCGGTCGAGTCGATCAAATTCGTGCAGTCCGACACGGCCGTGGTCCCGCGCGGCGGCGGCACCGGCGGTTCCCGGTCCCTGCAGCTGGGCGGCAGCGCGGTGCACGGGGCGGCCGGCAAGGTGCTCGACCAGGCCCGCGAGCTGGCCGCCGAGCTGCTGGAGGCGGCCGCCGACGACATCGAGGTGACCGACGACGGGCAGCTCGGCGTGGTCGGTGTGCCGGACCGGTCGGTGAGCTGGGCGCGGTTGGCCTCGGTCGCCGCCGACCGAGGCGAGACGCTGGGCTCCGACCTGGACATCGACCAGGGTGGTGCCACGTACCCGTTCGGCAGCCACGTATCGGTCGTCGAGGTCGACCTGGACACCGGCTTCGTCACGCCGGTGCGGCACGTCGCGGTGGACGACTGCGGCCGGGTGCTGAACCCGCTGATCGTGCGGGGGCAGCAGCACGGCGGCATCGCGCAGGGCATCGCCCAGGCGCTGTGGGAGCACGTGCGGTTCGACGAGGACGGCAACCCGACGACGGCCACACTCGCCGACTACACGGTGCCCAGCGCCGCCGACCTTCCGTCGTACGAGGTGGCGAGCACCGAGACCCCGACGCCGCTGAACGCGCTCGGTGCCAAGGGCATCGGCGAGGCCGCCACGATCGGCGCCACCCCGGCGGTGCAGAACGCGGTGGTCGATGCGCTGGCCCACCTCGGGGTACGGCACGTCGACATGCCGTGCACCCCGGAGCGGGTGTGGCGGGCGATCCAGTCGGCGAGCTCCGGCCAGGTGGTCGACCCGTGGCGGGAGCCCCCGGCGGTATTCGCCACGCTTCCGATCCGTGGCCAGACCGAGGAGTTGGAGACGGCCGACATCTGAGGCTCAGTGGCCGTGGCCGCCCCAGCTCATCGAGAGCCCCGCTCCGCCCCCGCCGTGGCCGCCGGCGGCACCGGACACCGCCCAGCCACCTCCGACCAACAGCGCGAACGCGGCGGCAATCCCGATGACGGCGGCCCGCACCCGGGTCCCGCCGCTCCGCGCGTCCGCCCCGGCCGTGCGCGTCGCCGGCGGGGCGGTCGGCGCTCCGGTGCTCCGCGTCGGCGGCGCTGAACGGACCGCACCCGGCGGCGGCGACGGGGACGGCTCAACCGTGGTGCGCGGTCTCGGGTCGTGGCTCGGGCCGGTAGTCCTCATCGGGGCCGGAACCGGCCCGGCAGGCTGGCGGGCGAGCCGCACCGCGCCGAGGGCCACTGCCCACTCCGGCCCCGACGGCACGACGACCCGCGAGTCCTCCCGCCGGCCCAGCGCCCCGACCAGCAGCGGGGTGCCCGCGGCGGGGCCGACGACCAGCACCACCCGCACCGGCACGTCCCGCCGGGCGGCCCGCGCGGTCACCTCGGCGACGGCCGCGACGACCGACGAGACCCCGTCGCGGGGCAGGTCCTCGAAGTCCGCACGCACCACGCGGATCCGCTCGGCACCGGCTGCCGTGCGCACCTCGACCACCGTCGCGGGATGGGTGGCGAGCTCCTCGCGGGCGGCCCGGCACCGGTCCAGCAGCTCGCCGCGCCCGGTCCGGTCGACCGCTCCCGCGAGCTGGCTCAACACGTGGCCCGCCAGCGCGCGGTCCCACGCCTCGGCGCCCGCCATGTCCGTGCCGCCGGTGTCCAGCACCGAGCCCCGGTCGACCAGGGCCACGTCGGTGGCGAGCCGGCCCACCTCGACGACCAGCGCCGGTCCGGCCTCGCCGTCCAGCCCGGCCAGGGCAGCCACGGGGCGGCTCACCAGCGTGGTCGGGATGCCGGCCGCGGCGGTGCAGGTAAGGGCGGACCGCAGCACCGCGCGCTGGTAACCGCTCCAGCTCGCCGGGTGCGCCAGCACCAGGTGGGTGGCCGACCGGTCGTCGGCGGTGAGCAGCGCACCGACGGTGAGCGCGACGAGGTCGGCCCCGAGCCGGGCACCGCCCTGGGCGCCGATCACCGGCACCGGGTCCCCGGCCCGGTCGGCGAAGTCCCGGAACAGCTCGGCCGCCCCGGCCGACACCGCATGCGCGGCGGCGGCCCCGACGAGCGGCTCGCCGCGCGGGGTGATCGCAAGCTCGGCCGAC
>DASXJJ010000121.1:0-4640 GCA_036497465.1 Pseudonocardia sp. | reverse complement strand
TCGACGGCGCTCCCGCCGCCCGCGACCTGGCCCGCGCCGGTGTCCGGGCCGCCGGGCAGGGTTCGCGGCGGGCCCGGAGGCGGCGCGGCCACCGCGGCGAGCTTGTGGTGGTCACCGGCGGCGGCAGCGGGATCGGCAGGGCCACCGCGCTGCTGTTCGCCGAGCGGGGCGCCGACGTCGTCGTGGCCGACCGGGACGAGTCCACCGCCGAGCTGACCCGCGTCGAGCTCGCCGAGCGCGGGGTCCGGGCGGGCGCCTACCGGGTGGACGTCTCCTCGGCCGACGAGATGGCCGGCTTCGCCAAGCGGGTGCTGGCCGAGCACGGCGTGCCGGACGTGGTGGTCAACAACGCCGGCATCGGGATGTCCGGCCCGTTCGCCCGCACCAGTCTCGACGACTGGCAGCGGATCATCGACGTCAACCTGTGGGGCGTGATCCACGGCTGCCGGGTGTTCAGCGAGCCGATGGTGGCGCGGGGCGAGGGCGGCCGGATCGTCAACCTGGCCTCGGCGGCGTCCTACCTGCCCACCCGCATGCTGCCGGCGTACTCGACCACGAAGGCCGCCGTGCTGATGCTCAGCGAGTGCCTGCGCGGCGAGCTGGCCGAGCACGACATCGGCGTGGTGGCGATCTGCCCGGGCCTGGTGCACACCAACATCACCTCCACCACCCGGTTCGTCGGCGAGGACGACGCCGAGCAGGACCGGCGGCAGCGCGCGTCGCACGCCGTGTACGGCAGGCGCAACTTCACCCCGGAGCGGGCCGCCCGGGCGATCGTCCGCGCGGTGGAGCGCAACACCGCGCTCGCCCCGGTCACCCCCGAGGCCAGGGTCGCGCTGGTCGCGTCCCGGCTGACCCCGGCGCTGCTGCGGGCCGCCGCCCGCCGCGAGGTCAGCATCTGAGGCGACATCTCAGGCGAGGAGAAGGTCGACGATGACCGAGCTCAGCGATCCGGACCGGGTGGACCTGCGCCCCCGGGACGTGCGTTTCGACTGGTCGGCGCTGCCGCCGCACTGGGTGCCCGGCGACCCGTTCGCCACCCACCTGCTGAACGTGCTGCACCTGCTGCTGCCCGAGGGCGAGCGGTGGTTCGTGCGGCTGTTCAGCCAGGCGCTGCCGATGGTGCGCGACGAGCGGCTGGCCGAGGAGGTGCGCGGGTTCATCGGGCAGGAGGCGGTGCACGCCGAGTCGCACCAGGGCGTGCTGGACCACTTCGCCGCGCACGGGCCCGACCCGGAGCCCTACGTCCGCCAGGTCCGCTGGCTGTTCCGCCGCGCGCTCGGCGACCGGGAGTTCACCGGCCGTGCGGCCGCCACCCGCCGCGAGGAGTGGACGGTGGAACGGGTGGCCGGGGTGGCCGCCATCGAGCATTTCACCGCCGTGCTCGGCGACATGATCCTCAACTCGCCGAAGCTCGACGAGCACGGCGTCGACCCGACCATGCTCGACCTGCTGCGCTGGCACGGCGCGGAGGAGGTGGAGCACCGGGCGGTGGCGTTCGACCTGTACATGCACCTGGACGGGCGCTACCCGCGGCGGGTCCGGCAGATGCTGGTGGTCGCACCGGGGATGGCGGCGCTGTGGGTGCAGGGGGTGCTGTTCCTGATGGCCAACGACCCGACCGGGCGGCGCCGGCCGAGGCTGCTCGACCCGATCCGGGTGCACCGCCGCTACGGCCTGCCCAGCCCGTGGCGGATGGTCGCCTCCGTGCTGCCCTACCTGCGCCCCGGCTACCACCCCAGCCAGCACGGCTCCACCAGCCAGGCCGTCGCCTACCTGGCCGGCTCGCCGGCCGCGCGGGCCGCCGACGAGCGGGCCGGGCAGTGACGGCACCGGCGTCCCGGCCGGGGCCGATCTTCCGGGCGGTCGGCGCGGCGGTGCGGCTGACCGGTCGGATGAACCGCCCGGGACGCCGGCCACCCGTCGCGGCGGTGCCCCGGGCGCTGCGGCTGACGGTGGCCGAGGTCCACCGGGAGGCCACCGACGTGGTGAGCCTGCGGCTGACCGCCCCCGACGGCGCCGGGCTCCCGCCATGGCACCCGGGTGCGCACCTGGACCTCGAGCTGCCCTCGGGCCGGGTGCGGCAGTACTCGCTGTGCGGCGACCCCGCCGACACCGGCGGGTACCGGATCGCGGTGCGCCGGATCCCGGACGGCGACGGCGGCTCCCGGGAGGTGCACACGCTGCGGCCCGGGGCGTCGGTCACCGTGCGCGGCCCGCGTCCGGCGTTCCCGCTGGTCCGGGCGCCGCGCTACCTGTTCCTGGCCGGCGGCATCGGCATCACCCCGATCCTGCCGATGGTGTGCGCGGTGGCCGCCACCGGCGCGGACTGGCGGCTGGTCCACACCGGGCGGGACCGCGCGTCGATGCCGTTCGCCGGCGAGCTGGCCCGCCTGGACCCGGCGCGGGTGGTGATCCGCCCGGACGACGAGCACGGCGGTCCGCCGGACGGCACGGAGCTGCTCCGGCACGCCCCCGGCGAACACAGCACCGGCTACCTGTGCGGCCCGGCCCCGATGCTCGCGGCGGCGCGGCGGGCGTGGGCAGGCCTGCCGGCCGGGCGGCTGGACGCGCTGCACGTCGAGCGGTTCGGCGCACCGCCGGTGCTCGGCGGCCGGCCGTTCACCGTCGAGCTGGCCCGCACCGGCGCCACGCTCGCCGTCCCGGCCGACCGGACGGTGCTGGACGCGGTGCGGGCGACGGTCCCGGGGGTGGCGTTCTCCTGCCGGCAGGGCTTCTGCGGCACCTGCCGCACCCGCGTGCTGGCCGGCCCGGTGGAGCACAGGGACCGGGCGCTGACCGGGGCGGAGCGCGCCTCGGACATGGCGATCTGCGTGTCGCGGGCGGCGGGGGACCGGCTGGTGCTGGACCTGTGACGCCCCCGCCCGGCGGCACGGGTGCGCGTGGCTCGCCGCGCGGGCCCGGCTCGCCACGGCGGCCCGGCTCGCCACGCCGGATGACGCCCGGGGCCCGCCGCGACCAGCTGGTGCACACCGCGCTGGAGCTGTTCGCCGAGCAACCGCCCGAGCTGGTCACCCCGGAGCAGGTGGCGCAGGCCGCGGACGTGTCCAGGGCGCTGTTCTACCGGTACTTCACCGGGGTGCACGAGCTGCGGGTGGCGGCGCTGCGGACGGTGGTCGACGAGGTCAAGGCGGCGATCACCCCACCGCCGGGCGGCGGCCTGCTGGATCAGGTGCGGTACTCGCTGTCGGCGTTCCTCGGCTCCGCGCAGACCTACTCGAGGGCGTACGTCGCGCTGCTGCGGACCGGGTCGCTGCTGGCCACCGACGAGACGAACGAGCTGGTCGACAGCGTGCGCCAGCACGTGGTGCGGATCGTGGCGGACCGGCTGGCCTCGGTGGCGCCGCCGGAGGCACCGGACAGCGCGCGCTGGCCCGCGCCGATGTTCGAGCTGACCCTGCGCTCCTGGTTCGCGGTGGTGGAGGGGGCCAGCGTGGCGTGGCTGCGCGAGGGCGTCCCGGCGCGCGGCCGGCTGGAGGACTGGCTGGTCGACCAGCTGGTGGCCATGGTGACCACCACCGCGCGGCACGACCCGGCCACGGCGACCCAGCTCGCCGCCGCCCTGCGCATCCCCACCTGACCGCGCACTCCAGCTGACCCGCCGTCCCGAGGCGGAGCCGGCGATTGCGTAGTCAGTCGACCGCATTCGGTAGTCAACTTCACCGCTCGACACGACCTCATCAATCTATCGGGTGACGGTCGACCGGGGCTTCGGTCACCACAGGTAGCTTCGCGCCACCTGATTGATCGTCAAGTGATTGTTGAGGGATGCCGTGCCGCGGGTCCGAGGTCTGGTGGTGGCGCTGTCCTGCGCGACCGGTGCGGTACTCGGCCTGACCGGCGCGTCGCTGGCCGACGGCCCCCTCGCGGGCTGTCCCGGGGCAGGGGTCGGGACGTCGACGCGGCCCGACCCGACCGTGCGGCCGGGGCGGCCCGACCCCACCGTGCGGCCGGAGAACGCCTCGGCGACCGCGTGCGCGGCCGGTACCGGCGGCGCGCCCGCCGCCCTGTCCCGGACCGACCGGACGACGCTGGCGCGCGCGGATCCCCGTGGCCCCCGCGCCGGGCGGGACGGCTTCGGGCCGGCGGGCCGGGACGGCGGTGCGGCCGACCCCCCGGCGCCGTTCCGGCGGGAGAGCGGGTTCACCGCGACCGCCACCCGGCACATCCCGCCCGGCGGACGGCACCCGGCTCCCGGGCAACCCGATCCGGACGCCGACCGGGCGATGGTGCTGCTGGTCGGCTGGACGATGCTGGTGCTGGTCGGCGGGGGGCTGTGCGCGGGGCGGCCCAGGTCGAGGACGGCGGGGCGCGCGGTACCCGGCACCCCGCCGAGGCCGGTCACCGTGCCGGTGCCGCGAGCGGCGATGGTGCCGAGGGCGGCGGTGGTGCCGGCCGGTGTGGCGGTGGTCCCGGGGCAGCGGCGGTCCGGCGGGGTGCGGCCGGCACCGGCGGTCGCGCAACCGGCCGGGGGACTGGCCGCTCAACCGGTCGCGCCGGGGGTCGTGCCGACCGCCCGGCACCGGGCCAGGCACCGGCGGGCCACGACGAGTCCGCTCGCGGCGCCGCTGGCGACCGCGGTGATGTCCCTGCGCGGCGAGACCGGCGGCGGGGTCAGC
>DASXJJ010000120.1:0-3685 GCA_036497465.1 Pseudonocardia sp. | reverse complement strand
TACGAGGTGGCCATCGGCAGCGGGCAGACCGACTGCGGGTGCGGCTACACCGACGACGCGGACAACGCGTTCGCCGCGATCGCCTACGACTACACCTTCGCCCACACCTCGGACGGCTTCGCGGCGTGGATGCGCGGCCTGGACACCGAGCACCGGGAGACCGTCGACGGGGTGGACCTGCACCTGGTGCACGGCTCCACCCTGGCGGTGAACGACTTCTGGTGGGAGTCGCTGCCCGAACGCCAGCACGAGCTGCGGGTGGCGGCGTCGAACGCCGACGTGATCTGCTGCACCCACTCCGGCCTGCCGTGGACCCGCTCGGTCGCCCGCGACGGCGGCGGGCGGACGCTGGTGGTCAATGTCGGGGTACTGGGACGGCCGGCCAACGACGGCGGGACGCACGTCTGGTTCGCGCTCCTCGACGTCGGCCCGGACGTGCCGGGCGGGGCGTCGGCGGAGCTGGTCGCGCTGGACTACGACTGGCCGGCGCAGGCCGCCTCGATCCGGTCGGCAGGGCTGCCCGAGGCGTTCGCCCAGGCCGTGGAGACCGGGTACTGGACGACGTGCCTGGAGATCGTCCCGCCGGCCGAGCGGTCGCGGGGCCGCTTCCAGCTCTACAAGTCCGCCCTGCCCGACTTCGCCGGCGCGGAGGTCTCCTGGGCCGACGCCCCCGCCGTCCCGGACGACGGCCTGCCGGTGCTGCCGCTGTTCGGCTCGGCGATGTTCCCGCCCCGGCTGTGGCTCTACACGAACTTCCACTGCAACCTGGCGTGCGACTACTGCTCGGTGGCCTCGTCGCCGGGCGCCCGCCGCCGGGAGATCGGCGCGGAGCGCTTCCGGGCGCTGGTCGACGAGGCCGTCGACGCCGGTTTCACCGAGCTGTACGTCACCGGCGGCGAGCCGTTCCTGCAGGCGGACATCGTCGACAAGCTGCTCTACGCCACCGAGCGGCTGGACGTCGTGTGCCTGACCAACGGGATGCTCTACCAGGGCTACCGGCGCGACCAGCTGCGCAGGCTGGCCGGGCACGAGCGGCTGACCCTGCAGACCTCGCTGGACGCCGCCAGGGCGGCCGAGCACGACGCGCACCGCGGCGCCGGCTCGTGGCTGCGGGCGGTCGCCGGGCTGGACACCGCGCTGGCCCTCGGGCTGCCGGTCCGGGTGGGCATGACCGAGACCCCGGAGAACGCCGACCAGGTCGAGCCGCTGCGCCGGATGCTCGCCGACCGGGGCGTCCTCGGGCGCGACTTCGCGGTACGGCCGCTGGTCCGGCGGGGACACTCCGACGGCGGGGTGGCGATCGGCGAGGACAACACCGTGCCCGAGCTGACGGTGACCGCCGACGGCTGGCACTGGCACCCGGCGGGCGCCGACCTCGGCACCTCTCCGGACATGCTGCTCGGCGGGCCGGAGGTGCCGATCGTCGAGGCCGTGCGGCGGGTCGTGGAGACGTTCCTGCGGCTGCGCCAGTCCGACGGCTCGCTGCCCCTGGTCTACAACTGCGCGGTGTGACGGTCGGTGGGACAGTGACCCGATGATCGACCCGATGATCGACCCGATGCGCGACCCCATGTCCGACCCGAGCACCGGGCCGGTCGTCGCCGTCCTGGGCGCCGGTCCCGTGGGCCTCGACGCCGCGCTGGCCTGCGCCGATGCCGGCCTGCCCTGCACGGTGTACGAGGCGGGCGACCAGGTGGGCTCGCTGGTCGCCCGGTGGGGCCACGTCCGGTTGTTCACCCCGTGGTCGATGAACGTGTCGGCCAGGATGCGCGCCCACCTGCCCGGTGCGCCGGACGGCTCCCGGTGCCCGACCGGCGCCGAGCTGGTCGACCGGCTGCTCGCGCCGCTGGCCGCGCTCCCCGCGCTGGCCGGCCGGGTCCGGCTGGGCCACCCGGTGCGGGCGGTCGCCCGCCGGGGGCTGCTCAAGCACGAGGAGATCTCCACGGCCGCCCGCGGCTCGACCCCGTTCCGGCTGCTCGTCGAGGGCCCGCACGGCGAGCGGGTGGAGCAGGCCGACGTCGTGCTCGACTGCACCGGCACCTACGGGCAGCCCAACCGGCTGGGCGACGGGGGGATCCCCGCGGTCGGCGAGTCCGCGCTGGACGGGCGCATCACCCGGACGCTGCCCCGGTGCGACGACCCGGAACGCTGGCGGGGCAGGGTGCTGCTGGTGGGCGCGGGCAAGTCCGCGCAGACCGCCGCGCTGGAGCTGGCCGAGCTGCCCGGCACCGAGCTGGAGTGGGTGGTGCGGGACCCGGACCCGGACTGGGGTGAGATCGCCGGGGACACCCTGCCCGCCCGGCAGGCGCTGGTCGACGGCTCCCGCCGGCTCGCGGCGGGCGAGCACCCTCGGGTCGTGGTGCACACCGGCACGACCGTCGAGCGGCTCACCCCGCACGGGAACCGGGTCGGGGTCGGCCTCGCCTCACCGGGCGGCGTCCCGCGGACCACCGTGGACCACGTGGTGGCCCTCACCGGATACGTGGGCGACCACGGGCTGTACCGCCAGCTGCAGGTCCACGAGTGCTACGCCACCGCGGCGCCGATGAACCTGTCCGCCGCGCTGCTGGGCTCCGCCGGCGGCGACTGCCTGGCCCAGCCGTCGGTCGGGGTGGACACCCTCCGCTCCCCGGAGCCGAACTTCTTCGTGCTCGGCGCCAAGTCCTACGGGCGGCTGAGCACCTTCCTGCTGCGGGCCGGCTACGACCAGGTCGGCCAGGTCCGCGACGCATTGGCGCCGGCCGGTGCGTGACCAGGTGGCGCGGCTGCCGCTGGCCGGGGTGGTGCTGCCGGAGGCGCGCACCCGCGAGCAGGTGCACCTCGGCGAGCTCGGTGGGACCTGGCTGCTGTCGCTGATCCGGCACCGCTTCTGACTACCCTGCCAGGAGCACCTGGTCCAGGTGCAGGACGGCTTGTCGGGTACCGGCATCGGGCTGGTGACCGTCGGCTTCAGCCCGCCGGATGCGGTGGGCGCGCTCGGGGAGCACCTCTCGCTGGCCGGCCCGGTGCTCGCCGACGAGCGGCGCGAGCTGTACCGGCTGCTCGGGGTGGGCCGGGCCCCGCTGTGGCGGGTCTACTCGGCGGGCACGGTGCTGCACTACGCGCGCGCGGTCCGGCGCGGCCACCGGCTGACCCGCCCGGTGGAGGACACCCGGCAGCTCGGTGCGGACGCCCTGGTCGTGGACGGCGTGGTGACCCGGCGGTGGCGCCCCCGCTCGCCGGACGACCGGGCGGACCCGGCGCTGCTGGTCGCCTCGGCCCTGCGGGCGGCCGGTCACTGAGCCGGCCGCGGACCCGCCGCCGGCCCGGGGACGCCGTCGGCCCCCGGCGGGGAGTGCCGGGGGCCGAGGCGGAACCGGGAGCGTGCGGGCGGGGGCCGGGGTCAGCGGCCCCAGTACTCCCACGGGTTGTTGCGGTCGGGGCCGCGCCGGCAGTCCCAGTCCGCCTGCCGTCCGGGATGGTCGTGGGCCGCCCGGACCTGGCAGGAGTGCAGGTCACGGAACTTCATCCGGAACCGGTGGGGCGGCGGGGGCGGTGGCCTCGGCGGCGGGTTCTGCACGGCGACGGCACCCACGCCCGAATCGGCCGGCGTCGCGGCGAACGCCGTGCCGCCCGTGCCGAGTGTGGTGATCGCCGCGGCGATCACCACACTCGGCACGGGCGGCACGGCGTTCGCCGCGACGCC
>DASXJJ010000119.1:0-2343 GCA_036497465.1 Pseudonocardia sp. | reverse complement strand
GACCGGGAGCCGGCCGGCCACGGAGTGCGGCACCACGAAACCGCTCGCCAAGGTCCATGCCGCGCCGACCCCGGAGGCGAGCGCGGTGGCCACCAGCGCGCAGACGAACACGGCGACCCGGGTCGGGGTCGACGCGCCTCGCAGGGCGCCCCAGCGCACGGCCACCGCGGCTACCGCCGGCCCCACCCGGAGCCCGGGCGCCCTGCCCCGGTCCCGGCGCCTCGGTCCGCTCCAGGTCTGTCCGCCACCTCGTCGAGGGAACCACACCGCGGGCGGGGTCGCCCGCTCCGCCGCGCCGCATCCTGAGGGTCCGGCGACACCGGTACCGCCGACGACCAGGCGCTTTCCCCGGTGACCACCGGGCCAGCCCGGACCGCAACCGGAAAGCGACATCGTCACATTTGACGAGCGCCGGCCGCGTCAATTACCGGGTCCGACCGGATTGCCCGCAATTGCCCGGATTCCTGAGCCACCGGATGTGGCGTCGGCCACCGCGCACCCCGAGCCCTCCGGGCGGCCCGGCCCGGGCGTCACGATCCCCTCGCACCGGCGTTCACGCTGCTCAACGGCCGTCTCCGGGCACGTCGACCGCCGGCTCGGCGCGGCGCCGGTGCCGGCCCCGGCGACCGTCGGGTCATTAGCGGGCTTTTCCGGCTCCGCTCAGTGGCTTCTTGAGCACGCGATACCGCAATGCGTACCCTTGCGGCCGCTCGACGACTGGGGGCCGCATGGAACCGCTCGATAACCCCATTCGTCGGCATGCGTGGGGCTCGCGGACCGTCATCGCCGAATTGCGGGGGCGCCCGACGCCGTCGCCCACCCCGGAGGCCGAGATGTGGCTCGGCGCCCACCCCGGCGACCCGTCGCTGCTGGTGGCGGCCGACGGTCGGACCCGGTCGCTGCTCGACGAGGTCGACGAGGACCCGGTGGGCCGGCTGGGTGCGCACGGCGCGCACCGCTGGGACGGCCGGTTGCCGTTCCTGCTCAAGGTCCTCGCCGCCGACCGGCCGCTGAGCCTGCAGGTGCACCCCGGGGAGGCCGACGCGCGCGCCGGGTTCGACCGGGAGAACGCCGCCGGCATCCCGATCGACGCCCCGCACCGCAACTACCGGGACGCCAACCACAAGCCGGAGCTCATCTGCGCGCTCACCGAGTTCCACGCGCTGAGCGGTTTCCGCCCGCCGGCCGAGTCGCTGGCGCTGCTGCGGGCGCTGGGCCTGACCGAACTGGCCCGGCGGCTGGCGCCGGCCGCCGAGCGACCCGGTCCGGCCCGGCTGCGCGCTGTGGCCGCCGACTGGCTGACCATGCCCCGGGACCGGCTGGACCGGCTGGTCCCGGAGCTGCGGGAGGCCTGCGCGGGGCTGCTGGGCCGGTGCGGGCCGGGAGCCACGTTCCGCGCGGAGGCCGCCACCCTGCTGGAGCTGGCCGACCGGTACCCGGGCGATCCCGGCGTGCTGGCGGCTGCGCTGCTCAACCGGGTCACGCTCGCTCCCGGCGAGGCGCTCTACCAGGGCAGGGGCGTGCCGCACGCGCACCTGTCCGGGGCGTGCATCGAGGTGATGGCCAGCTCGGACAACGTGCTGCGCGGCGGCCTCACCGGCAAGCACGTCGACGTGCCCGAGCTGCTGCGGGTGCTCGACTTCCGCGCCGGCCCGGCACACGTGCTGCGCGGCCGGACCGACGGCGCGGCCACCCGGTTCGACACTCCCGCCGAGGAGTTCCGGCTCTGGCGGCTGGACTGGCGGCGGGCCTCCACCCCCGCCCCGCTGCCCGTCGGCGGACCCCGGATCGCGCTGTGCACCGAGGGGACCGTCCGGATCGCGGCCGAGGCCGGGCGGGTGACCGTGCTGCGCCGGGGCGACTCGGTGTGGCTGGACGCCGGCGACCGGAGCGTCACCGCTGCCGCCGACGGCGGGCCGGCCCGGCTGTTCCTGGCCGCCGACGGCACCGAGCCGGTCCGGGAACGGGCCGAGGCGCTGGTACCGGCGAGTCGCCGTGGTCACACAACGGATGCGGCTCGACACATCTTAACTTAGGCTCACCTATGTAAGACGACGAGGACTTGACCGTGCTCGCACGGCCGTCATTCACTCTGTTAGCCTATCTTTACTTAGGCTAGTCTCAGTTAATTTCACGGTGACACGAGGAGCCGGCGGTGCGGCCGGGACCCGTGACGTAGGTCCACGCCCGAGGCCGGAGGGACGATGATCGAGCTCGACGACGTCACCAAGATCTATCAGATGGGTGACGTGGAGGTGCGTGCTCTCAACCACGTCAGCCTGCACATCGGCGCCGGCGAGCTCGTCGCGATCATGGGGCCGTCCGGTTCCGGCAAGAGCACGG
>DASXJJ010000118.1:0-30560 GCA_036497465.1 Pseudonocardia sp. | reverse complement strand
CACCCGCACGGAGTCCGTGCGGGTGCGCTGCCGGGCGTCCGGCCCGGTGCCGATGTCACTGACGGTGGCGCGGTCGATGTCGGTGTCGATGTCGGTGGCGCGGTCGATGTCGGTGTCGATGTCGGTGTCGATGTCGGTGGCGCGGTCGATGTCGGTGTCGGTGTCGGTGTCGGTGTCGATGTCGATGTCGATGTCGGTGTCGATGTCCGGGCCGCTCAGCCGCCGAACGTGTCCGGGTCCGGCCCGGTGCGCCGGCCGGCGTTCAGCTGCTCGATCTCCGCGACGTCGTCGGCCGCGAGCTCGAAGTCGAACACGTCGATGTTCTCCCGGATCCGCTCCGGGGTCACCGACTTCGGGAAGACGATGTTGCCGACCTGCACCTGCCAGCGCAGCACGACCTGGGCCGGGGTCTTGCCGTACTTGTCGGCCAGCCCGGTGATCACCGTCTCGGACAGCGCCTCGCCCTGCGCGATCGGGCTCCACGCCTCGGTGGCGATCCCGTGCTCGGCGTGGTATTTCCGCAGCTCGGGCTGGGTGAGGCGGGGGTGCAGCTCGATCTGGTTGACGCCCGGGACCGTGTCGGTCTCCTCGGCCAGCCGGTCGAGGTGCGCGGGCTGGAAGTTCGACACCCCGATCGACCGCACCTTGCCGTCGGAGAGCAGCTTCTCGAAGCCCTTCCAGGTGTCGACGTAGCGGTCCAGGTGCGGCAACGGCCAGTGCACCAGGTAGAGGTCGACGTGGTCGAGCCGCAGCCGCTTCAGGCTCTCCTCGAGCGCGGAGACCGCGCTGTCGTAGCCGTGGCCGTCGTTGTTCAGCTTGGTGGTGACGAAGACCTCGTCCCGGCCCAGCCCGGAGTCCGCGATGGCGTCCCCGACGCCCTCCTCGTTGCGGTACATCTGCGCCGTGTCGATGTGCCTGTAACCGGCGGCGAACGCCTCCCGCACGGCGTCGGCCGTCTGATCCGGCGGGATCTGGAACAC
This sequence comes from Pseudonocardia sp., assembly GCA_036497465.1. GTDB lineage: Bacteria > Actinomycetota > Actinomycetes > Mycobacteriales > Pseudonocardiaceae > Pseudonocardia. Next base: position 29,580 of record DASXJJ010000118.1, on the reverse strand, counting down.
CCCGAAACCGAACTGGGGGATCTCGACACCGTTGTTCAACCGGATGGTGGGTACGTGCGTCATGTCTCGAACGTACCCCCGAAACGGGGGTGGTATGCCGGGCCGACGCCGTGACGAACCAGACGCCGGGGTGGCCGATGCCGGGCCGGTCGGGGTCCCGCCGGTAGCCTGGGACCAGCCATGAGCGCCACCCTGCAGGCCACCGCCCTCGCCGCCGGCCACGGCGACCGCATCCTGTTCAGCGATCTCGACCTGATCGTCGCGCCCGGCGACGTCATCGGGCTGGTCGGCGCGAACGGGGCCGGGAAGACCACGCTGCTGCGCCAGCTCGCCGGGCTCGACACCCCCGAGCACGGCCGGATCACGCTGGCCCCGCCGGAGGCCACGGTCGGCCTGCTGCGCCAGGAGCCGGACCGGGTTCCCGGGGAGACCGTGCGCGACTTCCTGGCCCGCCGCACCGGGGTCGCCGAGGCCCTGGCCGCCATGGACGCGGCCGCCGACGCGCTCGGTGCCGGCGCGCCCGGCGCGGACGACACCTACGCCGCGGCGCTGGAGCGGTGGCTCGCGTTGGGCGGCGCCGACCTCGACGAGCGGACCGACGTCGTGCTCGCCGAGGTCGGGCTGGACGCCGGGGCGGACGCGGACATGACCGGGCTGTCCGGCGGGCAGGCCGCGCGGGCCGGGCTGGCCACGCTGCTGGCGTCCCGCTACGACGTGCTGCTGCTGGACGAGCCGACCAACGACCTGGACCTCGACGGCCTGGCCCGGCTGGAGGCCTTCGTAGCGGGGCTGCGCTCCCCCACGGTGATCGTCAGCCACGACCGGGAGTTCCTGGCCCGCACGGTCAACCGGATCGTCGAGCTCGACCTGGCCCAGCACACCGTCGGCATCTACCAGGGCGGATACCAGTCCTACCTGGAGGAGCGGGAGGTGGCCCGACGGCACGCGCGGGAGGCCTACGAGCAGTACTCCGACACCGTCTCCGACCTGCAGTCGACGGCCCGGATGCAGCGCTCCTGGATGGCTAAGGGGGTGCGCAACGCCCGCCGGTCGGCGACCAGCGGCAGCGAGCGGGACAAGTTCATCCGGCACCACCGCGGCCAGACCAGCGAGAAGCAGGCCGCCAAGGCGAGCCAGACCGAGCGCCGGCTGGAACGGCTGGACGTGGTGGAGGAGCCGCGCAAGGAGTGGGAGCTGCGGATGACCATCGCGGCCGCGCCCCGGGCCGGCGCGGTGGTGGCCGCCCTGCGCGACGCCGTGGTCCCGCGCGGGTCGTTCACCCTCGGGCCGGTGAGCGCGCAGGTCGACTGGGCCGACCGGATCGCGGTCACCGGTGCCAACGGCTCGGGCAAGTCGACGCTGCTCGGTGCGTTGCTCGGCCGGCTGCCGCTGGCCTCCGGGTCCGCGTCGCTCGGGCCCGGCGTGCGGGTCGGCGAGGTCGACCAGGTGCGCGGGCTGTTCCTCGGCGGCGAGCCGCTGGCCACGGCGTTCCGGGCCGAGATACCCGACTGGACCGAGCAGGAGATCCGGACGCTGCTGGCCAAGTTCGGGCTGGGCGGTGCGCACGCGGTGCGGCCGGCCGAGTCGCTGTCGCCCGGCGAGCGCACCCGGGCGGCGCTGGCGCTGCTGCAGGCGCGCGAGGTCAACCTGCTGGTGCTCGACGAGCCGACCAACCACCTCGACCTGCCCGCGATCGAGCAGCTCGAGTCGGCGCTGGACTCCTTCCCGGGCACCCTGCTGCTGGTCACCCACGACCGGCGGATGCTGGACGCGGTGCACGTCACCCGGCGCTGGGAGGTCGACGCCGGCCGGCTCACCGAGCGCTGACCAGCCGTCAGCCGTCCGTCAGCCGTCAGCCGTCAGCCGTCGTCCGCCGTCGTCCGCCGTCGTCCGCCGTCCGCCGTCCGTCCGTCCGCGTGTGTGGCCGCACAGACCCCGTACCGCCCGCACAGGCCGCCCAGGCCCTGTGCCGGCAGCGGCGGGTCTGTGCCGACCGTTCCCAGCCGTCCATCGCGGCCGCCACCCGATGCCGGCCGTCCATCGCCGCCACCTGACCATTGCAGCCGCCGTTCGCCCGACCACCGCGGTCGCCGTCCGTCCGTTCGCCATCAGTCGCGGCCGCACAGACCCCGTACCGCCAGCACAGGCCGCCCGGGCCCTGTGCGAGCCACGGCGGGTGTGTGCCGACCGGAACGGGTCTGTGCCGACGCGGCCACCCGACACGGCCACCCGACACGGCCACCCCACGCACCCCACGACACGACCACCCGACGCGGCCACCCCACGCACCCCACGACACGGCCACCCGACGCGGCCACCCCACGCACCCCACGACACGGCCACCCGACGCGGCCACCCCACGCACCCGCGACACGGCCACCCGACACGGGCCGAGGTGTCAGAGCTGGTCGTGCTGGGGGTAGACGACGGCCTTCACGGTGCCCTCGCCGGTGGAGCCGACGGTGAGTGCGGCCTCCACTTGGCCGAGCCCGTACCGGCCGGTGACCAGCGGATCGAGCTGCACCCGGCCACCGGCGACCAGCGCGATGGCCCCCGGGTAGGTGTTGGCGTAGCGGAACGTGCCGGTCACCGTGATCTCGCGGACCTGAAGCGCCGACATCGGCAGCGTCACCTCGTCCGCGCCCATGCCGACCAGCACGGCCGCACCACCGCCGCGCACCGCGCCCAGCCCCGAACGCAGCGCGGCCCGCGCGCCGGAGCACTCCAGCAGCACGTCGGCGTCCAGCCCGGCCAGATCGTCGCCCGACGCCGGGTCGACCACCTCGTCGGCGCCGAGCCGTGCCGCCAGGTCGCGCCGGCCCGCGCTCAGGTCGGTGACCACGATCCGCGCGGCCCCGGCCACCCGCGCGGCCTGCACCGCGAGCAGCCCGATCGGCCCGGCCCCGGTGACGAGCACCGTGTCGCCAGGGCTCACCCCGGCGCGGCGGACCGCCCACAGCCCGACGGAGAACGGCTCGATCAGCGCGGCCTGCTCGTCGGTCATCGAGTCGGGCACCGGGTAGGCGAAGCTCTCGTTGATCGCCACGTACCGGGCGAAGGCCCCGTCGATCGGCGGGGTGGCGAAGAACCGCACGTCGGGGCACAGGTTGTACCGCCCCGCCCGGCACCGGGCGCACCGACCGCACGGCACCCCGGGCTCCAGCGCCACCCGCTGCCCCACCGAGAGCCGGTGCGCGCCCGGGCCGAGGGCGACCACCTCACCGGACGCCTCGTGCCCGAGAACCAGCGGCTGGTCCACCACGAAGTCACCGATCCGGCCGTGCTCGTAGTAGTGCACGTCGGAGCCGCACACCCCGACCGCCGCGATCTTCACCAGCACCTCGTCCGCCCCCGGCTCGGGCACGGCGCGCTCCTCGATCCGCACTGCGTGCCGACCGTCCAGCACGGACACCAGGTTCGCCACCGCCGCGCTCCTCCCCGGCCGGCACCGCTGCTCGGCCACCCTCCAGTGAAGTGGCCGCGTCGGCCGGCCGCTACGCAAAACGTGCGGAGTTGTCGGCCCCCCCTCGTACCGTCCCGACCATGGCACTCACCCTCGCCGACCGCCAGAGTTTCCTCGCCGAGCCGCACATCGCGGCGCTGTCCGTCGTCGCCGGCCCCGGTCGCGGGCCGCTCACGGTGCCCATCTGGTACCAGTACTCGCCCGGTGGCGAGCCGTGGATCCTGACCGGGGTCGGCTCCCGGAAGGCCCGGCTCATCGAGGCGGCCGGGTCCTTCACGCTGATGGTGGAGCGACTGGAGCCGACGGTCCGGTACGTGTCTGTGTCCGGGGCGGTCGGCCCCGCGGCGCCGGGCACCGACGAGCACCTGATCGAGATGACCGAGCGCTACCTGCCGCCGGAGAAGGTCCCCGGCTACCTGGAGTTCGCCCGGTCCGAGCTGGGTGAGCAGGTCGTGCTCACGCTGCGCCCGGAGCAGTGGCTCTCGGCCGACATGGGGCCACCGTGATCCGGCCGGGCCGGGGTCAGGGCGGCGGCGCCGGCAGCGGGTGGGCGGTGAAGAACTCCCAGCTCAGGGCGGTGGCCGAGACGGTACGGGTGTTCCCGCCCGGGCCGCTGAGCGCGGTCGCCCCCGGCCAGGTGTGGCCACCGCCGGAGACCCGGTAGTGCACCAGCGCCGCGCGCGGCGCGCAGGCCGGCCAGCTGATCTGGGTGACGTCCGAGCCGATCGAGGTGATGGTCGCGGTGCCGCACCGGTCGTACTCGGCGCGCCGCGCCAGCCAGTCGGTCATCGACGGGTACCTCACCTGGTGGCGCACCCCGCCCTCGTAGTGGATGACCTTGTCGGCGGTGCCGTGGAAGTCGAGGAGAGGCGTGGGCGGCGCTCCCGGGCAGCCGGCCCCGGTTCCCGGGTAGAAGGCCCCGGACACGGTGGCGAACGCGGCGATCCGGCGGGGCATCCGGCAGGACAGCAGCGCGGTCAGCCCGGCGCCCTCGGACTTGCCGGTGGCGTAGATCCGCACCGCGTCGATGCACAGTGTGCGTTGGAGGTGGTCCAGCAGGTCGGACACGAACCGCACGTCGTCCGCGCGCGCGGTCACGCTGAGCGGGGCGCCCTGCCAGGCGCTCTGGCCGTCCGGGCCGGGCAGGCCGCGCGGGTAGGCCACGACCGCTCCCAGCGCGTCCAGCCCGGTGTAGTGCTCCAGGTCGGCACCGGTGCCGTTGCGCGCGTGGAACGCCAGGATCAGCGGGATCGGGCGGTTCGGGTCGTAGCCGGCGGGCAGGTGCAGCCGGTAGGTCCGCTTCCGGCCGCTCGACTCGAGGCTCGCCGGGGTGGTCCGTCCGGCCGCCACCTCCGGTGGCCGCCGGCAGCCCGTGGTGGGCACCAGCGCATCCGGTACCGCGCCGGTCGCCGCCGGGGCTACAGCGGCGGCCCGCGTGGTTCCCGCCGGAGCCCCGCCGGCCGGAGCACCGCCGGCGCCGGAGCACGCGGTGAGCAGCACCCACGGCCCGACCCCGAGCAGCAGGACTCCCGCCCGCCGCCACCCGGCCACCCTGCGGCCCCGCCTGCCCCCGGCCACCTCACCGGGCTGCCCTGCCGCGGCGGTCACCGCACGGGCCCGCCTGCCCCCGGCGGTCACCTTCCGCGCACGCCGAGGCCCGGCGCGTCGGGGGACGCGCCACGGGGTAGCGGTGGGTCGGTGCACGGCGGTCAGCGCGCCGCCGGTGTCGACGACAGCCCGAGCGCGCGGGCGGCCAGCTGCGCGAGGTGCACCGGCTCGGCGCCGGGGCCGTCCAGCCCGGCCTGGCGCAGCTGGGTGCGGCAGCTGTAGCCGTCGGCGAGCACTGCCGTGTCCGGGTCGGCGGCGCGCACCGCCGGCAGCAGGACCCGCTCCGCGCAGGCCATCGACACGTCGTAGTGGCCCTGCTCGAAGCCGAAGTTGCCGGCCAGCCCGCAGCAGCCGGAGTCGAGCACCTCGGCGTCCACCCCGAGCGCGCGCAGCACCGCCCGGTCGTCCTCGGCACCGAGGTCGGAGTGCTGGTGGCAGTGCACCTGCACCAGCGCGCGCAGCCCCGGGCCGCTGACCCGCTCGCTGAGCTGGTCGGTGTGCTCGGCGAGCACCTCGGCGAAGGTCCGCACCGATCCGGCCAGGCTCCGCGCCTCGGGGTCGCCGGGCAGCAGCTCGGGCAGGTCGGCGCGCAGCGCGGCGGCGCAGCTGGGCTCCAGCACCACCACCGGCACGCCCTCGGCCAGCCACGGCCGCAGGGTGCTCAGCGTGCGGCGCAGCACCCGGCGGGCGGCGCCGAGCTGGCCGGTCGAGTACCAGGTCAGCCCGCAGCACACCGCGCCGTCCGGCAGCTCGACCCGGTAGCCCAGCCAGCCGAGCACGGCCATCGCGGCCGAGGCGATCTCCGGGTCGAAGTGGTCGGTGAAGGTGTCCGGCCACAGCACGATCCGCCGGCCGGCCGAGCCGGAATCGGGTCCCGGGCCGGCCCCGGGGCCGGACCGCGACGCCGACCGCCGGCCGGACCGAGAGCCCGCGGTGAAGGTGCGCCGGGCCAGCGGCGGGATGTCCCGCTCGGGAGCGATCCCGCCCAGCCGCTTGACCAGCGCCGCGAGCCGGGGCCGCCGGGCAGCGGCGTTCGCCACCCGGGGCAGGCCGGGTACCCGCGCGGCCAGCCGCAGCCACCGGGGCAGGGCGCCCATCGAGTAGTGCGCGAGCGGCCGGATCCGCCGCCGGTACCGCTGGGCCAGGAACTCGGTCTTGTAGGCGGCCATGTCCACCCCGACCGGGCAGTCCCGCTTGCAGCCCTTGCAGGACAGGCACAGGTCCAGCGCCTCGGCCACCTGGTCGGACTGCCAGCCGTCGGTGATCACCTCGCCGGAGGCCATCTCGAACAGCAGCCGCGCGCGGCCCCGGGTGGAGTGCATCTCCTCGCCGGTGGCCCGGTAGCTGGGGCACATCACCCCGCCGCCAGCCTGGGTGACACAGCGGCCCACGCCGAGGCAGCGCCGGGTGGCCCTGGTGAAGCTGCCCTGGTCGTGGGTGAACGCCAGCCGAGGGGTGTCGCGCAGGGTGGGCATGCCGACGAAGATCCGCAGGTCGTCGTCCATCTTCGCCGGGCGGACGATCCGGCCGGGGTTCATCCGGTCGTCCGGGTCCCAGATCCCCTTGAACTCCTCGAACCCGGCGATGATCTCCTTGGGGTACATCCGGTCCAGCAGCTCGGAGCGGGCCTGCCCGTCGCCGTGCTCGCCGGACAGCGACCCGCCGTGCGCCACGACGGCGTCGGCGGCGTCCTCCATGAACGCCCGGAAGTTGGCGATCCCGGGGCGGGACAGCAGGTCGAAGTCGATCCGGACGTGCAGGCAGCCGTCGCCGAAGTGGCCGTAGTAGATGCCCTGCCGGCCGTGCCGGGCCAGCACCTGGTCGAACTCGCGCAGGTAGGCACCGAACCGCTCGGGCGGGACGGCCGCGTCCTCCCAGCCGGGCCAGGCCTCGCCGCCGTCCGGTGACCGGGTGACGATGCCCGCCCCGTCCTCCCGGATCCGCCACAGCGCCTTCATCCGCGCCGGGTCGCTGACCACCAGGTTCGTCGCCCCGTACGGCTTCATGGCCCTGGCCACGGCGTGCGCGGCGGCCTCCGCCTCGGCCACGGTGTCGCCGCCGGTCTCGACGTACAGCCAGCCGCCGCCCTCGGGCAACGCGCGGCTGGCCGTCTCCAGCGGCTGCTGCTGGCGCAGCACCGCGATCAACCCGGCGTCCATGCCCTCGATCGTCAGCGGGTGGTGCTCGCGGACGGTCATCACGTGGTCGGCGGCCGCGTAGGCGTCGGCGAACCCGAGCACCGCCAGGGCGCGCGCCGCCGGCGACTCCACCAGCCGCATCGTCGCACCGAGCACGGTGGCGCAGGTGCCCTCGGTGCCGACCATCGCCTTGGCCAGGTCGACACCGCCGGCCGTTCCGTCGCCCGGGGTCAGCTGGTCGAGGTTGTAGCCGGACACCCGGCGGGTCAGCTCCGGGTACGCGCCCCGGATGTCGCCGGCCATCCGCTCGCCCAGCGCCCGCAGCGCGTCCGGGATGGCCCCGGTGCCCGCGCCGGTGCCCAGAGCGAGGCGCTCGCCCCGGTAGGTGAGCACGTCCAGCGCGTGGGTGTTGTCGACGGTCTTGCCCCAGGCCACCGAGTGCGACCCGCAGGCGTTGTTGCCGAGCATCCCGCCGATCGTGCAGCGGTTGTGGGTCGACGGGTCCGGGCCGAAGGTCAGGCCGTGCGGGCGGGCCGCGTCGCGCAGCGCGTCGCACACCACCCCCGGCTCCACCCGGGCGGTGCGCGCGTCCGGGTCGATCTCCAGGATCCGGGTCATGTGCTTGGCGAAGTCCAGCACCACCGCGGTGTTCACGGCCTGGCCGGCGATGGACGTGCCGGCGCCGCGGGGCAGCACCGGAACGCCGTGCTCGCGGCAGGTGGCCATGGCGGCCTCGACGTCGGCGGCGTCGCGGGGCCGGACCACGCCGATCGGGATGCGGCGGTAGTTCGACGCGTCGGCGGACCACATCGCGCGGCTCGCCGCGTCGAACCGGACCTCGCCGCCGACCCGCGCGGTCAGCTTGTCGCGCAGCGCTCGGACCTCGGCGGTCAGCTCGGGCAAACTCACCCGCGGGAGTCTGCCCCGGACGCCGGCCCGCCGCCCGTCGGGGACCCCCCGGACGGGCGGCCCCCGGACGACGCGCCGGACGAACCGCCGGACCGGGACGGTCCCGAACCCGTACCCGGCCCCGATCCGGCACCGCCGCCCGATCCCGCCGAACCGCCGCCCGATCCCGCCGAACCGGATCCGGCGGGTCCGTGCCCGTGCGAGTGCCCAGGACCGTGCGAGTGCCCGGGACCGTGCGAGTGACCCGGAGCGCCGTGACCCGCGCCGCCGGAGCCGAGCACCGGGTCGCCCGCGCGCAGCGGGGCACCGTGGTAGCGGCCCTCGTGCGCCAGGATCGGCCGCTGGTCGCCGGCGATCTCCGGGTACCGGGCCTCCAGCCGCTGCCGGCGTTCCCAGCGGCGCTGCAGGCCGGAGACGTAGTCCTGGTTGCCGTCGTAGGTGCCGCGCCAGGTCTGCGGCATCTCGTCGCGGGACAGCCCGGCGTGGGCCTGACCGCCGAGGCTGAACCCGGCCGGCACCTTCCGGGTCTCCCCGCCGCAGGACGGGCAGGCCGGCGCGGCCGCGTCGAACCCGGTCAGCAGCTCGAACCGCGCCCCGCAGCCGCACCGGTACACGTAGATCGGCATGCCGCTACCAGTTCTGCACGGACTTGGTGAGGATGTCCGCGATGTCGTCCTCGGTGGGCATCTTCGGGCAGGTGGCGAGCAGCCGCTGCTGCTTCATCGTGCCGGGCACCAGGTCGGGCACGTCGGACTCGGAGTAGCCGACCCCGCCGATCCCGTTCGGGATGTCGATGTCGCGCATCAACCTGATCAGCACCGAGGGCAGCTGCTCGTGCGGGTCGTTGTGCCGGTCGGCGGCCGGGTCCATCAGCTCGGCGGCCCGCAGGTGCCGTTCCGGGGCGCTCTCGAAGGAGAACCGGAACGCCTCCGGCGCGGTCAGCGACACCGACTGCCCGTGCGGCACCATCGGCTCGTCGGGCGGGTAGCCGGCCGGGACGTAGTCGCGCACCATGCCGGCGATCGGGTAGGCGTTGGCGTGCGGGATGTGCACCCCGGAGTTGCCGAAGCCCATCCCGGCGAACGTCGCGGCCATCATCATGTCCGAGCGGGCCGCGAGGTCGTTCGCGCCCTGGTGCACCGCCGACCGGAACGACTTGGCCAGCAGCTGCATGGCCCGCTCGCACCACAGGTCGGACACCGGGTTCGACCCGCAGTAGGTGACCCGCTGCTCTGCGGTCTTGCGGTCGAACGTCGTGTACCAGCGCGCGGTGTAGCTCTCCACCGCGTGGCACACGATGTCCATCCCGGACGCCGCGGTGACCTGCGGCGGGAGCGACATGGTCAGCAGCGGGTCGATCACGGCCAGCGTGGGGCGCAGCCGCCAGTGGCTGATCCCCGTCTTGACCTTCATGGACAGGATGTCCAGCACGCACATGGCGGTGGACTCCGAGCCGGTGCCGGCAGTGGTGGGCACCGCGATGAGGGGCTTGAGCTGCCCCTCGGGCACCTTGGCGTTGCCGATCGGCTTGTTGATGTAGTCCATCAGGTCGCCGGGGCCGCTGGTCAGCAGGTTGATCGCCTTGGCCGTGTCGATGGCGGAGCCGCCGCCCACCGCGACGAAGCCGTCCCAGTCGCCCTGCGCGCGGGCGTACTCGACGGCCTTGTTCATGGAGTCGTCGGTCGGCTCCACGTGCACCCCGTCGAAGATCTCCGACTCGATCTTGTACCGGCGCAGGTTGTCGGCGATCCGCTGCGGGGCGCCGAGCGCGTTGACCCCGGAGTCGGTGACGATCAGCACGCGGTGCGCGCCGTAGCCGGACATCTCGAACCCGATCTCATCGATCGCCCCGGCACCGAACTTCAGCGGTGGCGCCCCCCAGGTGAAGATCGTCTCCTCGGTGAGCTCGACATCGGCCGGATAGCTCATGTGTAGGACCCGTTCGGCGCCACCCTCAGCTGGTGGATCTGCTCGGCGTCGTGGCCGAAGATCATCGTCGCGTTCGTCTTCTCCTGGATGCCGCGCAGCTTCTCCACCGAGGAGTAGAACTGCTCCAGGTTGTTCACGATCGCGGCCGGGGTGGCGGGCGGACCGTAGCTCTCCCCCATGTAGACCGCGTCCGACGTGAAGATCATGGTGCCGCTGTCGGGCAGCTCGACCTGCATCGACATGCAGCCCACGGTGTGTCCCGGGGTCTCCAGGAAGGTCACCCCGGGCAGGAACTCGGCGTCGCCGGAGACCGTCTCGAACTCCAGCCCCTCGTAGTCCGTCTTCAGGTGCGCGCCGGTGAACAGCCCGTCGAAGCCGAACGCGAAGTCCTTCTCCTTCTGGTGGCAGACCAGCCGTGCGTTGGTGTTCTTGAACATCTGGGCGTTGCCCGCGTGGTCGAAGTGCAGGTGGGACAGCGCCACGAAGTCGATCTGGTCGAGGCCGACGCCCATCTGGTTCAGCCGGGAGTCCAGGTACTCGTCGTCACCGACGCGGTCGTAGGGGAAGAAGTCCTGCAGCCCGGTCGGACCCCAGCGCTCCTCCCAGTCCCTCGGGCAGCTGGTGTCCCACAGCAGCGTGCCCTCGTCGGTCTCCACCAGTACGCAGTGGGTGGGGACGTCGACCCACGGCGCGGGGGCGTCCTTGTGGTGCCGGTCGGTGATCGAGCGGCCCGGCTTCAGCAGCAACCAGGTCAGGTCGGCACTCATCGCTCCACAGGGGATGACGCTCACCTTGTTCGCCGTAGCCATGGTGGTCCCTTCGACACTGAGGGTGCGGCACGTCACAAAAACAGTGGCATGCCACATGCCACCGGTCAATGCATGCGCAGGTGTCGATCAGCCGATGTCCGCGGCCGGCCGGACCGGTCGTTCGGCAGCCCCGCGACCGCTCCCGTCGGTCCAGCCGAGGTCGACGTCGACCTCGCCGGACTCGGCCCCGGCCTCCTGCGCGATGAGCAGCTCCGCGGTGTGCAGGATGTGCGCGCGCATCGCCTCGGCGGCCCCGTCCGCGTCGCCGGCCTCGACCCGGTCGAGCACGACGCGGTGCTCCGCGACGATCCCGGTCAGCGTGCGGGACCGGTGCGCCGTGGAGACGCCCTGGCGCAGCACCATGTTCCGCAGCCCGTCCACGTACTCGGCCAGCCGCCCGTTGCCGGAGGCCTCCAGCAGCACCCGGTGGAAGCGCCGGTCGTGCTCCCACATCCGGAACTCGTCGTCGGCCGCCGCGGCGCGCTCCATGGCGGCGAACACCGCGCGCAGCTCGCGGCGGATGGTCGGGCCGAGCTGGTTGACCGCGCGCCGGGTGGCCGGGACCTCGAGCAGCAGCCGCAGCGCGAAGACCTCCTCCAGATCGTGCAGCGAGGTCTGCAGGATGCGCACGCCGCGGTTGCGCTCGAACCGCACCATGCCCTGCTGGGCGAGCTTGATCAGTGCCTCCCGGACCGGGGTGCGCGAAACCCCGAGCTGCGCCGCGAGCGCGTGTACCGAATGGAGGGTCCCCGGGGCGAGCTCACCGGTGATGACGGCCGCCCGCAACGCGTCCAGCACTTGAGCATTCACCGACGCCAACTGCCCGATGCGCCTCACCGGACCGGGCCGTTCGACCCCGGCGGCGGGCTCACACCGACCATCCGCAAGAGCGTGGCACGGTCCGGTGCGGCGGTCAACGAGCGACCCGACGCCCCGCCGGACCGCCGGAGAGACCGCTCCGGGCCGGGAGTGACGCCCGCGACATACCTCGATCGAGTGAGAATCCGGGCCGCGTGGCCGCTGAGCCGCTAGCGACGAGCGTGTCGCGATGACACCATCGCGACCCCCTGTTGCGTGCCCCGTCACTGTGTGCCAGCTCACTACGGCGTCCCTAGCTGCGACGATGCTAGAATTACACCCCTGAAATTCGACCGTGTAATTCGAATGGACTAGCCGAATTCCGTCGAGTTCACCGTTCGCGACTTTCTCCCGGCCGCCCCGAATGGAATGTCCCCAGTATCGACGCAGTGAATTGGTCGTTAAGGGGTTTGAGACTGTCGAGCCGTCGATCAAAGAGTGGTCACGGCCCGGCCCGAGACCGCAGCGATTGGGGGGATGCCGCATGGAGATCAGAAGCGACATCGCGGCCGCGGCTACACGCATGACCACCGGACACGACGTGCATCGGGAGGTACGCCAGCTCGGCGCCTACCTGCGTGACGGTGAGACCGTGCAGCGGCTGGTAGCGGGTACCTACGGACCGGGATCGGGGCTGCTCGCGGTGACCGACCACCGGGTGCTGCTGCTCCGGGACGGCCGGAGCGGGCAGGCCAGCGAGGGCTTCCCCCTCGGGCGGATCACCACCGCCGAGTGGACCACCGAGGGGCTCACCGGCTCGATCACGGTCTCCGACTCGCACAGCACCGCCGTGCTGCGTGACGTCGCGCCCGCCGACGGCCTCGAGACCGTCGGCATCCTCACCTCGCGCACCGCGCACGAGCCCGCCGGCGGCAGCCAGCGGCAGCGGTCGGGCGACCTCCCCGGCGCCGCGCCCACGGGCACCCAGGCCACCCGCCAGCCGTGGAGCGGCGAGACCGGGATGGGCCACACCGCTCCCGCGCCGAGGGTGCTGGACGGCACCGGCCCGCACGGCGCGGCCCGGCCCACCGGCCAGGACAGTGCCACCTACCCGGCCACCTACCCGGCCACCTACCCGGCCGCGTACCCGGCCGCGCACACGAGCACCGGCGGCTACCCGGCCGCGTCGACCGGGGGCTATCCCGCCGCGAACGGCGGCACCGGCAGCTACCCGGTCGCCGGCACCGGGGCGTACGCGGCCGCGAGCACGGGCGGCTACCCGACCGTCAACGACGGCACCGGCGGCTACCCGGCCGCGGGCACCGGCGGCTACCCGAGCGTGAACGGCGGCACCGGCGGCTACCCCGCCGCGGGCACCGGCGGCTACCCGGCCGCCGAGCCGACCGCGAACGGCGCCGTCGAGGCGCAGACCCGCGCGGCCGTGCCGGTGACCCAGCTGTCGCACACCACGATGATCCCGGCCCAGCAGTTCACCGAGGAGCGCGAGGCTCCGGGGGCCGCGATGACCCAGCCGGCGACCGGCCGCACGCAGGGCCTGCTCGCGGGCGAGGTGCCGGTGCGCAGGCTGGCGGCCGAGTCCACCGCCGGGCTGCCGTGGCAGGCCGTGCCGAACGGCGAGGCACCGACGACCGGCGCCGGCGGCACGAACGCAGACCCGGGTGCCACCGGGCTGCTCGCGGTGACCCGGGAGAGCGCCGCCGTCACCGACGAGCCGGCCGAGGACACCGCGTCCACGACCACCGGCGAGCGTCCGCAGCCGATCAGCTGGCGGCCGCCGGTGAACACGCCCTCGGCCCCGGCGAAGGAGTCCGACGCCGAGGCGACCGAGGCCGCCGCCTGGCTGCGCCCGCCGTCGAAGCGCAAGGACTCCGACTCGACCGACGGCACCGGGAGCGGCGGCGACACCAAGCGCGGCAAGAAGTGGGTGTGGCTGGGCGCCGGCGCCGCGGGGCTGGTCGCGTTGGCCGCGCTGGGCAGCGCCAAGCTGATCGCGCCGAGCCAGCCGACGGCCGCCGCGGTCAGCCCGGCCCCGGCCGCCGTGGACTCCACGGTCGGGCCGACGGTGAACATCAAGAAGGTCGTCGACGGCGACACCGTCGAGGTCGGCGGTGCCTACAACGGCACCATCGAGGTGCTGGGCATCGTGGCCCCGAGGGCGGACAAGCAGCAGTGCGGGGCGACGACGTCCAAGGCGTACGCCACCCGCACGCTGAGCAACACCGCCGTGACCTTGATCACCGATCCGACCCAGCCGCCGACCGACCGCACCGGCCACCGGCTCGCGTTCCTGCGCATGCCGGACGGCGGTGACTACTCGGTGATGGCCGCGGGCGCCGGGATGGCCCACTACTACGAGAGTGGCACCCCGGTCGGCACGGCAGCCCAGATCAAGGCGGCCGAGGCCGACGCCGAGAAGAAGCACGCCGGCCTGTGGGCGGCACCGTGCAACGGCAAGTTCACCGCCAGCGGCTCCTCCTCGGCCACCGAGTCGGAGTCGGCCAGCGGCTCCGGGACGTCGACCGGGTCGAACGCCTCCCGGGCGTCGACGAACTCGGGCAACGCCAACTCGGGCAACGCCAACTCGGGCACCGCCAACCGGACGGGCTCCACCCGGCCCGCGTCGGACACCGTGTCCTCGCGGTCGGCCGACTCGAACGCCAACTGACGTCCTCCGGACCGCCGTCCGGGCTCGGCCAGGCCCCGCCGAGCCCGGGCGGCACCATACAGTGGTCCCCCGTGACGACCACTGCTCCCGATCAGGTCTCGGAGACCTTCGATCCCTCCGTGTGGCGGACGGTCCCCGGCTTCGACTTCCAGGACATCACCTACCACCGGCACATCGAGCACGGCACCGTACGGATCGCCTTCGACCGGCCTGAGGTGCGCAACGCGTTCCGCCCCGGCTCGGTCGACGAGCTGCACCGGGCGCTGGACCACGCCCGGATGAGCTCGGATGTGGGCTGCGTGCTGCTGACCGGCAACGGGCCAGCCCCCAAGGACGGCGTCTGGGCCTTCTGCTCGGGCGGTGACCAGCGCATCCGCGGCCGCACCGGCTACCAGTACGCCAGCGGCGACACCGCCGACACGGTCGACCCCGCGCGCGCCGGCCGGCTGCACATCCTGGAGTGCCAGCGGCTGATCCGGTTCATGCCCAAGGTGGTCATCGCGGTGGTGAACGGCTGGGCGGCCGGCGGCGGGCACAGCCTGCACTCGGTGTGCGACCTGACCCTGGCCTCCGCCGAGCACGCCCGGTTCAAGCAGACCGACGCCGACGTGGGCAGCTTCGACGGCGGGTTCGGCTCGGCGTACCTGGCCAGGGCCACCGGGCAGAAGTTCGCCAGGGAGATCTTCTTCCTGGGCCGCACCTACGACGCCGAGAAGATGCACCGGATGGGCGCGGTCAACGAGGTGGTGCCGCACGCCGAGCTGGAGGCCACCGCCATCCAGTGGGCGAAGGAGATCAACGGCAAGTCGCCGACCGCGCAGCGGATGCTCAAGTACTCGTTCAACCTGATCGACGACGGGCTGGTCGGCCAGCAGCTGTTCGCCGGCGAGACCACGCGGCTGGCCTACATGACCGACGAGGCCGTCGAGGGCCGGGACGCCTTCCTGGAGAAGCGCGCGCCCGACTGGTCCGACTTCCCCTGGTACTACTGAGCAGCCATGACGAACCCCTCATCGGACCGGGAGCTCGGCCGGCGCGCGCAGGCCAGCGCGGTCAAGAGCCTCCAGGCCGCGGCGGACTCGGACATCCCGGGGCCGGCCCTGACGGAGGCCAGCGCGCTGCTGCTGCTGGCGATCTACCACGAGCTGCGCCACGGGAACGATCTGCGGGCGGGCGACCCGGGCTGACCGGGCGCGGGCTGACCGCGCGCGGGCGAACCGAGCCGGCGGACGCCGGGCCGGGCCGACTGCCGGCCCAGGTGGATCACCGCAACGCGACGGTCGTGCCACCACGTACGGTCGTCGCATGCCCGACAACGACCCGGATCCCGCCGAGGGGTCACCGGCGCGGACGGTGCGCTGCGACGGCGCCCCGGACGAGGTGTCGGCGCTGGTGGACGCCCTCGCCGAGGCGCTGGACGGCGGGCCGGCCGTGCTGCCCTGGGCGGCGGCCGACGGGCCCGCGCCGGTTGTCCGCGCGGCGGCCCCGGCCGGCGCCGCGCTGGTGGTGAGCACCTCCGGCTCGACCGGCGAGGCCAAGCGGGTCGTGCTCACCGCCGCCGCGCTGCGCGCCTCGGCCACCGCCACGCACACCCGCCTCGGCGGCCCGGGCCGGTGGCTGCTGCCGCTGCCCGCACACCACGTGGCCGGGGTGCAGGTGATCGTGCGCGGGCTGCTCGCCGGGCACCGTCCAGCCGTGCTGGACAACCGCGCCGGGTTCCGCCCCGAGCGGTTCGCCTCGGCGGTGGGCGCGCTGCTCGCCGAGAGCGGCGGTGGCCGCCACTACACGTCGCTGGTGCCCACGCAGCTGCACCGGGTTCTCGCCGAGCCGGCGTCGGGTGGGCTGGACGCGCTGCGCCGGTTCGACGCCGTGCTGGTCGGCGGCGCCGCCACCCCGCCCCGGCTGCTGGCCCGGGCCCGGGAGGCCGGGGTGGCCGTGGTGACCACGTACGGGATGAGCGAGACGGCCGGCGGCTGCGTGTACGACGGGGTGCCGCTGGACGGGGTCACGGTGCGGCTGGCCGAGCCGGACGGCCGGATCCGGCTGGGCGGGCCGACCCTCGCGCTGGGCTACCTCGACGCACCCGGGCCGACCGCCGAGGCGTTCCGGGACGGCTGGTTCGCCACCTCCGACCTGGGGGCCTGGTCCCCGGACGGCCGGCTGCGGGTGCTCGGCCGGGCGGACGACGTGATCACCACCGGCGGGAAGAAGGTGCACCCGGCCGCCGTGGAACGGGTGCTCGCCGCCCAGCCCGGTGTGCGGGCGGCCTGCGTCGTCGGGCTGGACGACCCGGAGTGGGGGCAGCGGGTGGCGGCCGCCGTGGTGCTGGACGTCCCGCCCGGCCCGGATCGGTCGAACCCGGCGCCGGGCGGGACCGACGAGCGGGTGCTCCGGGAGGCGGTGCGGGCGGCACTCGGCACCCCGGCCACGCCTCGGACGATCCGCACGCTGCCCGAGCTGCCGCTGCGCGGGGTCGGCAAACCGGACCGCGCCGAGGTGGCCAGGCTGCTGCGCGCCGCCGACTGAGCAGTAGCCCGGCAGAGGTACACGCTTAACCCGCGTGCGCCCCAAACGATTCATCCAGTCACGGTGTGTCGTTCTTGACCATGATCAGCCGGTGATATCTGCTGACCGTGTGCTCGGACGGTTACCGACCGCGCTCGCGGCAACCTTGTCCACCCTGTCCGCCTCGGTGCTGACGGCGGTGGTCCCGGCGCTGCCCGCGTCCGCCGGCACGGACTGGACCGCCGACCTGGCTCAGGGCCGGGGAGTCGGCGTGGTGACCGGCGGCGGGGTGACCCGGCTGACCGAGACCTCCGGGCTGCTCACCTTGCCCGCGCACCCGGCGCCGACCCCGGTCGGGCGCGCCCGGGTCGCCCTGGACGCCACGACACCGCCGGGCACCGCCGTCCAGGTGCTGCTGCGCGGCCGGCTGCCCGACGGCCGCTGGACCCCGTGGCTGCCCTCGGCCCCGGGCAGCACCGTCGAACTGCCCGGACCGAGCGACCGGATCCAGCCGAGGCTGCTGCTCACCGCGACCGGACCGGCCAGACCCGAGGTACGCGCGCTGCGGATCCACACCGAGGCGGCCACGGGGCTGCGGGTGACCACCCCACCCGCCCCGCTGACGTACCCGGTCTACGCCACCCGGGAGGGCCTGACCGGCAAGCGCACCGCGAACGGGCACACGATCACCCACGGGGACCGGTTCGTCGCGCTGCCGTCGTTCCAGTCGCTGGCCGACCAGGACGGCTCCGAGTACAGCGTCAAGGTGTGCGCGGCCGGCGACGGCGGCTGCGTCTGGGCGCCGGTGTGGGACGTCGGCCCGTGGAACACCCGCGACGACTACTGGAACTCCCCCCGCGACCAGTTCCGGGACCTGCCCCAGGGGATGCCGCAGGCCCAGGCCGCCTACAAGGAGGACCACAACGACGGTGAGGACGGCTCCGGCCGCAAGGTGGCCAACCCGGCCGGGATCGACCTGTCCGACGGCGTCTACCACGACCTGGGGCTGGAGGGGACGCCCAAGGTCAGGGTGAGCTACCTGTGGACCGGGCCGGTACCGCTCAGCACGGTGCGCGCCGAGGGCGGCGGTCCGCACCCGGACGGCCCGGGCGGTGACGACCAGGGCGACCAGGGCGACGACGGGGGTACGGCAGACGCGGCCGCGGTGGGCGTCACCGGGCAGCGGGGCCGCGGTTCGCCCGCGAAGCCCGGTTCCCCCGCGAAGCCCGGCCGTACCGGGAAGTCCGGATCGCCCGGCGCAGGAGCGGTGACCGTGCGCCGCGCGCCGGCGGCGGACGCCCCCTCGGCCGGGGCCGCCGCCGCCGGCGCCGGCGTTCCGGTGGAGTGCACCGCCCCGAACGGCTGGCTGCGGATCGGGAAGGACGAGTACCTGCCGGCCACGGCGGTGAACGTCTCCGACCACGCGCCGCTCGGCCCCTGCACGCCACCGGCCCAGGACGGTCCCGGTGCACCGCCCGCGCCGGGCGGCGGCGCGCCGGGTGGTTCCATCGCGCCGGGTGGATCCGCCGCGCCGGGTGGATCCGCCGCACCGGGTGGTTCGGTCCCGCGGGGCGGTTCCGCCGGATCGAGTGGCTGGGCCAGCCCGGACGGTTCGACCGCACCGAGCGGCTCGGCCAGCCCGGACGCTTCGACCCCACCGAGCGGCTCGGCCGCGGCGTCCGACTCGGCCACGCCGAGCAGCCTGACCACGCCGACCCGCCCGACCGCGCCGCGCGCCGCCGGCGGTTGAGAACCGACCCGGACGGTGATCACCGGGTACCGTGAGCCGGTGGCAACGGTCGCGCAGTGGATCCAGGGTGCCCGGCCCCGAACCCTGCCCAACGCGGTCGCCCCGGTGCTGGTGGGTACCGGCGCGGCGGTCGGCGCGGGGGCGGTGACGCCGGGGCGGGCGGCGCTGGCGCTGCTGGTCGCGGTGGGCATGGTCGTCGGGGTGAACTACGCCAACGACTACTCCGACGGCAAGCGCGGCACCGACGACGACCGGGTCGGCCCGCTGCGGCTGGTCGGCTCGGGGGCCGCCGCGCCGGAGGCGGTGCGCTCGATGGCGTTCGCCTGGCTGGCGCTGGCCCTGCTGGCCGGGCTCGGGCTGGTGCTGCTGAGCGGCCACTACTGGCTACTGGCGCTGGGCGCGGCGTGCCTGCTCGGAGCCTGGTTCTACACCGGCGGGTCCCGCCCGTACGGCTACCGCGGCCTCGGCGAGGTCGCCGTGTTCGTGTTCTTCGGGCCGGTGGCGGTGCTGGGTACCACGTACGTGCAGAGCGGCGCCCCCGGCGGGCTCGCGGTGCTCGCCTCGGTCGGGGTCGGGCTGCTGTCCTGCTCGGTGCTGGTGGCCAACAACCTGCGGGACATCTCCTCCGACGCCGTGGTCGGCAAGCGGACGCTGGCCGTGCTGCTGGGCGACCGCAACACCCGCAGGCTCTACGCCGCGCTGCTCACCGTCCCGTTCGTGCTCAGCCTGTGCGGCGCGCTGGGCGACCCGTGGCTGCTGCTCGGGCTGCTGGCCGCGCCGCTGGCGGTCTCACCGGTGCGGCGGGTGCTCTCCGGTGTCGGGGGCCGGGACCTGATCGCGGTGCTCGGTGACACCGCCCTGGTCATGCTGGCCTGGTCGGTCGCCACCGGGGTCGGCCTCGCGCTGCCGCTCGGCTGAGCCCGCCTCCTCGCCGCGCAGCTGCGCGCGCAGCGACTCCTTCTGCTCGCGCCGGCGCCGGCCGTGCTCGGCGAGCGCGGCGTCCAGGTCGCGCCGGAGCCGGGGGAACAGCAGCAGCGACAGCGGCAGCGCCACGACCAGCGCCACCATGAGCGCGACCAGGAACGGCACCCCGACCACGACGAGCAGGCCGGCCAGCAGGGCCACCAGGCCGACCCGCGCCACCCCGTACCGGGCGATCGCCACGCCGAGCGGCCTCGGTGCGCGCTCCGGCGGCGGGTCCTCGGCCGGGGAGGGGTCGACAGTCACGCCCCGAGCGTACGGAACACGGCACGATTACCCCACTGGGGCTGGCTTCCGACCCGATCGGTGACTGTCCGGTGAACATCGGCGTGAGATTCACTGTCCAAGTACCTCAGCGGAGTTAACCTTGAGGCAGGAGGTGGTCAACATTCTGTTCCTCATCGCATTGGCCGCGGCGGCTGTGGTTGGTCTGGTGCTGTGGAAGGCGTTGAGCCCGCAGCCTCCGCCGCCACTGGACCGTTCGGTTCCGCCGGAGCGTCGCACGCTCGCGCCGGACGACGACCCGGAGTTCCTCCGCCAGCTCGGCGAGCGGCTCCGCAAGGAGGGCGAGGACCGGCGCTGAGCCCGTCGTGGCCGCGACCCGCCCGGGACACCCGTCCCGGGCGTGATGAGCGCGGCCCAGGCCCAGCGGGTACGCCGACCTCAAGTCTTCCTCAAGTCTGGCCGCCGGCCGGCCCTCTCGTCCTAGGCTCGTCCCCACCGGCCGGTGTTCGCCGGCTCCGAAGGGGGGAGTCGGCGAACACCGGGGGTCCGGCCGTCGGGGCTCAGTCCTGAGGGTTGGGGAACGTGTCGGCGACGGCGGCCGCGAGCTCCAGCAGGGCCAGCCGGGTCGCCGGGGCCAGCCGGTCGAGGTCGACCTCCGCGCCCTCCTCCAGGTGCGGGTCGAACGGTATCCGCACCACCGCACGGCAACGGGCGGCGAAGTGTCCGGCCACCCGGTCCAGATCCACCTGCCCGGACGAGCGCCGCACCGAGTTGATCACCGCCACCGAGTTGGCCACCAGCTCCCTGTGCCCGTGCGCGTCCAGCCAGTCCATCGTGGCCGAGGCGCTGCGCGCGCCGTCGATCGAGCCGGATGACACGATCACCAGCGAGTCCGCCAGCCCCAGCACCCCGTACATCGCGGAGTGCATCAGCCCGGTCCCGCAGTCGGTGAGCACCAGGTTGTAGAAGTGCTCCAGCAGGGTGACCGTGCGGCGGTAGTCCTGCTCGCTGAACGCCTCGGACACCGCCGGGTCCTGCTCGCTGGCCAGCACCTCGAGCCGGGACGGTCCCTGCGAGGTGTAGGCCCGCACGTCGGTGTAGCGGCGCACCCGCTGGGCGTCGCGGAGCAGGTGGCGCACCGTGGCGCTGGTCTCCAGCGGGATCTTCTGGCTGAGCGTGCCCCGGTCCGGGTTGGCGTCGACCGCGACCACCCGGTCACCGCGCAGCGCGGCGAAGGTCGAGCCCAGCGTGGCCGTCACCGTGGTCTTCCCGACGCCCCCCTTCAGGCTGAGCATCGCGATCCGGTAGCAGCCGTGCAGTGGCTGGTTGACCTGCGCGATCAGCTCGCGCTGCCGCAGGTCGGCCGGCCCCTCGCCGAGGTTGACCAACCCGCCGCTGAGCACGTACAGCCAGTGCCGCCAGCCGCTGCGCGGGGGACGGCGGTCCGGACGCAGCAGCCGGGCCGAGGCCAGCTCGTCGTCGGGCAGGGACTCGAGCCGTTGCCGCTGCGCCTGCTGCGCGGCCAGCGCGCCGGGTTCCACCCAGCGCGCCGCGCGGGCCTCCCGGTCCCGGTCCGAGCCCCGGCCGTCCCGGGACGACCCGGGGTCGGCCGGGCCTGGCCAGCGGGGACCGTCGGCCGCCGCCCGGGGCTCCGGCGGGGCGAGGGTGAGGTCGTCGTCCTCGTCGGTGTGCACGTCGGTGTGCGCACCGCGCGGTGGTCCCTCGGCGGGCTCCGCCAAGCCCTCGCCGTCCGTACCGGGACGAGCGGTCCCGTACCCGGCGGCGCCGGGCTCCCCCGAACCATCCCTCGACGGTCCGGACGGCGCGTCCGGGGCGGCGGCGGCGATCGGACCGGCGGGCCCGGTGCCGTTCGACGGCCCGGTGGCGGCCGGCCCGACCGGGTAACGCTCGACCGGAGCGGGCTCGACCGGGGCTGGCTCAGCCGACGCCGGCTCGACCAGGCCGTCGCCCGAGGCCGGCTCGACCAGGCCGTCGCCCGACGCCGGCTCGACCACGCCACCGGCCGGCCCGGGACCCGGCGCGGTGGCCGACCGGGGTTCCCGCGCGGGCGGCGCGTCGGGCCGGTCGAACCACGGGTGTGACTCGGTGCGGCTCTGCTCGGGCACCCTCGGCACCGGCCGGACCGCGCCCACCGGGGTCTCCCCCGGCGCGGCGACGATGTCGAACCCGGCGGCGTCGAACCCGGCGGCGTCGAACCCGGCGGCGTCGGTCCCCGCGGCCGGAGCGGTGCCGCCCTGGTCGGTGCCGGTGCCCTGGTCGGTGCCGGTGCCCTGGTCGGTGCCGCCGTCCGGGTCGGTGTCGTCGGCGGCGTGGTGATCGAGCTCCAGCTCGCGGTCGAGCTGCCGCTCCACGTCCTCCGGGTCGTCCCCGGCCCCGTCACGGTCCGGCTGGGCCGAATGGTCGACGGCCACACGGCCGTTCCAGCTACGCCCCTGGGCCAGGTGACCCACCGTCCCCGGCGGGTACTCCTGATCGCCCTGATCCACCACGTGCCCCCGTACCGATCGCTCTACGCCCCTGTTGAATCATGACGGACGGTAGTCCGCCAGCGTCCGGACGCAAGCATCACCCGATCGGCCCACAATGCCGATCTACCGGGTGCGGCGCGGTCAGCCCAGCCCGGCGTAGGAGTGCAGGCCGGTGGTGACCAGGTTGACGAAGAACAGGTTGAACAGCATCGCGGCCATGCCCAGCACGTTCACCCAGGCCGCCGCGCCGCCGCGCCAGCCGGCCGTCGCGCGGGCGTGCAGGTAACCGGCGTACACGACCCACACCACGAAGGCGACGGTCTCCTTGGGGTCCCAGCCCCAGAACCGGCCCCACGCCGCCTCGGCCCAGATGGCGCCGCAGATGACCGCGAAGGTGTACAGCGGGAAGGCGAACACGGTGATCCGGTAGGCCATCCGGTCGAGCGTGTCGGCCGAGGGCAGCAGGTCGAGCAGCGGCCCGTGACCGCCGGCGCGGCGCACCAGGAACAGGATGCTGCCCACCCCGGCCACCAGCAGCAGCCCGGAGGCGATGCTCACCGCCGTGACGTGGATGGCCAGCCAGTAGGACTGCAGCGCCGGGACGACCGGGGCCGGCCGCACGTACAGCGCGCTGCCGGCCAGGAACAGCAGCGTCTCCACCGGGATCAGGACGAACGCCCCCGCCGCGCGCAGCGCCGGGGTACGCCGCAGCATCACCAGCCAGGTGAGCACGGCCATCAGGCAGATCGCCGAGATGAACTCGTACATGTTGCCCCACGGCCAGCGCTCGACCGCGAGCCCGCGCACCACCGTCGAGCCGATGTGCAGCAGGGCGCCCAGCACGGTCAGCGCGACCGCCATCCGCCCGAACCGCTCACCCCACGGCCGGGCGGCCCCCGCCGGGGAGCCGGAGCCGCCGGAGCCGGAGCCGCCGACCGGCCCACCCGTGCCGCGCTCCGCCCCGTCGACCGTGCCGTCGGATCCGGGGCCGTCGGATCCGGGGCCGTCGACCGCGCCGCCGGTCGAGCCGGCGGAGACCCCGGCCGGCACCGCGACCCGGGAGGACGATGACAGCGAACGGACCGCGAGCGCCCGCGCCCGCGCGTACTCGGCCAGGTGCAGCAGCATGGCCAGCAGGTACACCGCGACCGCCGAGTGGAACGCGTAGTCGCTGTACAGCGCCAGCCCCGGGCTGACCGGCATCAGGCACCACCCTTCTCGTCGCGCGCCGGGACCAGCAGGTCGTCGCGCAGCCTGGTGAACTCCTCGCCGTAGCCGGCCTGGTCGGTGCGGGCCAGACCGCCGATCTCCACCACCGTACGGCGTGCACCGCCGCCGGGGCGCTCCGGCCCGATCCGCGCCCAGAACCGCCGCCGCTTGATCGTCAGCGAGGTGCCGAGACCGAGCAGGATCAGGACCGCGAACAGCAGCACCAGGTCCTGCGCCGGGTCGTGGGAGACCTGCAGGTCGACCCAGCGGGACACGTCGTCGAACCGGATGGTGGTGCCGTCGTCCAGCCGGATCGACTGGCCGGGCACCAGGTTCTGCCTGGCCACCTTCCGCAGCGCACCCGAGGCGATCTGCGGCTGGGACACCTCGAAGATCGACTGCCCCCGGCCGTCGTCCAGCCCCAGGTCGCCGCGGTAGACGTCCACCGCGACCTCCGGGTTCTGCAGCGACGGGTACACCGAGGTGACCACCGAGCCGCCGGAGGAGGTCGGCGCGAACAGCCCGGTCACCGCCAGCTGGTCGGGCCGGCCGGCGGGCCGTCCCGCCGCGTTCGGGCGGTCGAACTTGGTGGCCCCCATGGACAGCATGGTCGCCGGGTCGGCGGGCTTCCACTGGATCGCCTGGGTGCGCCGGGTGCCGTCCGGGTAGGTGACGGTGAACCGGGGCGCGTAGCCGTTGCCGAGCAGGTAGACGCGGTCGCCGGCCAACCGCAGCGGCTTGTTGACCTCGAGCTGGAACGGCGTCCACGGTCCGCCGGCGCCGGCGGCCAGCTGGTCGCCGGCCTGGTAGCCCAGCCGGGCCTGGTAGTGCTCCGGCTGGCCGTTGGGCAGGTAGTCGGCGGCGAAGCCGTCGACCTTGACGCAGAACGGGCTCAGCGCGGTGCCGTCCACCCACGGACCGGCGTGGAACGAGTCGTAGCCGAGGATGCCGCTGTTGCAGAACTGGTCACCGTCGGCCATCACGATGACCTGGCCCTCGTAGCCGAACAGCTTGCCCAGCGCCAGGCCGACCAGCAGCCCGAGCAGGGCCAGGTGGAACACCAGGTTCCCGGCCTCGCGCAGGTATCCCCGCTCGGCGGAGACCGTGTAGCCGACCTCGGCGTCGCCGCGCACCTCCGTGCGCCAGCCGCGCAGCCGCGCCGTCACCCCGGCCAGCGCCTCCTCCGGGCCGCCGCCCGCCGCGCCGAGCGCGTGGTGCGGCAGCCGGGCCAGGTTGCGCGGGGTGGCCACCGGCCGGGCGCGGCAAGCCCGCAGGTACTCCCACGTGCGCGGGGTGAGGCAGCCCACCAGCGAGACGAACAGCAGCAGGTAGATCGCCGCGAACCAGGGGCTGGCGAAGACGTCGAAGAACCCGAGCCGGTCCAGCAGCGGCCCCACCGTCGGGTGCTGCTGGCGGTACGCGGTGACCTTGGCCTCGTTGAGCGGGTGCTGCGGCAGCAACGCCCCGGGCAGCGCCGCCAGCGCGAGCAGGAACAGCAGGATGAGCGCGGTGCGCATGCTGGTCAGCCCGCGCCAGGTGTTGCGGCCCAGCGCCAGCAGCCGGCGCGCCGGACCCGGGGGCGGGACGCCCGGCGGGCCCGGGGTGGGTGGCGGGCCGTCCGGCGGCTGCCCGGGCCCCGGGGCGGAGCCGGGTGCCCCGTCGGCGGGGCGCGTGGTGGAGGAGGTCATCGGGATCAGATCGGCGGGGTGAATCCGGCGAGCTGGGTCTGCAGCTGCGCGACCAGGGTGCCCCACAGCCCGGTGAGCAGCAGCAGGCCGACCAGCACGAGCAGCGCGCCGCCGCCGACCTGCACCGCGCGGACGTGCCTGCGCAGCCAGGCCAGCGCCCGGACCGCGCGCGCCGCGCCCACCGCGATCAGCACGAACGGCAGCCCGAGCCCGGTGCAGTAGGCCAGGGTGAGTGCCACCCCGCGCAGCGAGCCGCCCCCGGTGCCGGCGGCCACCGCGACCACCCCGGCCAGGGTCGGGCCGATGCACGGCACCCAGCCCAGCCCGAACACCGCGCCCAGCAGCGGGGCGCCCCACAGCCCGGCGCGCGGCACCAGGTGCAGCCGGCGTTCCCGGGACAGCGCGGGGACCAACCCGACGAAGGCCAGCCCCATCACCACGGTGACCACCCCGCCGAGCCGTTGCAGCAGCAGCTCGTTGCGGGTCAGGGCGTCGGCCAGGTACACGACGCCGACCATGATCGCGCCGAACACGACCGTGAAGCCGGCCACGAACAGCGCCGCCGCCCCGGCCACCCGCCAGCGGCCCCGCCGGTGCAGCGCGGCCTCCGGCTCGGTCGCCGGCGGGGTGTCCGCGCCCACCAGGCCGGCCAGGTACGCCAGGTACCCCGGCACCAGTGGCACGACGCAGGGCGACGCGAAACTGACCGCGCCGGCCGCGACCGCCACCAGCACCGCGAGCAACGGCGGCCCGGAGATGGCGAGGGTGGTCGACGGATCCATCACCACGAGGGTATGCAGCGCGGGCCGGGCACCGCACGGCGGGTCAGGACCGGGGCTCGGCCGCCAGCCTGCGCACCACGTCCATCAGGTCGGCCAGCTTGATCCTGGTCAGGTACACCGACGCCACCCGGTGCCGGCGGTCCAGCACGATGGTCGAGGGGACCACGTTGCGCGGGTAGCCGTTCAGCGCCAGCAGCGACCGGCCGGGCGGATCGAAGATCGAGTCGTAGGTGGCCTTCTGGTCGCGCACGAAGTCGGCGGCGGCGTCCTGGGAGTCGCGGATGTCCACGCCCAGCACCCCCACCCCGGGCACCTGGGTCTGCGAGTGCACGAACTGCAGGTCGGCCATCTCGGCCCGGCACGGCCCGCACCAGGAACCCCAGATGTTCAGCACGACGACCTGGCCGGGGAAGTTCTGGATGCCGACCTGGGTGCCCGGGTGCAGCAGGCTGTCACCGGCGAACGCGCGCAGCGTGCCCCGGGCCTCCGGCGGCTCGTACTGGATGACGGTCTGGTTGCCCGGGGCGACGAACTGGAAGTCGCCGCCGGTGGCCACCGCGTCGCTGCCGGTGCTGCAGCCGGCCAGCGCCGCGAGCAGCGCCAGCACCGCCGCGGCACGCGACACCGCGCGCACCGGCACCGCGCGCGACCGGCGGCTCATGCGCCGGTCACCGTGGGGTCGCTGGCCCCGGCGGGCTCCCGGTAGCGCAACTCGACGAGCCGGTGCCCGGCGAACACCAGCGTGGTCAGCGAGGCCAGCCCGCACTGCCGCCTGCGGGGGTCGTGCCACATCCGCTTGCCCTCCAGGTTCCGCCGGACCGTCCAGATCGGCAGCTGGTGCGACACGCAGACCGCGGTGTGGCCCTCGGCGAGCGCGCGCGCCCGGTCCACCGACGCGCGCATCCGGGCGGCGATCTGCTGGTACGGCTCGCCCCAGGACGGTCGCAGCGGGTTGCGCAGCTTCACCCATTGCGCCGGGTGCCGCAGCGCGCCGTCGCCCACCCCGAACCGCCTGCCCTCGAAGTCGTTCGCCGCCTCGATCAGGCCCGGCTCGGTGACCACGGTCAGCCCGTGGGACTCGGCCAGCGGGGCCGCCGTCTGCTGCGCGCGCTCCAGCGGGGACGCCAGCAGCGCGGTGACGTCCTCGTCGGCGAGCGCGGCGGCCACCGTCTCGGCCTGCCGCCTGCCCCGCTCGGACAGCCGGTAACCGGGCAGCCGCCCGTAGAGCACCCCCTCGGGGTTGTGCACCTCGCCGTGCCGCAGCAGGTGCACGACCGTGCGCGGGCCGCCGGTCGAACCGGTCGGGTCGGTCACCGGCCGCCCTCCGGCGCCCTCGCGGCCGCGGCGGCGCGGGCGGCGGCCGGCATCGCCGACGCGATCACCTCGAAGGCGTCGTCGTCCAGCGCGGCGGAGACGAACCAGGCCTCGAACGCGCTCGGCGGGCCGTACACGCCCCGCTCCAGCAGCGCCTGGAAGAACGGCGGGAAGCGCCAGGTCTGCGCCGCGCTCGCGCCGGCGAAGTCCACCACCTCGTCCTCGGTGAAGAACACCGACAGCATGTTGCCGCACGACTGCACCCGGTGCGGCACTCCCGCCCCGGTCAGCGCGGCGGTCATCAGCGCGCCGAGCTTCTCCGCGTTCCGGTCCAGAGCGGTGTAGACCTCGTCGCCGGCGGCGCGCAGGGTGGCCAGCCCGGCCGCGACGGCCAGCGGGTTCCCGGACAGCGTGCCCGCCTGGTAGACGGGGCCGGCCGGGGCCAGGTGCGCCATCAGCTCGGCGCTGCCGCCGAACGCGGCCGCGGGCAGCCCGCCGGACATCACCTTGCCGAAGGTGTAGAGGTCGCCGGCCACGCCTTCCAGCCCGAACCAGCCGGCCTTCGACACGCGGAACCCGGTCATCACCTCGTCCATGACCAGCAGCGCGCCGTGCGCCCTGGCCAGCGCGCGGAGCCCGGCGTTGAAGTCCGGCCGGGGGGCCACCGCGCCCATGTTGCCCGCGGCCGCCTCGGTGATCACGCAGGCGATCTCCGAGCCGCGCTCGGCGAACACCTGGGCCACCGCGTCCAGGTCGTTGTAGGGCAGCACGATGGTGTCGCCGGCCTGGGCGCCGGTGACGCCGGGGCTGGTGGGCAGCCCGAAGGTGGCGACCCCGGAACCTGCCTCGGCCAGCAGCGAGTCGACGTGGCCGTGGTAGCAGCCGGCGAACTTCACGACCAGCGGCCGCCCGGTGACGCCCCTGGCGAGCCGGACCGCGCTCATGGTGGCCTCGGTGCCGGAGTTGACCAGCCGCACCTGCTCGACCGGCTCGACCCGCCCGATGATCTCCTCGGCCAGCAGCACCTCACCCTCGACCGGCGCGCCGAACGACAGCCCGTGCTCGGCCGCGCTCCGGACCGCCTCGACGACCCGAGGGTGCGCGTGGCCCAGGATCAGCGGCCCCCACGAGGACACCAGGTCGACGTAGCGGTTGCCGTCGGCGTCGGTGAGCCACGGCCCCTGCCCCGACGCCATGAACCGGGGCGTGCCGCCGACCGCCCGGAACGCCCGGACCGGGGAGTTCACCCCGCCCGGGATCACCCGCTCGGCCCGGGCGAACAGCCGCGCGGACCGGGCCGTCGGACGGCCTCCGGCGGCGGCCGAGGAGCCGCCGGGCGGGGAGGGGCGGGTCGTGGGAGTCGGCGGGTTCACGCCGGCCAGTCTCGCAGAGACGCCGGGCCGAGGCCGCGGCCACCGGCGGCGGTGCGGGCGCGGCCCACCGGTGCCGGTGCCGGTGCCGGTGCCGGTGCCGGTGCGACCCGGCCTACCGCCCGGCGCGGAGGAACTCCTCGCTGCGCGGCAGCACCATCAGGATCGCGCCGCCGGCGGCGAGCGCCGTCAGCGCGATGCTCGCCGGGTCCGGCGCCGTGGCGACGATCGCGAACACCAGCGCGAGGACCTCCAGCACGGCCAGCCCGACCACCGAGTTGCGGGCTCCCCGGCTCGGCCGCAGCGCCAGCCAGGACAGCACGACGAACGCCACCGCCAGCACGATGAGCAGCCCGCCGGCCAGCCGGAACAGCGTGACCAGCGTGTCCGCCGCGATCGTGGTGCCCGCGTTGGTGAGCTCCTGGCGCAGGTTCTCCCCGACCGTGCCGGGCTGCGCGGCGAGCAGGAGGCCCAGTGCTCCGGCGGGCAGCGCGGCCAGCGTCAGGAACACCGCGCCGGCCAGCAGCTCCGGCGGCCGGCGCGGTGGGGCGTCGTGCCCCGCCCCGTCCGACCGGTGGCCGTACAACGACAGCGACTGCTCGGCCTGCGACGGGGCGCTGCGCGCGTCGGGCGAGGGGGCTGGTGGCGGCTGGGTCACTCCGGCACGGTAACCGGCGTCGGTGCCGGTGAGACCGCCTTCGGCGCGCGACTACCGGTCCGGTTGACCGGTTTCCCCGGATCAGTGGACACCGGACAGCGGAACCGGGTCAGTGGAACCAGGGCCGGGCGCTGGGCCGCACCACCACGCCGACGAGCAGCCGCGCGACGTCGGAGTGCTCGGTGGGGGCGGTCACGGCCGCGCACGCTATCGGATCAGCGTCGGTCTCCCACGGACGGAAGGGCCGTCGTGCCGGCGTCCCCGGGCCG
>DASXJJ010000117.1:0-4950 GCA_036497465.1 Pseudonocardia sp. | reverse complement strand
CGGGTACTTCATGGTCACCTTGGAGCCGATGTTGCCGTCGACCCACTCCATGGTGGCGCCCTCTTCGGCCTTGGCCCGCTTGGTGACCAGGTTGTACACGTTGTTCGACCAGTTCTGGATCGTGGTGTAGCGGCACCGGCCACC
The DNA here is from genome assembly GCA_036497465.1 of Pseudonocardia sp. Classification (GTDB taxonomy): domain Bacteria; phylum Actinomycetota; class Actinomycetes; order Mycobacteriales; family Pseudonocardiaceae; genus Pseudonocardia. Next base: position 4,806 of record DASXJJ010000117.1, on the reverse strand, counting down.
CTTCTTCACCACGATCTCCACCACCGCGCTGTGCAGGGAGTCCGACGAGTAGATCGGCGCCGTACAGCCCTCGACGTAGTGCACGTAGGCGTCCTCGTCGACGATGATCAGCGTCCGCTCGAACTGGCCCATGTTCTCGGTGTTGATCCGGAAGTAGGCCTGCAACGGGATGTCGACGTGCACGCCCGGCGGGACGTAGATGAAGGAGCCACCCGACCACACGGCCCCGTTCAGCGCGGAGAACTTGTTGTCCCCGTGCGGGATCACCGAGCCGTAGTACTCCTCGAACAGCTCCGGGTGCTTCTTCAGCGCCGTGTCCGTGTCCAGGAAGATGACGCCCTGTTCCTCGAGGTCCTCGCGGATCGCGTGGTAGACGACCTCGGACTCGTACTGCGCGGCGACGCCCGAGACCAGCCGGGCCTTCTCGGCCTCCGGAATGCCCAGCTTGTCGTAGGTGCTCTTGATGTCGGCCGGCAGGTCGTCCCAGGTGGCGGCCTGCTTCTCGGTGGACCGGACGAAGTACTTGATGTTGTCGAAGTCGATGCCGGACAGGTCGGCACCCCACTGCGGCATCGGCTTGCGCTCGAACATGCTCAGCGCCTTGAGCCGGCTCTCCAGCATCCATTCCGGCTCACTTTTCAGTGCCGAGATGTCCGCGACCACATCGCCGGACAGCCCGCGTCGGGCGGTGGCACCGGCCTCGTCGGAGTCGGCCCAGCCGAAGGCATAGTTACCCAGGGAGGCAATGGTCTCCTCCTGGGTCATGCCGTCCTGGGGGCTCTCCGCCGCCGTCCGCTCAGGAGCGGTAGTCATACGTGCTGCCTCCCTTTCGGGATGGTTGTGGTGGGTGCGTTCCGTTCGGTGCGCGGCGGTTCACCGCGGTCGGGAGCACCGAGCGGTACGTGTGTGGTGCACGCGGCGTCACCGCGCGCGATCGTCGCCAACCGCTGCACATGGGTACCCAGAAGCTCGGCGAACACGTGTGTCTCCGCCTCGCAGAACTCCGGGAACTCGGCGGCCACGTGGGCGACCGGACAATGGTGCTGGCAGAGCTGTTCACCGCTGCCGGTACGCCGGGCGCCGGCCGCGTAGCCCTGCGCGCTCAACGCCTCGGCCAGCGCGGCGGCCCTGCCGGCCAGGGTGGGAAGGGCGGCGATGTCGGGCCGGTGCGCCGCGACCAGCTCCTGCGCGCGGCGCTCGGCGAACCGGCGGACCGCGCCGGCGCCACCCGTCTCGGCCAGGTAGCGCAGGGCGGCCACCGCCAGGTCGTCGTAACCGTGGCCGAAGCGCACCCGGCCGGCCTCGGTGAGCAGGTACAGCCGCGCCGGGCGGCCCCGGCCCCGCCGGCCACGCCGGGGTGCCTCTCGTGTCGTCGCCTCTCCGTCGGCGAGCAGCGCGTCCAGGTGGCGCCGTACGGCCGCCGCGCTGAGCCGGAGCTCCGCGGCCACGTCGACCACCGTCACCGGCCCGTGCTCGAGGAGCAGCCGGGCCACCGCCACCCTGGTGCCGCCGTCACCGGTCGCACGCCCACCGCCGTCGGCGGCGCCGTCCGGCGCGCCGGTTCCGACGCGCACGGACCCGCCGGACGCCGGTCGCGGGACCGTCGCCGAGGGAGTTCCGGTGGATTTCACAACACCAGTGTTGCTTATTTCGGCTCGGGCGTCCAAGCCGAACCCGCCAGGGCGTGACCGGGCTCACGCGATCGGGTGCCCGGGACCCGACTGGCGGTCGGTCGGACGCCGTGAGCGGCCCGATGCGGCCCGCCGTCGCGGGGGCGCGCGGATCCGGTCGCGACCCCGTCAGGGCGACCGCCCGGGGCTCCCATACGCTCTTCGACCATGTCGGCGCCCGACCTGAGCACCACCCAGGACGCTGGGCAGCCCTCCACGTCGCCCCCGGACCCGGCGCCGGCCAGGAACAACCCCAGCGCGCACACCGTACGACGGTTCGGCATGACCGGTGCGCTGCTGATGGCGCTGGGTTCGCTGGGGGCCGGGGCGCTGCCGGTGCCCAACCCGGTGTTCGGCCTGCGGCTGCTCGGGCTGCCCTCGCGCAACGCGACCGTGGCCATCGCCGTCACCTACGCCGGCATGGCCATGGTCGTGCTGGGCTGGCTGTGGCTGGGCCGGATGCTCAAGCGCGACCAGAACGGCGGCATGCCGCTGGCCAAGGGCTTCATCACACGCACGATGGTGCTGTGGGCGTTACCGCTGCTGGTCGCGCCGCCGCTGTTCAGCAAGGACGTCTACAGCTACCTCGCGCAGAGCGCCATCGCGGCCAGGGGCCTCGACCCCTACCAGCTCGGGCCGGCCGACGCGCTGGGCATCGACGACCCGCTGACCCGCAGCATCCCGACCATCTGGCGCCCCACCCCGGCGCCGTACGGCCCGCTGTTCCTCTGGCTCGGCCGCGGCATCACCGCGCTGACCGGCAACGACGTGGTGCTGGGCATCTTCGCCCACCGGCTGCTGGCCCTCGGCGGGCTGGCACTGATCTGGTGGGCGCTGCCCCGGCTGGCCAGCCGGCTCAACCTCGACCCGCGCTCCGCGCTCTGGCTCGGGGTGGCCAACCCGCTGGTGCTGTTCCACCTGTTCAGCGGCGTGCACAACGAGGCGCTGATGCTCGGCCTGATGCTGGCCGGGCTGGAGATCGGGCTGGCCAAGCACTGGCTGCTCGGCGCGGTGGTGATCACTCTCGGCGCGGACATCAAGGTGCCGGCCGCGCTCGCGCTGGGCTTCCTGGGGATGTGGGCCGCCCGGGAACGCGGGGGCGGGCTCGCCGAGGTGGTGAAGGTCGGCGCGGCACTGGCCGCCGTGTTCGCCTCGGTGATGCTCGGCGTCGCCTACGCCACCGGTCTGGGCTTCGGCTGGGTCAACACCCTGGACATCCCGACCATGATCCTCAGCTGGGTGTCGGTGAGCACCGACCTCGGTGTTATCGGCGGGCAGCTCGGCATCCTGGCCGGCCTGGGCGACCACACCACCCAGGTGCTCACGCTGACCCGCTCGCTGGGCGGCCTGACCTCGGCGGCCATCTGCCTGTGGCTGCTGCTGGGCACCCTGCGCGGGCGGATCGACCCGGTGACCGGGCTGGGCTGCGGGCTGGGCGCGGTGGTGCTGCTCGGCCCGACCGTGCACCCCTGGTACCTGCTCTGGGGCGCAATCCCGCTGGCCGCGTCGACCGCCCGGATCCGCTACCGGCGGCTGGCGGTGGCCGGCTCGGCCATCGTGGCGCTGCTGGTGCCGCCCACCGGTGCCGACTTCCAGTTCCGCGCCTACCAGCTGCCGATGGCCATCGTGGCCGGGCTGGTCATCCTGTTCGTCCCGCTCTACCTGGTGCGCCACCGCATCCCGCGGTGAGTCCGGCCCCGGGCCATCCCCTCCCTGATCCTCTTCGACGATACGTAGAATCGGCAGTCGTGAGCTCATCCGCCAACGTCTCGTCCCCGGACGCCGCCCTCTCGGTCCGTGGCCTGGTCAAGCGGTTCGGCTCGGTCACCGCGGTCGACGGGCTGGACCTGCGGATGGAGCGGGCCACCGTGCTCGGCCTGCTCGGCCCGAACGGCGCGGGCAAGACGACGACGGTGGAGGTCTGCGAGGGCTTCCAGCGCCCGGACGGCGGCGAGGTGCGGGTGCTCGGGCTCGACCCGGTGGCCGAGGGTGAGCGGCTGCGCGCCCGCATCGGTGTGATGCCGCAGGGTGGCGGCGCCTACCCGGGCGTGCACGTGCGGGAGATGCTGCGGGTGATCGCGGCCTGCTCGGCCCGGCCGCTGCCGGTGGACTGGCTGCTCGAGGTGCTCGGTCTCACCGACTGCACCCGCACCCCGTTCAAGCGGCTGTCCGGCGGGCAGCAGCAGCGCCTGGCGCTGGGCTGCGCCGTGATCGGCCGTCCCGAGCTGGTGTTCCTCGACGAGCCGACCGCCGGGATGGACCCGCAGAGCCGCCGCCTGGTGTGGGAGCTGATCGGCTCGCTGCGCCGGGACGGGGTGTCCGTGCTGCTCACCACGCATCTGATGGACGAGGCGGAGGCACTGGCCGACCAGGTCGTGATCATCGACAAGGGCCGCGCGGTGGCCACCGGCACGCCCAGCTCGCTCACCGCGCGCAGCGGCGAGCAGCAGCTGCGGTTCCGCGCGCGGCCCGGAATGGACCTGCACGCGCTGGCCGAGCAACTGCCCTCGGGCTACCAGGCCGAGGAGCCGGTGGCCGGGAACTACCTGGTGCGCGGGCAGATGAACCCGACCGTGCTCTCGGCCGTCACCTCGTGGTGCGCCGACCAGGGCGTGCTGGCCGACGAGGTCCGGGTGGCGCGGCGCAGCCTGGAGGACGTGTTCCTCGACCTCACCGGACGGGAGCTGCGCTGATGACCGCCACCGAACCCCGGTTCCCCACCGGCACGTTCACCGCGGCGCCGGGCCGGGGCCGGCTGGGCGGGATGCTCGCCGCGCAGGCCGGCATCGAGATCCGCCTGGCGCTGCGCAACGGCGAGCAGGTGCTGCTCACGCTGTTGATCCCGCTGGCGCTGCTGGTCGGGCTGACCCTGCTCACCGTGGTACCGCTGCCCGAGCCCCGGGTCGCCCAGGTCACCCCGGCCGTGCTGGCGCTGGCCGTGCTGTCCACCGCGTTCACCAGCCAGGCCATCGCGCTCGGCTTCGACCGCCGGTACGGGGTGATCCGCCGGCTGGCGGCCACCGCGATCCCCCGCTGGCTGCTGGTGGCCGGCCGGCTGGTGGCGGTGTACGGGGTGGTGGCGATCCAGCTGGTGGTGCTCGGCGGGGTGGCGTTCGCGCTGGGCTGGCGGCCGGCC
>DASXJJ010000116.1:0-4233 GCA_036497465.1 Pseudonocardia sp. | reverse complement strand
TGTCGTGGCTGCTGTGGTGGTTGCTGGTGAACATGATGTCCTCGTCGCGGTCGGGGGCCGGGCCGCCGTGGGTTCCGGGCGTGATTCATAGAGTGCCCCCGGGAGGGCCGGAGACGATCGAGGTGGCCCTACGACCCCGGCCGGCCTAACCCCCCGGAATCGGGGTAGGGACAACCCCCGTCCCGGTGGAGCGGCCGGGGCCGGCGGGCGCAACGATGGCCGGGTGGATATCGACCGGTTCGAGGGGTGGATCGCCGGCCTCGGCACCGCCGGGGGGCTCCGGGTGGTGATCGGCCGGTGGGTGCGGTCGCCGCTGGGCGGGTTCACCGACGTGATGTTGGAGTGGGCGGACGGCCGGCGCGTCCTGCTGGCCCCGGACCCGCGGGTTGCCGACTTCGTGGCCGGCACCTACCGGTTCGACCAGGTCGAGGTCGTGCCCGTCACCTGCGCAGACACGGGCACCGACGGCGCACCCCCGCCAACCGACGGCGCCGCCACGGTCATCGACGGCGCCGGCCGGGGCGGGCGGTGGCGGCTGCGCGCCGGGCCGCTGGCGGTGGACCTGCGCGTCGGCCGACGGTCCCCACTGGGGCTGCTGCTGCGCCTGGTGCCCACCCCGCTGGCCACCGCGCGCTGGTGGATCTCCGGCACCGACGTGATCGCCCGGCGGGTGCTGCCCGGGGTGCGGACCCGGGGCGGTGCCGGTGGCGGCCGCCGGGAGTTCTACGCCGCGCTCGACGTGCACGGGATCGACCGCGCCTCGGTCACCTGGGACGGCGCGGACCAGGGGGCGCTGGCACCGGTGGACCCGCCGGTGCGCTTCGGGTTCGGCTCGACGCCGCGCACGCCCTCGGTGGCGCGGATGGTCACCCTGGTGGAGAGCGGCCGCCGGTGAACCCGATCTTCCACATCGCCTACGCGCGGGACTGGCAGCGGGCGCTGCTCGCCGGCTCCTACGCGGTGTCCACCCGCGGCCTGTCGCTGGCCGAGCAGGGCTACATCCACGCCAGCACCGCCGAGCAGGTGGCGTCCACGGCCGACCGGTTCTACGCGGGGGAGCGGGATCTGGTGGTGCTGGTGATCGACCCCGCGCGGGTAGGCGTCCCGATCCGGTTCGAGCCGCCCGCGCCGGGCGTGGCGGAGCTGTTCCCGCACATCTACGGGCCGCTCGACGTCGCGGCGGTCGTCGGGACGCGCCCGCTCGTCGCCGGCCCCGACGGGCGGTTCGCCTTCGACGCGGGATGAGGCGGGACGGGGCAGCGTGCGGTGGCGGACGGGTCCCGCCGGCGCCCACACCCAGCAGAACTGGCTGCCCGCGCTGGCCATCCTGGTCGTCGGCATGGTCATGTCGGTGCTCGACGTGAGCATCGTCAACGTCGCGAGCCCGCCGTCCTACACCCTGACCCCGGGCGTGGTCGTGCCGATCAGCGGGTGGCTGGGTGACCGAGTCGGGTTGCGCCGGGCGTACCCGGTCGCTGCTCGGTTTCGCGGTCGGCTCGGCGCCCTGCGGGGTGGCCGGCGACCTGGGCAGCATGGTGGCATCCGGGTCCTGCAGGGCATCCCGGGCGGCCTGCTGCCGGTGATCACCCTGACGATGCTGCGCCGGATCGTGCCGCCGGCGAAGCTCGGGGCGGCGATGGGGGTGTACGGCCTGGGGGTGGTCTTCGCCCCCGCGGTCGGGCCGCCCGAGGAGCTCGACGCCCAGGCCAGCGCGGCGACGAACCTGGTGCGGCGGGTGGGCTCGGCGCTGCTGCTGCCGGTGCTCACCACGGTGGCCGACCTACCCATCTACCAGTGGGCCGAGCTGGCCACGATGGCCACGTCGTACGGCCCGCTGTCCCTGATCCAGACGGTGGTCACCGCGCTGAGCGTGCCGCTGGCCCTGTTCCTCACCGCGCCGTCCGGCTCCACCCGCGCCGCCGTCCCCGAGTGAGGCCAGGGCACCCGGGTGCGGGGTCGCCGGCGTAGTGCACGCCGAGTCCGGCGGCGCCGGGCGCCAGGTGCGGGCGCAGCACGAGGTCGTCGTAGTCGCCACCGTTCTGCGAGCGGAACGGCAGCGGCTCGGTGTGCTCCAGGGCGGCCACCCGGTCGCGCACCAGGGCCGCCGCGGCGGCGTACGACTCGGAGTCGACCCGGTCGGCGCCGTGGATCGCCACCGGCGGAAGCACCGACATGCCGACGTACCACAGCGTGCCGTGCAGCAGCGGGAACAGGACCTGGTCGAGCTGGCCGTTGATGCCCCTGGGACCGAGCGCGGCGGCCGGGCTGCCGCTGCTGACGACGACCAGTGCGCGCTTCCCGGCGAGCCTGCCCTCGCCGTAGCGCAGCGTCCGGCCGGGGTCGTCGGGGTCGCGGACGCCGTAGGCGTAGCCCTTCACGAAGGTCCGGTCGACCCAGCCCTTGAGGATGGCGGGCATGCCGTACCACCACAGCGGGAACTGCAGCACGACGGCGTCGGCCCAGTCGAGCTTGGCCTGCTCCGCCCGGATGTCCGGGCTCAGGGTCCCGGTCCGGTAGGCCCGCTGGGACGCGGTGGTCACGACCATCGGCCCGTCGGGAAGGCCGGCGAAGTCGTCGCGGTCCAGCGCGGCCTTCCACCGCATCGCGTAGAGGTCGGAGGTCCGCCAGGCGTGGCCGGCCGCGGCGAGGGCCCGCAGCCCCTCCTCACGTAGCGAGCCGTTGAGTGAGGACGGCTCCGGCTGGGCGTACACCCACAGCACCTTCACCAGAGATCTCCCTCCGTCGGTTCGGTGATCCGGTGGTCCCGGGGGCCCCGTGCTCCCAGGCTGCTCCCCGGGGGCCGCGACGACGAGTGGCCGGAGAGCCAGCATGCGTAAGATTCGAGCCATGCCGGAGTTCGCGAGCCGTGGTCGGCACCGGGTCGCCGTGCTGGTCCGGCACGGCGTGCTGCCGCTGGAGCTGGGCATCGTGCACCAGTTGTTCCGGCAGGCCGGAGCACCGGACGGCACGCCGCTGTACGAGGTCCTGACCTGCACGCTCACTCCGGGAGCCGTGCGCACCGACGCGGACTTCACCGTCGAGGTGGCGCACGGCCCCGAGGCGCTCGGCGAGGCCGACACGGTGATCGTGCCGGCCTCGCACGAGGACGACGAGACCTCGACCGAAGGGCGGTTGCCGGCCCCGCTCGCCGCCGCACTCGCCCGCATCCGTCCGGGCACCCGGATCGCCTCGGTCTGCACCGGCGCGTTCGTGCTGGCCGCGGCCGGCCTGCTGGACGGCCGCCGCGCCACCACGCACTGGAAGTCGACCGAGCACTTCCGCGCGCTGTACCCGGCGGTCGACCTCGATCCGGACGTCCTCTACACCGACGAGGGGGACGTCCTCACCTCGGGCGGCGAGGCCGCGGCCGTCGACCTGTGCCTGCACATGATCCGGCGCGATCACGGTGCGACCGTGGCCAACGACGTGGCGCGGGCGACGGTGGTGCCGCCGTACCGGGAGGGCGGCCAGGCCCAGTTCGTCCCCCGGCCGGTACCGGAGCCCCGGTTCTCCGCCACCTCGGCGGCGCGGTCGTGGGCGCTCGAACACCTCGGGCAGCCGCTGACGCTGCGCGAGCTGGCGGCGCGGGACGCGATGAGCGTGCGCACGTTCACCCGCCGGTTCCGCGAGGAGGTCGGGCTGTCCCCTGCGCAGTGGCTGATCCGGCAGCGCATCGAGCGCGCCCGGCAGCTGCTGGAGGAGACCGACCTGCCGGTCGACCGGGTCGCCAGGGACGCCGGTTTCGGCTCGGCGACCTCGCTGCGCCAGCACCTGTACGCGGCGCTGGGGGTCTCGCCCAGCGGCTACCGGGCCACCTTCCGCGGCCCGGAGCCGGTCGGAGCGGGTCGCGCTTCCTCGCCGTCGAGGCGCGGGTAACGCGGCCGATCACTCCACGATCGGGTTCAGTTGTGCGCGATCAGATCGTCTCCACTTGACCTGGGCGAGCAGAGCCGCCACGGTCGGGTAGGAGGCAAATCTGGGGTCATAGATGGCGACGCCACGGGCCGAAGATGGCGACGCCACGCCCGGATGCCCCGGTGACGCGACGCCGACCAGGGCTAGACGCGGTGCCGTGCACCGGAAACATCGGTTTGGAGGATCAGCGATGACGCAAGCGGTGACTGACCGGGGCAGTGTGAAGCGGGACAAGTCCCGGGTTGAGTTCGTGCCGGCTCGGTTGCGTAACCCGATTGTGGAGACGGGTCGTCCGTTCGAGCTGTTGGGTTCGTTGTT
>DASXJJ010000115.1:0-34470 GCA_036497465.1 Pseudonocardia sp. | reverse complement strand
GGCGGCCGGCGCGGTGTCCGAGGCGGCCGAGGAGGTGGCCGAGGGCCTGACCGAGGCCGGTGACCGGGCCGCGCACGAGACGCGCAGCGCCAGCCGCAAGGCCGCCAACCGCACCGCGGCGGCCAAGCCGGCCAACGCGCGGAAGACCACCGCGCGCAGCTGACCGGTGGGCCCGCGCCGGGCCACCGCGCAGCGCGTGGACGGAGCCCCGGGAGCAGCCGCTCCGGGGGCTCCGTCGTGCGCGGGACCGCCCCCGATCCGCGACGACGACCCACCGACGACCCACCGGATGGTGGGCACGGCCGCACAAAAAAGCCGGGCCGGTCGTCCCTCGGGACAACCGGCCTGGCTTCGCGTCCGCTAGATCCGCTCCCCAGCGACCTACGGAAAGTTCGGTAGGAGGGGGGTACCCGCGGCGCCGCCGTTCAATCTCCCCACTCGGCACGTGTCCGGAATCACCCGGTCGGGGACGCCGCTGTGACGTGCAGGGCGCCGGCGAGGTACGCGGTCAGTTCCGGTTCGTCCGCCGTGGTCGACAGGTATCCGAGGTAACCGTCGGGGCGGATCAGCGCGATCCCGCGTTCGCCGATGCCGTACCGCCCGGTGACCAGGCCCCCGACGTCGACCAGCGCGTCCGTCGGCGCGCCGTCGGCGGTGCGCACGACGGCGACCACGGTGCCGATCCCGCCGAGCACGCCACGCAGCCGCTCGACGAGCTCCGGCCCGGCCCCGGCGGCGAGCAGCAGGTGCCCGGGGCGGCGGAGCAGGTCGCCGATCCACACCTCGTCGCCGGCGGGGGTGCGCAGGCCGGCCGGGTCGGGGGCGTGCGAGCCGGCCGGCCGTACCCGGTGGCCGTGCCCGCCGCGGCGCGCCACGATCGGGCTGTCCGGGTAGCCGATTCCCGTCTCGGCGAAACCGGCCATGGCCTTCTCGCCGAGCGCGTGGGCGTGCCCGAGCAGGAACAGCGCCAGGTCCCGCAGCATGTCCGCCGTTCCGGAGCCGGCCATCACGTCGGTCAGGATGGTGGTCTGGCGGACCACCGCGGCCGCGACCGGGTGCCGTTCCTCGTGGTAGGAGTCCAGCAGGTCCGGGTGGGCGCGGCCGGTGCTGACCAGCGCCAGTTTCCACGCGAGGTTGGCCGCGTCCTGCAGGCCGGTGTTCATGCCCTGGCCGCCGGCGGGGCTGTGGATGTGCGCGGCGTCGCCGGCGAGGAGTACCCGATCGAACCGGTACCGGGGCACCTGCCCGTGGTGCACCTCGAAGTAGGTCAGCCAGAAAGCCTCGCCGAGACTCCAGCGCCCGCCCATCCGCTCGTCGACGATCCGCTGGCACTGCTCGTGGGTCGGCTCGCTCCCGGCCGGCGGCTTGTCAACCAGGAAGATGAAGCGGGTGCGGCCGCCTCGCATGGGCATCGCCACGCACATCCCGTCGGGGTGTGCGAATACCCGGATGGTGTCCTGCGACAGGTCCGAGGCAGTCGCCACGTCCGCCAGGATGAAGTTCTGGCCCTCGAACACCCCGTCGATCTGGGTACCCACGGCCGAGCGGACCGTGCTGTGCCCGCCGTCGGCGCCGATCACCCAGCCGACGTGGCAGTGCTGGGTGCCGGTCGGCGTGGTGAGGGAGACCTCGACCGCCTCCGGGGTCTGGGTCAGGCCGGTCACCGTCACTCCGCGCTCCACGTCGATGCCCAGCTCCTCGACCCGTTTGCCCAGTACCGCCTCGGTGTCGGACTGGGGGAGGTCCAGCGAACGCCGGTAGCGGGAGTCGAGGGTGTCGGTGGTGATCCGGACCCGGGTCGTCGCCGCCCGGCCGGCGTGGATCTCCAGTGCGGTCTGGGCGAGGGCGCGGGTCTCGATCTCGCCGAGCACTCCCAGCGCGGCCAGGTGCTCCTGGGTGCGCGCGTGCACGACCGCCGCGCGGGACTGCGAGGTGGGCTGGGTCAGCGTCTCCACCACTCGCGCCCGCCCGCCCTGCCGCACGATCTCGGCGGCGGCCAGCAGGCCCACCGGTCCCGCCCCGACGACCAGCACGGTGTCCGGGCCGTCGCCGGCCCCGGCGTCCGTCGACGATGCCCCGGCCGGGGCGGCGGTGGTGGCGGATGTCTGGTCGGTCATGACGGTCTCCTCTGCCGGGCTGAGGTACCCACCCTGCGCGGGGTCGCTCCAACATCCCTCCAAGACGGCGCACACAGGAGGTGGCGATCACCGACGAGGACGGCGCTCGGCCGAACCGGTGGCCCGCAACGCCTGAACTCCGAGGTCCAGCGCCGCCTCCAGGTGTGTCGTGGCGCCGGTGGAGAGCATGATCACCACGCCGCCCTGGATTCCGGCCAGCAGCGCGGCGGCCGCCTGGTCGGCGTCCAGCTCGGCCGCCACCTCACCCTGGCGCTGCATGTCCCGGATGCCGGTCGCGATCTCGCACTGCCACTGGTCCAGCAGCTGCCGCACCACGGCCCGCGCCCCCGGTGTGCTCCGCCCCAGCTGGGAGATCAGCACGTTCAGCGGGCACTGCTGCCCCTGGCCCCGGTACCGCGCGACGACCGTGTCGCGCCACTCCCGCCACGCCCGCCACGACGTGAGATCACCCAGCTGCGGCCGCTGGTCGGCGAGCACCAGATCGGCCTCGAAGCGCGCCACGGCCAGCAGCAGCTCCTCCTTGCCGTCGGGGAAGTAGTGGAACAGCTGGCTCTTGCTGGTCCGCGTCCGAGCCCGGACGTCGTCCAGCGTCGTGGCCCCGACGCCGCGCTCGCGGATCTCCGCCGCCGCGCCCTCGACGATCCGCCGCCGGGTCGCCTCACCCTTCACGGTCAGCGCCACGTGCCCTCCATTACTGGACTTGCTAGTCCATTTTTAGCCTGCCAAGTTTGAACTACGCAGTCCAGAAACTACTCCGGGAGTGACACGTGAGCGCATCTCTGAACGGCCGGTCGGCGCTGGTCACCGGCTCGACCGACGGCATCGGCTCGGCCATCGCGCGGGCGCTGGCCGCCGGCGGCGCGGACGTCGTCGTCAGCGGCCGGAACGCGGAGCGGGGTGAGCGGGTGGTGACGGACATCGGGGACAAGGGTGGCCGGGCCCGGTTCGTGCGGGCCGACCTCAGCGGGGGAGCCGGGGTGCGCGCCCTGGCCGAGGCCGCCGGACCCGTCGACGTCCTGGTCAACAACGCCGCCATGCTGATCGCGCCCCGACCGACCGGGGAGGTCAGCGAGGAGCTGATCGACGACGCCCTCGCCACCAACGTGAAGGCCGCCTTCCTGCTGACCGGGCTCATCGCGCCCGGGATGGCGGCGCGCGGCGGCGGCGCGATCGTCAACGTCGGGTCGATCAACGGCATCCTCGGGATGGCCCAGTCCGCCCTGTACAGCGCCACGAAGGCGACGATCCATTCGCTGACGAAATCGTGGGCAGCGGAGTACGGGCCGTCCGGTGTGCGGGTCAACACCGTCGCGCCCGGGCCGACGCTCACCCCGACCACGGCGGGCTTCGCCGAGCACCTCGCTCCCATCCTGGACCGCACGCCGTCCCGCCGGATCGGGAGGCCGGAGGAGGTGGCGGCGGCCGTGGTGTTCCTGGCGGGTGACGATGCCGCCAACATCCACGGCGCCACGCTGTCGGTGGACGGCGGGCTCACGGCCGTCTAGCGCGGACCGGCCCGGGCCGCCGGCCGGACCCAGTCGAGCCGCTGGTCGGCCACGTTCGGTGAACCGGGGTGACCCTCGGTGGCGCGTCCCGGACCCGACCGCAACCGCCGGGGCGGACGCACGTCCGGCGCAACCACCCCGCGGGGTGGTTTGGCCTGATCCGGAACTTTTCCGGGCTCGACAGCACCGGCCGACAGGGCTACGTCTGATGATCACCGGGGGTGCTCGCCCCTGGTGGAGATCGAGTCGGGGAGGCACGTGGTGAGAGCGAGAATCGCGGCGCGAATAGGGGTCGCGGTGGCGGTGGCGGTGCTGGCCGGGGGAGCGTCGGTGTTCCTGGGCGGGACAGCGCTGGCCGAACACGGGTATCACGGCGATTCCGCCGGCGCCGGCGGGCACAACGGTGGCGCGAACGCCAACTGCCTGGTGCCGGTCGGCGTCTCGGCCGGCGTCGTCGGCCAGGGCGACGACGTACGGCAGTGCAACGCGGCCGGCGGCGGCGCGGGTAACGGTCCGACCGGCGCGGGCTACTGACCGAGCCGTGACCGGTGCCCGGCCCGGGTGCCGGTGGCAGGCCGAGGGGCGGACCTAGCGCCGCCGCCGAACCCGGGCTCGCCCCGCCGGCGCGGCCGCGTCGGCCAGCAGCACCTCGGCCAGCTCGGCGGCCTGGTCGCGTATCTCCGGGATCGCGGTGGACTCGTACAGCTCGCCCCGGCGGAGCGACCCGAGGCTGAACAGGCGGTCGGAGGCGCCCGCGGACGTGTGCAGCGCCCCGTGCACCGTGGTGTCGAAGTCGAAGTCGAAGTCGAAGTCGAAGTCGAAGTCGAAGTCGAAGTCGAAGTCGAAGCCGAAGCCGAGGCCGAGGGGATGGCGGCGGGCGTGCCCCCCGGTGAGCAGGGACCTCACCAGCGGGTCGCCGGTGGCGCCGACGTCGGCCTGGGGGCCGGTGCAGCTGATGACCCAGTCGGCCCGGAGGTCGTCCCCGCGGTCGTCGTGCTCGAGGCGGACGCGGAGCCGCTCGCCGGCGGTGTCGATCTCCGCCACCGCCCGGTCGAGGTGCGCAGGCCGCCCCGGTCGGTGGGGCGTCGAGCTCGTCGGCGACGCCGGGTGCCATCCGGTGGCGATGCACCTCCCAGCGGCGGGAGTGCTCGCGCAGGAAGCGCTCCCGGTCGCGGCGGGACAGCGCGCGCCACAGGCCCTGGGTGACCGGGCGCAGGCCGTCGACGACCTCCCGCCACCGGCCGGTCGAGGCGACGGCGGTGTCGACGTCGGTCACCAGCTCCTCGAGGGTCAGGTCGGGGCAGGGCGGCGGGCGGTCCCGGGTCGGTCGTCTCCCGGTCGTGCGCGCGGGGGGTCAGCCCGGTCCGGGAGACGGCGTGCAGCCGCAGCCCCGGGGCGTTGCGGGCGAGGGTCAGCGCGACGTCGACCATGGTCAGCCCGGTGCCGACCAGCACGGCGTCGCCGTCGCCCCGGACGTCGTCGAGCCGGCCGTTCCACGGGTCGGCGAGCAGCCGGGGGTGGGCGGCCGCCGCCGGGGTGAGCCCGGGCAGCGGTGCCGGCGGGAACAGCCCGAGCGCGAGCACCGCCCGGCCGGCCCGTACCTCCCGGCCGTCGGCGAGCTCGACCCGCACCGCCCGGTCCTCGGTGCACAGGGCGGTCGCCCGACCCGGTATCTCCTCCACGGTCACGAGTCCCCGCGCCGCGCGGCGGCGAGCACGTCGGTGAGGTACGTGCCGAAGCCCCACCGCGCCGGGAACTCGTCGGCGCAGGCGCCCCGGGCGGCCAACCACTCCTCGAACCGGGCCGAGGGGGCACCCAGGGACATGGAGGCCGCCGGCGCGTTGACGCGGTGCCACGGCCGGGGGGTCGAGTAGGCGACACCGCGTCCGGGCTGCTCGTCGCCGATCCAGGAGACCCGCAGCCGCGCGTGCTCGCGTGCCGCCGCCCGCAGCAGGCTGATCACCAGCAGCGTGCCCGCCGCGCCGTTCCCGACCACCACCACGGACGGCTCGACCGCGGCCGGCCGGACGGTGTGCGGGCCGGGCCCCGGTGTCGTCGTCTCGGCGGTGGTGGGGGCGGTGTACATGGTCGACCGATGGTCACATTCTTGAGTGCTTCAGTCAACAAAAGGGTGCGGAGGCGGGGCGTCGACGACGTCAGGGCGTCCGCTCGTCGAGGGTCACGCGGCCCCCGGCACCGTGCACCGTCACCCGCTGGCCGGTGACGATCCGGGCGCACGCATCGGGCACCCCGACGACGGCGGGGAGGCCGTACTCGCGGGCCACCACGGCGCCGTGCGAGTTCGCCCCACCCATCTCCATCACCAGGCCACCGGCGGTGAGGAACAGCGGCGTCCACCCCGGGTCGGTGGACGGCGCGACGAGGATCTCGCCGGGTTCCAGATACGCGCCGACGGGGTCGAGGACCACCCGGGCCACGCCGCTGACGGTGCCGGCGGAGGCCGCCGTGCCGACCAGGTCGCCGTCGGCCGCCGCGCCCGCCGCGGCCAGCGCCTCGGGCTCGGTGCCGTCGGAGAGCAGCAGCCGGGGGATCTTCCGGCGGCGCAGCTCGCGCTCGTACCCGCCCCGGCGCTCGGCGACGATCGCCCCGGCCCCGTCCAGCCGGCCGCGCACCGCCAGCCGGAGCTCGCGCAGGGTGAGGAACCAGACGTCGTCGGCGGCGGCCAGCGTCCCGGCGGCGGCGAGCTCCGCGCCGACGGTGCCCAGCTCCCGCCGCACCGCCGCGAGCATCAGCACCCAGTAGAACTTGGGCAGCTCGCGGAGCCCGGCCAGCTCGCGCGCCCTGCGCAGCCCGAAACCGACCAGCGCGCCCCGCACCCGGCTCCGCCTGCCGGCCACGTCGACCAGCCGGCGAACCATGTCGCGAGCCTCCTCGGCGCCCCGGGCGAACATCGCGTCCGGCGCCCGCGCGGGGTCGTCCAGGCGCAGGTAGTTGGCCAGCACCCCGAACAGGTGCGCCGGGTCGTCGGACCAGCGGGGCATGCCCACATCGATCTCGGCCACGGCGCGGTGGCCGAACTCGCGCAGGAACCCGGCGACGCCCTCCTGGATGGTCGCCGGCAGCTCACCGCGCAGGTACCGGCCGGCCAGCTCGGCCGCCGGGAGCGCCCGCAGCTCCTCGGCGGCGCCGGCGTCGGCGCGGATTCTGGTGGCCAGCTCCCACAACCGCAGGTCCATCCGGGTGGTCACGTTGTGCGGCAGGCCGCGCAGCACGGTCGCCAGCTCGCCGGGTGCCGCGTCGTCGCCGAGCAGCGCGGACGCCAGCCCGAGCATGCCGAACGCGGCGCCCAGCGCGGCCGGGCCGACGGCGCCGACGATGCCGCCGAACTCGGCGTGCAGGATGCGCTCGACGTGGTCCAGCCGCTGCTCGGCGCCCGCGTGCCCGGCGACCGCGAGCCGCAGGCGCAGCCCGTCGCCGAACTCGTCGGCCGCGCGTCGCGCCCGGGCCGGCGCCAGCACGGCGCGGCCGATCCGCACGGGGACCCGGTGGCGCAGCGCGAATCGGCCGGCCCGGCGGACCAGCGGCCACCTCGAGCCGCGCGCGGCGAACCGGGGCTCGACGGCCAGCTCGCGCAGCAGCACCGCCGACCGCGCCTCCATCACGTCCAGCAGCGCCGGTACCAGGCGCCGCCCGAGCGGGTTGCGCAGCACACCGGTGACGTCCAGGAACAGCCGGTCGGCGGCGTCGGCCAGCACCCTCGGCCCGGCGAGCGGGTCGGGCAGCGGGGCGCCGAGCTGCGCCGACATCCCCGACCCGACCGCCCGGAAGACGGCGATGCCCATCGGGGTCAGCGGCCGGACCAGCCCCTGGGCGAGCGAGGCGCAGAAGTACACCCGGTCGCCCTCCGGTGCCGGCGGCGGGCCGGTGGGCACCGGGTAGAGCGTGGTGATCGGCCTGGCCTGGGTGAGCCAGAGGCGGCCCTCGGCGTCCAGCGCCCACTCGGTGTCCTGGGGCGTGCCGTAATGCGCCTCGACCCGGCGGCCCAGGGCGGCGAGCTCGCGCAGCTGGGCGTCGGTCAGGCAGGCGGTGTCGCCGCGCGGGTCGAGCCGCAGCTGCTCGGTGCCGCCGCCGGGCACCGAGCGGATCATCAGGCGCTTGTCGCCCAGCCGCCGTTCCCGAACCTGCCCGCTCGCGCCGTCGACCACGAACCGGTCGGGGTTGACCGCCCCGGACACCACCGCCTCGCCGAGCCCGGGGCTGGCGTCGATCACCGACTCGCCGCGCCGGCCGGTCACCGGGTTGGCGGTGAACAGCACGCCGGCCACCGTCGCGTCCACCATCCGCTGCACGACGACCGCGAGCAGCACCGCGCGGTTGTCGATCCCGGCGGACGCCCGGTAGCTCACCGCGCGATCGGTCCACAGCGACGCCCAGCAGCGCCGCACCGCGGCCAGCACCGCGTCGGTGCCGACGACGTTGAGGAAGGTGTCCTGCTGGCCGGCGAAGCTGGCGGACGGCAGGTCCTCCGCGGTGGCCGAGGACCGGACGGCGACCGGGACGTCGTCCCCCAGCGCGGTGTACGCCGCGGTCACGGCGGCGCGCACGGCGTCCGGGACGGGGGCGGCCAGCACGGCGGCGTGCGCCCGGGGCGCCAGCGAGGGGCCGTCAGCGGGGCCGGCGGCTGGGCCGTCAGCGAGGCCGTCAGCGGGGCCGTCAGCGGGGCCGGCGAGCACGGCGGCCAGCTCGCGGCTGGTCGCCGCCATCCGCCGGTACGCCTCGGTGGTCAGGCAGAAGCCGGGCGGCACCGGCAGCCCCGCGCGGGTCAGCTCGCCCAGGTTGGCCGCCTTGCCGCCGACCAGTGGCAACCGGCCGGCGTCGAGCTCGTCGAAGCCGGGGACGAGCTCGCGGTCAGCCATCGGTGTGGCTCCTCGCGGCCTTGGCCAGCAGCGCCATCGCCTCGGCGACCGTGCGCTGCTCGTCCCTCGTGAGGTGGGCGGTGAGCGCGAGCTGGGCGTTGGCCCTGGTGCGCTCGAACCGGCGCAGCACGTCGTGGCCCCGGCCGGTGAGGCCCAGCCGCCGGGCGCGCCGGTCGGCGGGGTCCTCGCGGCGGTCGACCAGACCTCCGACGACCAGCTGGTCGACCAGCCGGCTGGTGGCCGACACGGACCGGTCGATCCGCTCGGCGAGCATCCGCACGGTCGGCGACCGGCCGGACTCCAGCAGGTACAGCGTGGCCACCTGGACGACGGAGAGGTCCACGCCGTCGAACCCGCGCGCCACCTGCAGCAGCAGCCCGGGCAGTGCCGCCCGCCGGAACGCGCCGATGTGCTCGGCGAGCTCGGCCTCCTCGTCGGCCACGGTGAGTCCCTCAGGTAGATGCAACGCTGCAACTAGTGCATGAGTGAGAGTAAAGGTCCGTGGCCCGGAACTCAATCAGGCGGCCTGGCGCTCCCGCCGGGCCGGCGCGCCACCCAGCCGCGTGACGGCGGCGACCGCCGCGCCGGGGGAGCGGATCGACCCCAGCCGGCCCAGCACGCCGTTGGGCAGGGACAGCCGCACGACCTTCTTCCATGCCGAGGCCACCTGCCGGGGCAGCGAGCCGGTCGCGTAGGTCAGGCCGTACCGGTCGAACAGGTCCCGGACCCTCGGCGCGAGCTCCTGGTAGCGGTTGCTGGGCAGGTCCGGGAACAGGTGGTGCTCGATCTGGAACGACAGGTTCCCGGTCATCAGGTGGGTGATCGGCCCGCCGCTGATGTTGGCGGCGCCGAGCATCTGGCGCAGGTACCACTCGCCCCGGGTCTCGCCGTCGATCGAGTGCTTCTCGAACGTCTCGACCCCCTCGGGGAAGTGCCCGCACATGATGACCGAGTGCGTCCAGAGGTTGCGGACGACGTTGGCGACCACGTTGGCGGCCAGCGTGGTCGGGGCGGACGGGCCGGAGAGCAGCGGGTGGACCAGGTAGTCCTTGCGCATCTGGTTGCGGATCTTCGTCAGCACGTCCCTGGCCCGCTGCTGGAACTCCGGGTCGGTCCGCAGCTTCGTCCAGTTCTTGCCGAGCTCGAGGTCGTAGGCGGCGATCCCGTACTCGAAGAGGCACGCGTTGACGAAGTTCCACAGCGGCTGGCCCAGGTAGAGCGGGATCCACCGCTGGTCCTCGTCGACCCGCATGATCCCGTAGCCCAGGTCGTTGTCCTTGCCCACGACGTTGGTGTACGTGTGGTGCAACTCGTTGTGCGAGTGCTTCCACAGGGCTGCCGGCGAGGCCATGTCCCACTCCCAGGTCGTGGAGTGGATCTTCGGGTCGCGCATCCAGTCCCACTGGCCGTGCAGGATGTTGTGCCCGATCTCCATGTTCTCCAGGATCTTCGCCACGGAGAGCCCCGCGACGCCGGCCAGCCACGCCGGCGGGAAGAGCGAGGCGAGCAGCAGCGACCGGCTGCCCAGCTCGAGCGAGCGCTGGGCGCCGATCACCCGCCGGATGTAGGCGGCGTCGCGCTCGCCGCGGCCGGCGACGACGTCGGCGCGGATGGCGTCCAGCTCGGCGCCGATGTCCTCGATGTCCTGTGCGCTCAGGTGCGCGATCGGGCTGTCGGTCTTCTTCTGCATGACGGTCATGAGGTGTGCGCTCCAGTCAGAGGTCGATGTCGCAGGCGCCGGTGGCGGCCGAGACGCAGGTCTGGATGAGCACGCCGTCCCCGGCCACCGCGGTGGTGAGGTCGCCGCTGCGCAGGTCGCGCACGGCGCCCTGGCGCAGCGGGGCGACGCAGCCGAAGCAGACGCCCATCCGGCAGCCGGACGGCATGAGCACGCCGGCCGCCTCGCCCGCCTCGAGCAGCGGGGTCGTGCCGTCGGCGTCGACGGTGGCGCCGGACCTGGCGAACGACACCCGGCCGCCGGCGCCGGTGACGACGGTGGCCGCGCGGAACCGCTCGGTGTGCAGCGGCGCCGCCGCGCCGGTAGTGGCCAGGTGCTCCGCCACGGTGTCGAGCAGGCCGGCGGGGCCGCACGCCCAGGTCTCCCGCTCGGCGAGGTCCGGCACGAGCTCGGCGAGCCGCGCGGCGTCGAGGGGGCCCTCGGCGTCGCTGTGCACCTCGGCCAGGCGGACCTGCCCGTCCGACGCGAGCCGGCGCAGCTCCGCACCGAAGATCACGTCGGCCGCCGTGGGGGCGGAGTGGACGAGCACGACGTCCTCGAGCCCGGCGGCCTGGTTGCGCAACATCCCCATCACCGGGGTGATGCCGCTGCCCGCGGTCACGAACAAGACCTTGGCCGGGTGGCGTTCGGGGAGGGTGAACTCCCCGCACGCCTGCTCCAGGCGCAGCACGGTGCCCTGCCGGGCGTGGTGGACGAGGTGGTTGCTCACGACGCCGCCGGGGACCGCCTTGACGGTGATGCCGATGCAGCCGTCCGGGCTGTCGACGGGCGAGGTCAGGGAGTAGGCGCGCCACCGCCGCACCCCGTCGACCTCCACCCCGACGCGGACGTACTGGCCGGGGACGTGCCCGCGCCAGTCGCGGCCCGGCCTGATCGCCACGGTGGCCGCGTCGGCGGTCTCGGGCCGAACGGCGACGATCCGCCCGCTCAGCTCGGCGCCCCGGCGCAGCGGGCTCACCATGTCCAGGTAGTCGGCGGGCACCAGCGGTGAGGCCAGCGACTCCGCGAGGGTGACGGCGCCGTTGCGCAGGCTCTTGCGCAGCGCCCTCGTGGCGGCGCGCCAGGGAGCACGAATCGGTGAGGCTGTCGTCATGTCTCCCAGTATGTCTGCGATTGGGGCTAAGCTCTTGCCGTTGAGGCGTGAGTGCGCAGACCGCAATTGTTCGCTGTGAACAAGTCGGAGGTCGGTCCGTGGTTCGTGAGTTGTCGACCGTCCTGGACCTGGACGACTCGGTGGTGGCGCGGCTGCGCGCGCAGCTGCCGCAGGCGGCGAGCCAGACCGTCGCGGCGATCATCGCCGAGGTGCCCGCCTACACCACCGCGCTGGGCGGCCCGATGGGCGTGCGGATCGAGGACTCCGTCCAGCTGGCCCTGGCCGGGCTGCTCAGGCTCGCCTCGCGCCCGGTGGGGAACACGCCGCTGCGGCGGGCGCTGCACGCGGCGTACGCACTCGGCGGTGGGGAGGCACGCCAGGGCCGGGGCATGGATGCGCTGCTCGCCGCGTACCGGGTCGGCGCCCGGGTGGCCTGGCGCGAGTTCGCCGCCGTCGCGGTGGCCGCCGAGCTGTCGGCCAGGACGACCGCGCAGTTCGCCGAGCTGGTGTTCGCCTACATCGACGAGCTGTCGGCGGCGAGCGTGTCCGGGCACGCCGCCGAGCTGGAGACCTCGGGACGGTTGCACCAGCGCCACCGGGAGAAACTCGCCAGGGGACTGCTGGCCGGCGAGCCCGCCGACGCGCTGCGGGCCGCCGCGGAACGCGCCGCGTGGCGCCCGCCGGACACGCTCACCGCCGTCCTGCTGATCGACGGGCAGGTCCACCGGGTGCTCCCGCTGGTCGACCCGGGCACCCTGGTGCTCGCCGACGACCTGCCCGGGGTCGACGCCGGCGCCGGCGGGACGCTCGAGGGAGCCGTCCTGCTGGTACCCGATCTGGACCGGCTCGCGCGGGACAGGCTGACCCGTGCGCTGGCCGCCAGGGCGCAGGGCCACGCGCTGCTCGGCCCCGCCCGCCCCTGGGCCCGCGCGCGCGCCTCCTACGAACGGGCGCTGCGGGCTCGGCGGCTGCGCATCGCGGCCTCGGCGCCCCAGGTGATCGACACCGAGGACCACCTCGCCGAGCTGATCATCGGGCGCGACCCGGAGGCGCTCGCCGACCTGCGTGCCCAGCTGCTCGCCCCGCTGGCCGGGCTGAGCCCGGCGGCCGCCGAGAGACTGGCCGACACGCTCGGCGCCTGGCTGCTGCACCAGGGGCGGCGCGACCGGATCGCCTCGGCGCTGTTCGTGCACCCGCAGACCGTCCGCTACCGGATGGGCCAGCTGCGCGAGCTGTACGGGGACCGGCTCGACGACCCGTCCACCGTGCTGGCCCTGTCCATCGCTCTCGGCACCCCGTCGACCGCGGCCGATCGAGGCGACGAGGCGGCCGGATGACGCCGGTGAGTCGGGTCACCAGCCCCACGACCGTTGCCCAACCCGTTGCCCCGGGAGTGCCGCTCGACGAGAGTCTGGGCGAGGACGCGGCCGCGGGTGCAGGCTGAGGGTGTCCTGTGCCACGACGACTGACGACGTTCACCTCGCAATCGGGGAGTGACACCGTGAACAAGCCGACATTCCAACGTCTCGCCATCGTGAACCGGGGCGAGCCTGCCATGCGGCTGATCAATGCCGCGCGGGAGTGGAACGCCGAGGGACGCCCGCCGTTGCGCACGATCGCGGTGCACACCGCGGTCGACCGGCGGGCGATGTTCGTGCGGGAGGCCGACGAGGCGGTCCTGATCGGGCCGGACGACCCGTCGGACCTGGGGCCCAGCCCGTACCTGGACTACGCGGAGCTGGAGCGCGCGCTGCGGGTCACGCGGGCGGACGCGGTGTGGCCGGGGTGGGGTTTCGTCTCGGAGCGGGCCGAGTTCGCCGAGCTGTGCGAGCGGCTGGGTGTGGTGTTCGTGGGGCCGTCGGCCGAGGTGATGCGCCGGCTGGGGGACAAGATCGAGTCGAAGCTGCTGGCGGAGCGGGTGGGCGTGCCGCTGGCGGCGTGGAGCGGCGGGGCGGTCGCCGACGTCGCGGCGGCCCGCGAGCACGCCGAGCGGATCGGCTACCCGCTGATGGTCAAGGCCACGGCCGGCGGTGGTGGCCGGGGTATCCGGCTGGTCCGCGAGCCCGGGGAGCTGGCCGAGGCGTTCGAGCGGGCCGGTGCGGAGGCGGCGCGGACCGCGGGTGACGCCACGGTGTTCCTGGAGCGGGCGATCTCCGGTGGCCGGCACGTCGAGGTCCAGGTCGTGGCGGACTCGGCGGGTGCGGTGTGGACGCTGGGGGTGCGTGACTGCAGCGTGCAGCGCCGCAACCAGAAGGTGCTCGAGGAGTCGGCGTCGACCGCGCTGGACGCCGAGCAGGAGCGGCTGCTGCGGGCCGCGGCCGCCGACCTGGTCCGGGAGGCCGGCTACGTCAACGCCGGGACGGTGGAGTTCCTGTACGAGCCCAAGGAGGGGCTGCTGTCGTTCCTGGAGGTCAACACGCGGCTGCAGGTGGAGCACCCGGTCACCGAGGCGACCACCGGTTCGGACATCGTCAAGCTGCAGCTGCACGTGGCCTCCGGTGGGCGGCTCGACGAGATCGCGGCGGAGGCACCGGCCGAGCGCGGGCACGCCGTGGAGGCGCGGCTCACCGCCGAGGACCCGGAGAACGGGTTCGCCCCGGCGCCGGGCCTGATCGAGCACCTGGCGCTGCCCAGCGGGCCGGGCATCCGGGTGGACACCGGGGTGGCCAGCGGCGACGTGATCCCCCCGCAGTACGACTCGATGATCGCCAAGGTGATCGCGTGGGGCCGGGACCGTACCGAGGCCCTCGGCCGCCTGTACCGGGCGCTGCGCCAGACGGCCGCGGTGATCGAGGGCGGCACCACGAACAAGGCGTTCCTGCTCGACCTCCTGGACCGTCCGGAGATCCGGGCCGGCGAGGCCGACACCACCTGGCTGGACACGATGATGGCGGCCGGGTACAGCCCGCCGCGGCGGCTCGACGTGGCGTTGCTGGCCGCGGGCGTGGAGGCGCACGACGCGCACGTGCAGCGGCAGCGGGACCGGCTGTTCAGCTCCGCCGAGCGCGGCCGCCCCGAGGTGGGTCACGAGACCTGGCACCAGGTGGACGTGCGCGCCCTCGGGCGGTCCTACCGGCTGCGGGTGGCGCGGACCCGGCCGGCCCGCTACCGGGTGGTGATCGACGGCCAGGCCGTGGACGTGGACGTGGAGCGCGTCGGGCGGTTCGAGCGGCGGCTGAGCGTCGGTGGGCAGCGCTTCGACGTGCTGGCCGTGGCGCAGGGTCCGGACTACCTGGTGGAGGTCGCCGGCGCGGTGCACCGCATCTCCGGCGGCGAGACCGGGCTGGTGCGCGCCCCGGCACCGGCGATGGTCGTCTCGGTGCCGGTCGGCGCGGGTGACGAGGTCGCCGAGGGTGACGTGCTGGTCGTGGTGGAGTCGATGAAGCTGGAGACGGCGCTGCGCGCGCCGGTCTCCGGGCGGGTCGCCGAGGTGCTGGTCCCGGCGAACACCCAGGTCGAGGGCGGCACCAAGCTCGTCCGGATCGAGCCGGCCCCGGACGGCGACGGCGCGGGCGAGCCCTCGGCCGACTCCCCGCCGGCCGACCTGTCCGCGCTGCGGGCCGCCGGCCCGGACCACGCCTCGGATCCGGCGGCGGCCGCGGCGGACGCGCTGGACGCGCTGCGTGCGCTGGTGCTCGGCTTCGACATCGACGAGCGCGAGACCCGGCCGCTGCTGGCCGGCCTTGCCTCGGCGCGCGAACGGCTGCCCCGGGACGACGCCACGGCGCTGACCGGGGAGATCGCGGTGCTGCGGATCTTCGCCGACCTGGCCGCGCTCACCCGCAACCGGCGGATGGCGAACCAGACCCTGGACGACGACGAGGCCGGGGTCGACGCCGAGTCGGCCCGCAACCCGCAGGAGTACCTCTACGCCTACCTGCGCACCCGGGACGCCGACGCGGAGGGGCTGCCCGAGTCGTTCCGCATCAAGCTGCGCCGGGTACTGGCCCACTACGACATCACCGACCTGCAGCGCGCCGAGTCGACGCCCGAGCTGGGGGCAGCGCTGTACCGGATGTTCCTGGCCCACCGGCGCGCCGGCGACCAGGCCGGGGTCGTGGCGGGCCTGCTGCGCTGGCGGCTGGACCACGTGGACGAGCTGCCGGAGCAGGGCCGCGAGGCCTACCGCGCGGTCCTCGACCGCCTGGTGACCGCGACCCAGCTGCGTCATCCCTCGGTCGGCGAGCTGGCCCGGCAGGTGCGTTACCGCTGCTTCGACGAGCCGGTCATCGCCCAGGAACGCCGGCGCGCGCAGCGCGAGGTCCGCGACCAGCTCGACCGGCTGGCCGACGACCCCGCCACCCGGGCCGCCCAGATCGAGGCCATGGTGAGCACCGGGGAGCCGATCCTGGGGGTGTTCGCCGAGCGGCACCACGCGGCGATGCTCGAGGTGATGACCCGGCGCTTCTACCACATCAGGCCGTTGCGGCAGGTCAGAGCGGGGGAGCTGGACGGCCGCCCGCTGCTCACCGCCGAGTACTCCCACCTGGGCCGGGACTACGTGGTGGTGGCCACCGTGGCCAGCGGCGCCGATGCGGAAGGCGCGGCGGTGGTGGCCGCCAACCTGCACCGGCTCGTCGGCGGCCTGCCGGCCGACCACACCGTGCTGATCGACCTGTACGTGACCTCCGACGACGCCACGGGCGACGACCCGGACGCCCGCGCCGAACGCATCCGGGCCAAGCTCGGCGGCCTGCCCGGCGTCGTGGCCAGGGTCGCGGTCGCGGTGCGCCGCGGCGACGGCGAGCAGGGCGCCATCCGCACCTGGTTCACCTTCCGGCCAGGCCCGGACGGCGAGCCGGTCGAGGACGTCACGCTGCGCGGGTTGCACCCGATGGTGGCCGAGCGGTTCGAGCTGTGGCGGCTCTCGGAGTTCGAGCTGACCAGGCTGGCCTCGCCGCCGGACGTGCACCTGTTCCTCGCCGAGGGGCGCACCCAGCCCGACGACCGCAGGCTCATCGTGATGGCCGACGTGCGCGAGCTGACCGTGCTGCGTGAGGGGGGCGACGAGCAGGGGCGGATCCGGGCGGTGCCGCAGTTCGAGCGGGCGCTGGACGCCTGCCTGGACAGCCTGCGCACCGCGCGGGCGGCCGACCGGAGCCTGGCCAGGCTGGAGTGGAACCGGGTGCTGCTCGACGTCTGGCCGGTGGTCGAGGTGTCGCTCGGCGAGCTCAACGAGGTGATCCGGCGGTTGGCCCCGCGCGCCGAGGGGCTCGGCCTGGAACAGGCGATGGTCAGCCTGCGCACGGCGGAGGCCGGCCTGGACAGCGCCGGTAACCCGAAGGACCTGCGGCTGCGGATGTCCCGCCCGCCTGGCGCCGGCATGACGATCCGGCCCACCGAGCCGCCGACCGCTCCGCTGCGCGAGCTGGACACCTACACCAAGAACGTGATCAAGGCTCGCCGGCGGGGCGCGGTGTACCCCTACGAGCTGGTGCCGTTGCTGACCAGGAACCCGGACCGCGACGGTGCGCCGGGCAGGTTCGTGGAGTACGACCTGACCGAGGCCGGTGCGCCGGTGCCGGTGGACCGGGCGCCCGGTGGCAACGCGGCCAACCTTGTGCTCGGGGTGGTGACCACCGAGACGCTGCGCTACCCGGAGGGCATGAGCCGGGTGGTGCTGCTGGGCGACCCGACCAGGGCGCTGGGCGCGATCGCCGAGCCCGAGTGCCGCCGCGTGCTGGCGGCCATCGAGCTGGGCCGGCGGCTGTCGGTGCCGGTGGAGTGGTTCGCGGTGTCGGCCGGGGCGAAGATCGCGATGGACTCCGGCACCGAGAACATGGACTGGATCTCCCGCGTGCTGCGCGGGATCATCGAGTTCACCCAGGACGGCGGCGAGATGAACGTCGTGGTCACCGGGATCAACGTCGGCGCCCAGCCGTACTGGAACGCCGAGGCCACCATGCTGATGCACACCAGGGGCATCCTGGTGATGACCCCGGACAGCACGATGGTGCTCACCGGCAAGCAGTCGCTGGACTACTCCGGCGGGGTGTCCGCGGAGGACAACTTCGGCATCGGCGGCTACGACCGGATCATGGGTCCGAACGGGCAGGCGCAGTACTGGGCGCCCGACCTGTCCGGCGCGGTCGACGTGCTGCTGTCGCACTACGAGCACACCTACACCGCCCCGGGCGAGCGGTTCCCCCGCCCCGCGCCGACCGTGGACCCGGCGGACCGCGACATCGCCGACTCGCCGCACTCCGGGCCGGGCTGCGACTTCACCCGGCTCGGGGAGATCTTCGCCGAGGAGACCAACGCGGAGCGCAAGAAGCCGTTCGACATCCGCTCGTTGCTGCGCGGGGTCACCGACGCCGACCACGAGCCGCTGGAGCGGTGGGCCGACATGCACGACGCCGACTCGGTCGTGGTCCTGGACGGGCACCTTGGCGGGCAGCCGGTCGCGCTGCTGGGTGTGGAGTCCCGGCCGCTGCCGCGCAACGGGGTGTCGCCGGTGGACGGCCCGTCGCAGTGGACGGCGGGGACGCTGTTCCCGCGCTCGTCGAAGAAGGCGGCCCGGGCGATCAACGCGGCCAGCGGCAGCCGCCCGCTGGTGGTGCTGGCGAACCTGTCCGGCTTCGACGGCTCGCCGGAGTCGCTGCGCGGGCTGCAGCTGGAGTACGGCGCGGAGATCGGGCGCGCGATCGTCAACTTCGACGGTCCGATCGTGTTCTGTGTGGTGTCGCGCTACCACGGCGGCGCGTTCGTGGTGTTCTCCGGCACCCTCAACGACAACATGGAGGTCGCCGCGGTCGAGGGTTCCTACGCCTCGGTGATCGGCGGGGCGCCCGCGGCGGCGGTGGTGTTCGCCGGCGAGGTCAACAAGCGCACCGCGGCCGACCGGCGGGTGGCCGACCTGGAGGCCCGCATCGCGTCGGCGACCGAGTCCGAGCGGGGTTCCGACTTCGCCCGGCTGCGCGCCGACCTGGCCGAGGTGCGGGCCGCGGTGCGCTCGGAGAAGCTCGGGCAGGTGGCCGAGGAGTTCGACACCCGGCACAGCATCGCGCGCGCCAGGGAGGTCGGCTCGGTGCACGCCATCGTGCCCGCCGCCCGGCTGCGCCCCTACCTGGTGGACGCGGTGCGGCGGGGCATGGACCGGGCCACCGGGGCCGGCACCTCGGCCCGGCCGGCCGGCGGCGGCTGACGGCGGCGGTGAGCACGGCAGGGTCCCGCGACGGCCCTGGTCACCGCGCCAGGGTCTCGCGGGGCGAGGAGCCGTACGCCTCCAGGTGGGTGCGCGTGAAGCGGCCGATGCTCAGGAAACCCCACCGGTAGGCGACGGCGGCGACGGTCGTCCCACCGGTGGGGTCGGCCGCCCGCAGCTCGAGGTGGGCGCGGTCCAGGCGCACCCGCCGCAGGTGGGCCGACGGGGTGGTGCCGTGGTGCTGGCGGAAGGCGTACTGCAGCGAGCGGGGGGAGACCCGGGCGGCGTCGGCGATGTCGGACAGGGAGATGTCCAGGTGGGCGTGACCGTCGATGAACTCGAGGGCACGGCGCAGCACGGCCGGCCGCGCGGCGTCGCTCGCCGGCGTCGTACCGAACAGCGGGAGGTGCGGGAACGTGGCCAGCGTGGTCGCGGCGAGCACCCGGGCGGCGCTACCGGTGATCAGCGGCTGGGCCACGGCCTCCGGGTTGGTCAGCAGCTCCTCGCCCGCCCAGGCCAGCGTCCGGGTCAACCGCGCGGCGGCGGCCGGTGAGGCGGGGCGTACGTCGGTGAACCGCGGCGTGCTGGCGGCACCGAGCCGGTCGAGCGCGCTGAGGTCGATCCGGGTCAGCTCCATCTCGATCGAGTCCCAGCGGACGTCGAACGCCTCGTCGGGTGAGCCGAAGACGAACACGTCCGCCGGTGCGAGGCGGGTCTCCCCGCCGGCACCGGTGCGCTCCAGGCGCCCGCCCAGGATCCGCCCGACGAGGAGGAAGCCCAGCGGACGGTTGTTGTGCTCGACGGCCATCGTGTGGGTCAGCGTGGCGATGGAGAACTCGCCGACGTCGTGGTCGGTGTGCCGCATGCGGAAGCGGTCCTGGTCGCCCTGGATGCGCATCGTGTGGTCCACGTAGGTCGCCCGCAGGAACGCGTGCGCGCGTTCGGGGTCGTCGGTCGCGAACTCGGTCGCGCCACGCCGGGGACCGGGGATGGGGTCCGGCGCGGCGCCGGGGGGAGCGGGTGCCGCCGTCCGCACCGATGCGGGATCGCCGGTTGACCCCCCGGGGCGCAACCGGCGATCGTCCGCAACTCGAGCCTTCACCATCGGTCCCGCATCCCACGACGGCGCTCAGCTCAGCAAGAACGGCCATCTGGGTCGAGCGTGCCCGGCGCGTGGCGGCCTCCGGCGTCGTTTGCGGTCCACATCGGGGAACAGTCGCGCCCGGGGCTGCGTTCTACCTCAAGCAAGGTTGGGGTCTGCGGCGGCGTGCGGCGAGGGTGCGCAGGTGATGTCCCGATATCTCTTGGGCGGACGGCCGAGGCAGGCCGTCCGCCCCGCGGGCCCCGGGCTCGTACCGCCGCGTCGCGCGGTCGCCCCCGGGCCGGCCTCGGCGTGCACGCGACCCCCACGTGTGCGCCGAGGCCCCACTTCTCGCACGAGACAGACGTCGGCCCCGGTGACCACTCCCCTGGTCACCGGGGCCGGCGGAGAGACGCCTGGGCCGGTGTGTCAGCCGAGGTCGTTGTTGTTGCCCACGCTCGGGCAGATGCCGGGGACCTTGTCGATCTGGCCGACCAGCACGCCACCGGTGATCCGGTTGACGTCGACGTTCGGGCCCAGCAGGTTGTGCTTGCTGGTCTGGTGGGTGGACTCGTGGGCGTCGCAGCGGGGGCTGCCGGAGTCGGCGTAGGCGACGCCGGCGGCGGCGACGAGAGCCGCGGCGGCGGCGGCGGTGACGACGATGACCTTCTTGAACACGATCAGGTTCCCTTCGCGGTGCCGAGACGAGCGGGTGGGCTCCCGACCGTCTTGATCCAACGTGGGGCCAACGATGTGTGTGGGACCAAAGTGATAGTTGTGGCGTTAAGTGAGTGACAGATCACTCCGAGTTGCGGAAGTGCGCGGCTCTGGCCGCACCTCACGGACTCAGCCGCGGTCGCTGTCCGGCCGTTCCGGGTGCCCGTGACCTTCCCCGCCCGCTGATCGTTGGGTACGCAGCCACCGGTGCCGGGACGCCGCCCGCCGTTGATCGCCAGGGGAGAGACATGATCCGAGCCCGTCGTGCCGCGCTCGCCGCGGTGATCGCGGTCGCCGCCCCGGTGATCCGCGCGGCCGGCGGGCCGACCGGCGGAGGTGTACGGCGGTGACCGCCGTACGGCTGGACGCCTCGGGTCCGCTCGCGCGGCTGGTCCTCGCCCGCCCGGAGCGGCACAACGCGATCGACCTCACGATGGCGCGCGAGCTGCAGGCCGCGCTGGCCGAGTGCGCCACCTCGCCCGGGGTTCGGGCGCTGCTGATCGGAGCCGAGGGGCCGGCGTTCTGCGTCGGGGGCGACCTCGGCCACGTCGGCGGCGACCCCGATGCGCTGCGGGACATCGCCCGGGACATGGTCGAGGCCGTGCAGGACGTGGTGGCCCGGGTCGCCGAGCTGCCGGTGCCGGTGGTCTGCGCGGCGGGCGGCGCCGTCGCCGGCGTCGGACTGGGGCTGCTGTGGGCCTCCGACATCGTGGTCGCCGGTGACGACCTCAGGCTCGCGACCGCGTTCGCCGACGTCGGTGTCAGCGGTGACGGGGGCAGCTCGTGGTGGCTGCCTCGGCTGGTCGGGCTCCGCCGCGCCCAGGAGCTGATGCTGCTCAACCGCCGGCTCGACGCGCGGGAGGCCGACGACTGGGGCCTGGTGACCCGCGTGGTGCCGGCCGTCGAGCTGGCCGAGGAGGCCGAGCGGACGGCCGGCGAGCTCGCCTCCGGCGCCACGGTGGCGCTCGGGCGCATGCGGGCGCTGCTGCGCGACGGCGTGTCGGCCGGGCTGCGCGAGCACCTGGCGGCCGAGGCCGACGGGGTCCTGGCCTGCGCCGACTCGGCGGACATGCGCGAGGCCCTGCGGGCCTTCGGCGAGCGGCGCCGCCCCAGGTTCGTCGGAGGCTGAGAGCCCGGTCCCCTCGGCCGGTGCAGGGCTATCGTCGCGACGAGGGCGAGCATCCGTCCGGTGACGAGGGGAGCGCGATGACCCGGTTCAACCTGGCCAACGGTCCGACTCGGCTGGCCGCGGGCGCGTTCATCCTCCACTCGGGGCTGGGCAAGTGGTCCGGCGACGAGAACACCGCCGCCGCGATCCACGGCATGGCCAGCGGAACCTACCCGTTTCTGCGGTCGGTCGAGGCGCCCAGGTTCCTCAGGCTGCTGGCCGGGGCCGAGATCGGGCTGGGCGCGGCGTTGCTGACCCCGGTGGTCCCGTCGGCGGTCGCGGGCGCGGGCCTGACCGGGTTCGCCGCGGGCCTGCTCGGCCTGTACGTCCGCACCCCCGGCATGCGCGAGGGGGTCGGCCCCACCCGGCAGGGCATCCCGCTCGCCAAGGACGTGTGGCTGCTGGGCATCGGGGCCGGCCTGGTGCTCGACGGGCTCGCGGCGCGGCGAGCCCGCTCCGGGAGGTGAGCCCGCTCCGGGAGGTGAGCCCGGTGTACAGCCGGGGGACGGTCAGCCGACCCGGCCGGGCGTCGCGGCGAGGGACGCGGTGAGCGTCTCGGCCAGCTGCCGCCCGAGCTGCTCCGGGGTGCACGGGCCGGCGGAGCGATACCACTTGTAGCACCAGTTGACCGCGCCCAGGCACATGTTGACGTAGACCTTCGGCGCCATCGGCAGGCGCAGTCCGGGGTGCCCGGCGAGATGCCGTTCCAGCGCGCCGGCGAACAGCCGCTCGAACGCGCGCCGTCGCCGCAGGACCCCGTCCGCCAGTTCCGGCGGCAGCTCGTGCTCCTCCTCGAAGCAGACCTTGAGCAGCGCCTGGTTCTCGCAGGTGTACGCGACCCGCGAGGCGATCAGGTCGCGGATCGCGTCCAGCGGGGAGGCCGCGGCCGCAACGGTGCGCTCGCCCATCGCCAGGCTCTCGTCGAGCACGTCGGAGTAGATGCGGACGAGCAGCTCCTCCTTGTTCCGGAAGTAGTGGTAGAGCGTCGGCTTGGACAGGCCGACGGCGGCGGCGATCTCGTTCATCGAGGTGGCCCGGAACCCGCGCCGGCTGAAGATCTCCGCCGAGATGGACGTGACCCGGGCTCGCTGGGCGTCCGCCCGGCTGACCGTCGTCTCGGTCATCCGCGCCTCCTCCCCGGTCGGGCGGCCGTCCTTGACACGGCCGCACGAGACGGACTCTACTAGCCCGACCGCCCGGTCGGTCGGGAATCCCGGCCGGCACCGCCGAACGGCAGCCGGAGGCCTCATGAGCTGGGAGCTCGACCAGGACCACCACGACTTCCAGAGCAGCGCCCGCGCGTTCGTCGACCGGCAGGTGCGCCCGCTGGTCGAGCGGGCCGAGGCGGCCGGCGAGTTCCCCGCCGAGCTGTGGAAGCAGCTGGGGTCGGCCGGCATGCTCGGGCTGATCACCCCGGAGGAGTTCGGCGGCGCGGACGGCGACGGGCTCGCGGTCGCCCTACTGGCCGAGGAGCTGGCCCGTGCCAGCGGTGGCATCGCGGTGACGGCGCTGGTCAGCGCGTACATGGCCACCCCGCACGTGGTCCGGCACGGCACGCCGGCGCAGCGCGAACGCTGGCTGGCCCCGCTGACGACCGGGGAGGCGGTGGCGGCGATCGCGGTGACCGAGCCGGGCACCGGCTCCGACGTCGCCCGGGTCTCCAGCACCGCGCGGCGCACCGCCGACGGCTGGCTGCTCAACGGCCGCAAGATGTTCATCACCAACGCCGGGCTCGCCGACCTGCTCGTGGTCGCCGCCCGTACCGGGGACGCCGGCCGGGGCGGGCTGACGCTGTTCCTGGTCGAGCGCGGCACCCCCGGCCTGAGCACCGGCTCCCCGCTGCCGAAGATGGGCTGGCACTCCTCGGACACCCGCGAGGTGGTGCTGGACGACGTGGCGCTGCCCGCCGACGCGGTGCTCGGTGCGGAGAACCGGGGCTTCTACCAGATCATGGAGGCGTTCCAGCTGGAGCGCGTCGCGCTGGCCGCGATGGGCCTCGGGCACGCCGCCGAGTGCCTGGACCTGGCGCGCGACTACGCCGGGCAGCGGGAGGCCTTCGGTGAGCCGCTGACCCACCTGCAGACGGTCAGGCACCGGCTCGCCGCGATGGAGGTGGAGCTGGAGGCCGCCCGGCTGATCACCTACCAGGCGGCGGCCCGGCTGGACGCCGGCCACCCGGACGCGGCCCGCTCGGTGGCCAGGGCCAAGTACCTCGCCGCGATCTCCGCCAACCGGATCGTGGACGACGCCGTGCAACTGTTCGGCGGCGCCGGGTTCGTCGAGGAGTCACCGGTCGCCCGGCACTACCGGGACGCCCGGATCCTGCGCATCGGCGGCGGCACCGACGAGATCCAGCTGGAGATCCTGACCCGGGGGATTGCGTGACCACCGAGCCCGCCACCGAGCCCGCCACCGGGCCCGCCGACGCCGCCGCCACGGATGCCGCCACGGCGAACGGCGCGCCGGGCATCGAGGACGTCGAGCGCGCGGCGGAGCGCTCGGCCCGGGGCGGCGACCCGGAACGCTGGCCGGACAAGCTGCCGGTGCGCGACCGGCTGAACGTGCTGTTCGACCCGGGCTCGTTCGTCGAGGACGGCCTGCTGGCCACCGCCGCCGCCGACCCGCACCTCCCGGCGGACGGGGTGATCACCGGGGTGGGCCGGGTGGAGGGCCGCCCGGTGGCGGTGATCGCGCACGACTTCACCGTCAAGGCGGGTTCGTGGGGCGAGCTGACCTGCGAGAAGCAGATCCGGATCCTGGAGCGGGCGGACCGCGACCTGCTGCCGGTGGTGTACCTGGTCGACTCCGCGGGCGGCAGGCTCACCGACCAGATGGGTTTCTTCCCCGGTCGCCGGGGCGCCTCGGCGATCTTCAACCTGCAGGTCAGGCTGTCCGGCCGGGTGCCGCAGCTGTGCTGCCTGCACGGCCCGAGCGCGGCCGGCGGGGCCTACATGCCCGCCTTCTGCGACTGGGTCGGCATGGTGGAGGGCAACGCGTCGATGTACCTGGCCAGCCCCCGGGTCGCGGAGAAGGTCACCGGCGAGCACACCACGCTGGAGTCGATGGGCGGCGCGATGAT
This sequence comes from Pseudonocardia sp., assembly GCA_036497465.1. GTDB lineage: Bacteria > Actinomycetota > Actinomycetes > Mycobacteriales > Pseudonocardiaceae > Pseudonocardia. The sequence continues at coordinate 9,930 of DASXJJ010000115.1, read as the reverse complement.
GCACGCCGAGGTCTCCGGCTGCGGCGACGAGGTGTTCGACGAGGACTGGGAGGCGATCGCCGCCGCCCGGCTGCTGTTGTCCTACCTGCCGGACGACTTCCGGTCCGCCCCGGCCCGGGCGGGGTCGGTGGAGCCGGAGCGGGCCGAGTGGCCGGACGGCCTGGTGCCGGTCGACCCGAACGTGGCATACGACGTGCGGGACGTGGTGGACCGCCTCGTCGACGGCGGCACGTTCTTCGAGATCAAGGCGCGCTGGGCCCAGGAGCTGGTCACCGGGTTGGCCCGGCTCGAGGGGCGGGTCGTCGGGATCGTGGCCAACCAACCGACGGTGCGCAGCGGCGCGATCTTCGTCGACTCGGCGGACAAGGCGGCGCGGTTCATCTCGCTGTGCGACGCGTTCAACGTCCCGCTGGTGTTCCTGCAGGACGTGCCGGGATTCATGGTGGGCGTCGAGGTGGAGCGGCAGGGCATCATCCGGCACGGCGCGAAGATGATCGCCGCGATGGCCTCGGCCGAGGTGCCCAAGTACACCGTCGTGCTGCGCAAGGCCTACGCCGCCGGGTACTACGCGATGTGCGCGCCCGGGTTCGAGCCGCGCGCCACGCTGGCCCTGCCGACCGCCACGATCGGCCCGATGTCGGCCGAGGCCTCGGTCAACGCGGTGTACGCGAACAAGGTCGCCGCGATCACCGACGAGGCGGAGCGGGCCGCGTTCGTCGCCGCCCGCACCGCCGAGCAGCGCGCCGACATCAACCTGCTGCGGATGGGCAGCGACCTGGTGGTCGACGCGGTGGTGCCGCCGGCGCGGCTGCGCGCGGAGCTGTCCGCCCGGATGGTCGACGCGGACCGCTGGACCCGCGAGCCCGGCCGCCGCCACCACCTGATCAGCCCGGTCTGACCGCGAGGACCACCCGAGCAGCAGGAGGACGACGATGTCCGAGAGCCTGGCCCAGCTGACCGCCACCCCGCTGCGGGAGCTGCGCCCCGGGTGGACGGTCCCCGACCGGGTCGACCAGCTGCGCGCCGCCCGGGCGTTCGCTGACCCGGACGACTACTGGACCTGGGTGGCGCGCCAGCAGCGCTGGTCGACACCGTGGCACACGGTGCGCAGCGGCGGGATGGCCGACATGTGCTGGTTCGACGGCGGCCGGATCAACGTGGCGGACAACTGCGTGGACCGCTGGGCGGAGGATCCGGCGACCGCCGACCGGCCCGCGGTGGTCTGGGAGGGCGAGCCGGGCGACACCCGGACGCTGAGCTACGCCGAGCTCGCCGCCGAGACCAGCGCCCTCGCGGCGGGTCTGCTCGAGCTGGGCGTGCGCCGGGGCGACGTGGTGGCGATCTACCTGCCGAACCTGGTGGAGGCGTTCACCGGCATCCAGGCGTGCAACCGGATCGGCGCGATCTACACCGTGCTGTTCTCCGGGTTCGGCGAGGACGCGGTGGCCTCCCGGCTGCGGGCGTCCCGGGCGTCGGTCGTCGTGGTCGCCGACGCCGTGTACCGGCGGGGCCGGCGGGTGGAGCTGCTGCGCACCCTGCGCGCCGCCCGGCAGGGCACCCCGGACGTGCGGGCGACCGTGGTGGTGGACCGGACCGGCGGGGACGCGCCGCTGCGGGACGGCGAGCACGGCTACCGGGCGGTGTGCGCGAGCGGCCGGTCCGGTACCCCGAGCGTGCCGCTGGACCCCAACGAGGCGTCGTTCCTGATCTTCACCAGCGGCACCGAGTCCCGGCCGAAGGGGGTGGTGCACAGCGTCGGCGGTTTCCTGCTCGGCACCTGGGCGAACGCGCACTGGCAGGCCGGGTACGAGGCCGGCGACGTGTACTGGGTGGCCGCCGACGTCGGCTGGCTGACGTTCCCGATCCAGGCCGTGGTCGGCGGGCTGGCGTGCGGGATGACGATCGCCTGCTACGAGGGCGCGCTGGACACCCCGAGCACCGCGCGGTTCTACGACATCTGCGAGCGGCACCGGGTGACCAAGGTGCTGGCCGCGCCCACCCTGCTGCGGATGCTGCGCAAGTTCGGCGACGAGTTGGCCGGCGAGCACCCGCTGCCCGCGCTGAAGCTGATCACCTCCCAGGGCGAGCCGTTCGACGTGAACACCTTCGACTGGGCCACCGCGACGTTCGACGTCCCGATCGTGAACGCCTACGGCCAGACCGAGACCGGCTCGACGTGGAGCTACCCGGTGTACGGCGCGGAGCCGATCAAGGCGGGCTCGGTGGGCACGACGGTGCCGGGGCACACCTTCGACGTCCTCGACGACGACGGGGAGCCGGTGCCGCCCGGTGTGAAGGGGAACCTGGTGCTGACCAGCCCGTTCCCCACGCTGGCCCGCACTGTGTGGGACGACCACGACCGCTACCTGGCCACCTACTTCGCGCGCTTCCCCGGCCGCTACGCCACCCACGACGAGGCGGTCCGGGACGCCGACGGCCACCTCTGGGTGCTCGGCAGGGCCGACGACGTGATCAACGTGGCGGCGCACCGGATCTCCACGATGGAGATCGAGGCGGCGGTCATCGGCCATCCCGGCGTGGTCGAGGCCGCGGTCGTCGGCGTGCCCGACGACACCAAGGGCACGGTGCCGGTGGCGTTCGTGACGCTGCACCCCGAGGTCGCCGCCACGCCCGGCGCCGTCGAGGAGGTGCGGGCGGAGCTGGACCGGCGGGTGGTCGCCGAGCTGGGCGGGTACGCGCGGCTGGCGGCGATCTACCCGACTCCGGCGATGCCCAAGACGCGCACCGGGAAGCTGATGCGCCGGCTGCTGCGCGACGTGGTGGTGCACGGGCGGTCGACCGGCGACACCAGCGCGATGGAGGACTCCTCGGCGCTCGATGCGGTGGTCGCCGCCGTGCGCGAGCCGGTGACCGGGTGACGGCCGGAGGGGCGATGGACCACGACAGCCACCACGACATCCACGACTACGAACCGGCCCACCGGACGATCGGGCACATCCTGGCCGACAAGGCCGCCCGGATCGGCGACCGGCCGTTCCTGCGCTTCGCCGGGCACACCTACAGCTACGCCGACGCCCACCGGGTGACCAACCGGTACGCGCGCGGCTTCCTGCGCGCCGGCGTCGGCCGGGGTGACCACGTGGCGCTGATGCTGCCCAACCAGCCGGAGCTGCTGTGGGCGATCTGGGGGCTCGGCAAGATCGGCGCGGTGGCAGTGCCGCTGAACACCGCGGCCAAGGGGCAGCTGCTGGCTTACCTGCTCGAGCAGTCCGACTCGGTGCTGCTGTGCGTGTCCGACGAGCTGCGGGAGCGGGCCGACGCGGCGGCGGGCGCCGTGCCCGGGGTCCGCGAGGTGTTCGGGCCGGAGCGGTTGCGCGGGTTCGCCGCCACCGGCCCCGACGACGACCCGCCGGGGATGGCCGACGTGCGCCCGGACGACCCGCACCTGCTGCAATACACCTCGGGCACCACCGGGCCGTCCAAGGGCGCGGTCAGCCCGCACTCGCAGGGCCACGCGGTGGGGCGGCAGATGGCCACGCTCACCCGGTACCGCCCGGACGACGTGCTCTTCACCTGCCTCCCGGTGTTCCACGCCAACGCGCTGTGGTTCACGATCTACGCCGCGCTGTGGGCCGAGGCGTCGGTCGCGCTGTCGGCCGGGTTCTCCGCGCGGCGGTTCTGGGACGAGATCCGGGACAGCGGCGCGACGGTGTTCAACGCGCTCGGGGCGATGGCCAACATCATCTGGCAGCTCCCGAGGTCGGACCGCGACCGCGAGCACTCCGTGCGCAGCGCGATGGTGGTGCCGATCTCCCGGGAGCTGGTGGACGGGTTCGCCGAGCGCTACGGCATCGGGGTGACCTCGGTGTACGCCATGACGGAGAACTGCGCGGTCACCGTGTTCGGCCCCGACGACCCGAGGGAGAAGGTGCCCTCGGCGGGCCGGGTGCGGGACTACATGAGCGTGCGGATCGTGAGCGACGACCCCGACCCCGACTACGACCCCGACTCCGCCGGGCGGGAGCTGCCGCCGGGCGAGGTCGGCGAGATCTGCATCCGGCCGGCCGAGGCGGGCAGCGTGATGCTCGGCTACTACAAGATGGCCGAGGCCACCGAGGCCGCGCACTCCGGCGGCTGGTTCCACACCGGCGACCGGGGGCACCTCGACGGGGACGGCTACCTGTACTTCTCCGACCGCACGAAGGAGGCGATCCGCCGCCGGGGCGAGAACATCTCGGCCTACGAGGTGGAGACCGTGCTGTGCCGGCATCCCGCCGTGCTGGAGGCGGCCGCCGTGCCGGTGCCCTCCGAGCTCGGCGAGGACGAGGTGATGGCCTACCTGGTGGCCGCCCCGGACACGGAGCTCTCGTTCCCGGACATCATTGAGTTCTGCGCGGAGAACATGGCGTACTACATGGTGCCGCGCTACCTCGAGGTGATCGAGGCGCTGCCCAAGACACCGAGTGAGAAGATCGAGAAGTACAAGCTCAAGGTTGACGCCGCGCAGCGGCTGGACCAGGTCTGGGACCGGGAGAAGGCCGGCATCACGGTGCGCCGGTGAGCGGAGGGGCAGCGGTGGCGGGCAGCGGCGACGTCGTCCTGGAGGTGGACGGCCCGGTGGCCCGGGTGCTGATCGACCGTCCGGCGGCGATGAACGCGCTGAGCCCGGCCGTGCTCGACGGGCTGCGGGCCGCCTTCGACGCCGCGGCCGAGGCGGGCTGCGCGGTGCTGGTGCTGCGCGGCGCGGGCGGCACGCTGTCCGCCGGCGCCGACCTGCCGTACCTGCAGACCGTCCTGGACGACGAGGCCGCGGTGACCCGGTACCTGGTCGAGATCGGCGCGATGGTCGACGCGCTGGAGGCGGCGCCGTTCGTGTCGGTCGCGGTGGTCGAGGGCTACGCGCTGGCCGGTGGCTGCGAGGTCCTGCTGGCCTGCGACCTCGCGGTGGTCGGCGAGCAGGCCCGGATCGGCGACCGGCACCTGGAGTACGGGCTGCTCCCCGGCGCCGGGGGCTCGGTGCGGCTGCCCAGGGCACTGCCGGCCGCACTGGCCCGGCGGCTGCTCTACACCGGCGAGATGATCGACGGCGTGACCGCGTACGGCTGGGGGCTGGTCAGCCACGCGGTGCCCGGCGACGAGCTGGAGCGGACGCTGGAGGACCTCCTCGCCCGGCTGTCCCGGCACAGCGCGGCGGCGCTGGCCGGCCAGAAACGGCTCTACCGCGCGTCGATCGACACGCCGGTGACCGAGGCGCTGGTCGCCGAGCGCGCCGTGCTGGTGGACCACCTGAGGCACTCGACCGCCGCGGCCGAGGGGCTCGCCGCCTTCCGGGCCCGCCGCGCACCCGACTTCGGCACAGGGGGGATCAGATCATGACCGCACGCCCGGTGACCGGCCGGTGGTTCGAGGACCTGCCGATGGGCACCGTCGTCCAGCACGCCACCCGGCGCACGGTGACGGAGACCGACAACGTGCTGTTCACCACGATGACGATGAACCCGGCGCCGTTGCACCTCGACGCCGACTACGCCGCCGGTACCGAGTTCGGCCGGCCGCTGGTCAACAGCATGTTCACCGTCGCGCTGGTGGTCGGGCTGTCGGTGCCGGAGCTGACGCTGGGCACCATCGTGGCCCAGCTGGGGATGGACTCGATCGCGTTCCCGGCGCCGGTCTTCCCCGGGGACACGATCCGGGTGGAGACCGAGGTGGTGGACTCCCGCGAGTCGAGATCGCGGCCGGACACCGGGGTCGTGGTGTTCGAGCACCGGGCGTTCAACCAGCGCGACGAGCTCGTCTGCCGGGCCCGCCGCACCGGGCTGATGCACCGGCGCCCGTCCGGGGACGCCGGGTCATGATCACCGAGTACCTGGACGACACCTCGGTGGGCGACACCCACGTGACCCGGGGGCGCACCATCACCGAGACCGACCTGGTCGGCTTCGCGATGTTCTCCGGCGACTGGCACCCCATCCACACCGACACCGAGTACGCGGCGGCCGACGAGCGCTTCGGCGAGCGCATCGCGCACGGGGCGCTGGTGCTCTCGGTGGCGCTCGGCCTGGTCACGTTCTGGCCGCCGGCGATGAAGGCGTTCTACGGGATCGACACGCTGCGCTTCGTCGCGCCCACCCGGATCGGCGACACCCTGCACGTGCGTACGGAGGTGCTCGCGGTCGAGCCCAAGGTCGCCGGCGCGGGCCTGGTCACCTCGAGTTTCACGGTGCGCAACCAGCGCGGCGACGACGTGCTCGTGGCCACCCTGAAGTCCCTGGTCGCACGGAGGCCCGCGCAGTGAGCATCCCGAGTGGTTTCAGCCCGCGCAGCGCGCTGTTCGTCCCCGGCCACCGCACGGACATGCTGGCCAAGGTGGCGCGCACCGGGCCCGACGCGGTGATCGTCGACCTGGAGGACGCCGTTCCGGTGGCCGGCAAGGACGACGCCCGGACCGGGGCGTTGGCCGCGCTGGCCGACCGGCGACCGGACGTGGGCACGGTGCTGGTCCGGGTCAACGCGGTCGGCACCCCGTGGTTCGACGCGGACCTGGGCGCCGTGGCGAGGGCGGTGGCCGGCGGTGCGCTGGACGGGGTGGTGCTGCCCAAGTACGAGCGGACCGAGCAGCTGGCCCGGGTGCGCGCCGCGCTGCCGTCCGGCGCGGTGGTCGTGGTCGGGCTGGAGAGCGTGCTCGGTGTTGCGGACGCCCGGCCGCTGCTCGCCGAGCGGCCGGAGGCGGCCTACTTCGGCGCCGAGGACTACATCGCCGACATCGGCGGGCGGCGAACCCGGGGCGGCACCGAGGTGCTCTACGCCCGCAGCCACGTCTGCCTGGCCGCGCACCTGGGCGGGGTGGCCACGCTGGACCAGGTGACGGCGGCCGTGCGGGACACCGAGGCGTTCCGGGCCGACGCCGAGCAGGGCCGGGCGCTGGGTTACCGGGGCAAGATCTGCCTGCACCCGGTCCAGGTCGGCATCGCGCACGAGGTGTTCACCCCCTCGGAGTCCGAGGTCGCGCATGCGCACGAGGTGCTCCGCGCGGCCGAGGGCGGCGGGGTCGGCGTCGTCGACGGGCAGATGGTGGACGCGGTGCACGTCACCATGGCCCGCACCGTGCTGGCCAGGGCCGGCGTCGACCCGGAGGGCACACCGGCGGGCTGAGCCGCGCGGCCGGTCCGGTGACCGCATCCGGTCACCGGCCCGGCACCGCGCCCACGGCCTAGGAGCCGGTCGGGACCGCCGCCGCGTCGACCAGCCGGCCGACCAGCTCGGCCAGCGCGGCGTGCAGGTCGGGGTCGAGCAGCCCGCCCCCGTCGGCGAACGCGTCGTGCGCCTGGCCGACCGGCAGCTCGGCGTCCAGCACGGCGGCGCCGATGGTGGTGAGCACCTTGCGCAGCTCGGCCTGCGCCCAGACCGCGCCGAACAGCCCGACGGACGCGCCGACCACGGCGACCGGCCTGCCCCGCAGGCTGTTGTCCGGGAACGGGCGGGACGCCCAGTCCAGGGCGTTCTTGAGGTGCCCCGGGATGGAGGCGTTGTACTCCGGGGTGGCGATCAGCACGGCCTGTGCCCCGCTGATCGCCTCCCGGAGCCCGGTCACCGACTCCGGCGTGGCGCCGTCCTCCCGGTAGGGCGGGATGTCGCCCAGCCCCTCGTACACCTCGAAGGTGACGCCCTCGGGGAGCACGGTGGCGGCCACGTCGAGCAGCCGCCGGTTGTGCGAGCCCGCTCGCAGGCTGCCGCTGATGCCGAGCACCTTCACGGGTCAGCTCTCCTTGACCAGCTCGACGTGCGCCGAGATGGTGATGTCGTAGCCGAGCGCGTCGCCGCCCTTGGGCAGCGGGGCCTGCCAAATGAAGCCCCAGTCGCGGCGGTCGACCGTCGTGGCGAACTCGACGGCGGTGCGCAGGCCTCCGGCAAAGTCCTCGACCACCGGCTCGTAGGTGCCGGTTGCGGTGAACGGCCTGGTGATCCCCTTGATGGTGAGCTCACCCGCCACCCGGGCAGTGCCGTCGTCGGCGAGCACGACGTCGGTGGACCGGAACCGCAGCTCCGGGTACCGGTCGGCGTCGAAGAAGTCGGCGCCCTGCAGGACGTGCCCCCGGAAGTCCGGGTTCTTGATCGACAGCGAGTCGACCCGTACCGAGCCCTCCAGGCGTACGCCCTGGTCATCGGCGGTCACCCGGGCGTCGACGTCGTCGAACGAGGCGCTGAAGGTGGCGACCTTCATGTGCTTGACCGAGAACGCGAACCGGGAGTGGATCGGGTCGGCCACGAACGTGCCGGCGAGCGGCAGAGTGCTGGCGGTCATCTGGGGCACCTTCCCTGCGAGAGTGAAGCGGAATTCTCTCCGCTTCAACGACACTAAGCGGAGAAAATTCCGGATGCAAGGCCAACCCGGTACGTTGGTCCGTGGAGGTGGTGCGCGATGGCCGCGAAGGGCGGTGGCTCCCCGGACCTGCCCGTCGTCGGGCAGCCGCCGGCGGAACGGGCGGACGCGGCACGCAGCCGTCGCATCCTGCTCGCCGCGGCCCGCGAGATGATGGCCGAGTGCGGGGTGCGGGCACTGACGATGGACGGCCTGGCCGCGCGCGCCGGCGTCGGCGTCGGCACGGTGTACCGCCGCTTCACCGACCGGGGCGGGCTCGCGCTGGCGCTGCTGGACAGCGAGGAGCAGCGTTTCCAGTCGGACTTCATCTTCGGGCCGCCGCCGCTCGGGCCGGGTGCGCCGCCGCTGGAGCGGGTGCGCGCGTTCCTGTGCGCCTACCTCGACCGGCTGGAGGTGGAGGCCGACCTGCACGCCTTCGCGGAGGCGCAGAACCGGGAGAGCCGGTTCCGGGCCGGCGTGTACCGCACGCATCGCGCGCACCTGGCCGGGCTGCTCACCCAGGCCGACGTGGGAATGGACCCGGCGTATCTCGCCGACGTGCTGCTCGGTGTCGTCTCCGGCGAGCTGTTCCTGCACCACAATCGGGAGCGGCGGCTCAGTCCCGCCCAGCTGAAGGCGAACGTCGGACAGGTGGTCGACCGCCTGACCAGTCCCTGTCGCTGAGCGGTCACTGTCTACGAGCCGGATCAGCGGAACCTGTCAATCAGCCATGAATTGCGATTCCCGCGCGCTGTCGTAATTGCTGAGAATCGTTAAGTAACAAACCTGCCGAAACGGGAGATTGAATAGCTGTAACCCCGATTCCTGACATGAAGGAGCAACGGCATGACCTCCTCGATGAGGACCGCGCTGGGCCGGACCGCGATCGCACTGGCGGTCTCCGCCGCCAGTGTCGTGGGGCTCACCGGCACGGCGCAGGCGGCGGAGCCCGCACCCGCGGGCCTGGCCGTGCAGTACGGGCCGCACCGCCCGCCGCCGCCTCCGCCGCACTTCTACCGCGCCCGGTTCCGCAGCCAGGCCGAGTGCATCGCCCGGGCCCGGCACGACCACAATCGCGACACCAACGCGTGGGACTGCCGCCGCGGCCGCGACCCGCGCAACCCGTGGGAGTACTGGGGCCGCTGACCGACCCCGGTCTCGCCCCGACGTCAGCCCCCGGACTCCGCGCGGAGTCCGGGGGCTGACGCGTGGGTCAGGTGCGTCCCCGATCACCGTGAACGCGACAGTAGGCAGTCGACGAGTCGCGTTGTCAATTCCCTCGAACCGTCATAAATGGCTCGCGCTCGAGCTCCGTAGCGGCGCGGGTCACCGAGATATTAGCCCGAACGGCTTAGTGACGCTGCTCCATTGCGTACAACCTGTTTGGCTTGTCGGGCTAACGGCAATGCCAACAGGTGCGCGGTGAGACGGGTCGGGGCCAGGTGCGAGCTGCGACCAGTGGGCTCACCGGTGGGGAAGGGGTGTGTTGATGGGTGACTCGGGCACGGTGATGTCGCGGGGGAGTGAGTATGCGCCTGCCGGGCGGCGTGATGTGATTGATCGTTCTGCTGATGTTTTGGGGTATGTGCCGGGTCCGTTGCGGCGGATGT
>DASXJJ010000114.1:0-26077 GCA_036497465.1 Pseudonocardia sp. | reverse complement strand
GGCGTTCGCGGTGGTCGCGCTGGTGGTGATCCTGCTGCGGAAGGGCGGGACCACGATCCTCGAGGCGGACGAGGACGACGCGGACGCCGAGGCCGAGGCGGTGGCCCGCGCTGTCGCCGCCGGGCAGGCGGCGGTGCACGACCGGACGATCGTCGACCCCCGGGAGGCCATCGTGGCCTGTTTCGCGGCCATGGAGGGTGCGTTGACCGGAGTCGGCGGAGACGTCCGGCCACGCGCGGCGGACACACCGGAGGAGGTGCTGCTGCGCGGGATCGAGGGCTCGTCGCTGCCCGAGACACCCGCCAGGGACCTGCTGCGGCTGTTCCACGAGGCGCGGTTCAGCTCCCACCCGATGGGGGATCCGGACCGGGAGGCCGCCGACCGGGCACTCGACGAGATCCTCGGGGCGCTCAACGTCCGGAGCGGCCGATGAGCCGCACACCGCTGGCCGCCAACCCGCTGGTCGGATCGCCGGCCGCGCTGGTGGTCATGGGCCTCGGGGCGCTCGCCGTGATCGGCGTGGTGGTGGGCGCGAACATCTGGCTGCGCTGGCAGAAGGTCCGCAGCCGGCCGGTCGGTGTCGATCCGTCGAGCGTGGAGGCCGCGCCCTCCTACCGGCGCTACCTGGCGGTGGCCGCGTGGGCCGGCGGGTCCCGCCGGAACTGGGACCACAGCGTGCGCCCGGTGCTGGCGGAGATGGTGGAGCTGGCGGTGCAGGAGCACGAACCGGCCGGCGGTGACGCCCGCGAGGCGTCCCTGCGGCTCCTGGGACCCGAGCTGTGGGAGCTCGTCGACCGTGACGCCCCCCGCTCGCACGACTACGACGCGCCCGGCCCCGGCCGGCAGACGCTGCTGCAGATCCTGGAAAGGGTGGAGAAAATTGAGCACTGATTACCGCGAGGACGGGGTCGCGAGCAGAGCCGGCGCCGTGCTCGACGAGATCGAGCGGGTCGTGGTGGGCAAGCGCGAGCCGCTCCAGATGATCATGACGGCGGTGCTGGCCAGGTCGCACGTGCTGATCGAGGATCTGCCGGGGCTGGGCAAGACGCTGATCGCGCGGTCGTTCGCGACGGCGCTGGGCCTGGACTTCCGCCGGGTCCAGTTCACCCCCGACCTGCTGCCCACCGACCTGACCGGCACGACCGTGCTGGACCAGGCCTCCGGGAAGTTCTCGTTCCGGGCCGGCCCGGTGTTCGCCAACCTGCTGCTGGCCGACGAGATCAACCGGACGCCGCCCAAGACCCAGGCCGCGCTGCTCGAGGCGATGGCCGAGGAGCAGGTCAGCGTCGACGGCCACTCGCACCCGCTGCCCCAGCCGTTCGTCGTGCTGGCCACGGACAACCCGATCGAGTACGAGGGCACCTACCCGCTGCCCGAGGCCCAGCTGGACCGCTTCGGGATCCGGCTGCGGCTGGGCTACCTGCAGTCCGACGACGAGACGGAGCTGCTGCGCCGCCGGATCAGCCAGGGCACCGGGACGACGGAGGTCCGGCAGGTGCTGGACGCCCGCGAGCTGCTGGCGATGCGCGCCCAGGTCGACCAGGTGGCCGCCGAGGCGGACGTGCTCGACTACGTGGTCCGGGTGTCGGCGGCCACCCGCGAGGACAAGGACGTGCTCGTCGGGGCCAGCCCCCGCGCGTCGCTGGCGCTGCTGCAGCTGGCCAGGGCGCGGGCGCTGCTGGCCGGGCGGGACTACGTGGTGCCGGAGGACGTGAAGTCGCTGGCCGTGCCCGCACTGGCACACCGGCTGAGCCTCCGCCCGGAGATGTGGGTCCGCCGGGTGCGCGCGGAGGACGTGCTCGGCCGGATCCTGAGCCGGGTGCCCGCGCCGAGGACGTCCTCGGCACCGAGGGACGCCGAGCCGGTGCGGTGACCGAGCACCGCATCGATTGGGAGCCGGCCGCCTGGCTGGTCTCGCTGGTCGTGGTCGGCGTGCTGGCCACGCTGGCCGCCGTGGCACTGGGCCGCTACGACCTGCTGGTCTTCGGCTCGCCGATGGTGGGCGCGCTGGCCGGCGCCTGGTGGACGGTCCGGCCGGAACGGACGATCGCGGTCACCTCCTCGCTGTCCGCCGCCAGGGTGTTCCTGGGCGAGCCGGTGACCCTGTCGATCGAGCTGACCGCCCCGCCGCACACCGAGCTGGTGGACGTGGAGCTGGACCCCGGCGAGCGGCTGGAGGCCACCCGCACCGCGCTGCACCGCACGACGTCCGGCACGGTGCGCGCGGAGTGGGAGCTGCGGGCCTACCGGTGGGGCCGCACCGCGCCGAGGGTCGAGCTGACCACGCGCGCCGCGTCCGGGCTGCTGCTGGGTGCGGCGGTGTGCGACCTGCCCGAGCTGTCGGTGTTCCCCGAGGCCCCCCGCCTCGGCGCGGTGCCCCGCCCGCTCGACCTGCCCGACCTGATGGGCGTGCACCTGAGCCGGCGCAAGGGCCAGGGTGTCGAGTTCGCCGGCCTCCGCGAGTACCTGCCCGGAGACCCGCTGCGTGCGGTCAACTGGGCGGTCAGCGCGCGACGTGGACGGCTGCACGTGACGGAGCGGCTGGCCGAGCAGTCCGCCAAGGTCGTGACCGTGATCGACGCGGCGGGCGACATCCGGCAGGGCGGCGGTCCCTCGACCCTGGACCTGTCCGTGCAGGGCGCCCTGTCGGTCGTCGCGGCCACGCTGCGCCGGGGCGACCGGGCCGGCGTGGTGGCACTCGGCGGGCACGTCCGCTGGCTGGCACCCGACCTGGGGGAGCGCCACTACTACCGCGTGGTGGAGGCGGTGATGGACGTCCAGGCCGGTGGCTCCCCACCCTCGGACACGGCCAGCCTGCCGCGCACCGTGCTGCCCGGCGATGCGGTCGTCGTGGTGTTCTCCCCGCTGCTGGACGACCGGGTGATCAGCGCGGTCGCCGACCTGCGCCGCAAGGGCCACGGCGTGGTGGTGGTCGACGTGCTGCGCACGGAGCCGGCGCCCCGGGACACCGCCGACTACGACCCGATGGCCGTCCGGATGTGGCGGATCGGCCGCAGGGGCCTGCGGCACCGGCTGTCCGACCTGGGCATCCCGGTGGTCGCCTGGCCGGAGGACGTGACGTTGGACGAGCTGCTGCGACCGCTGTCGCGGCGGCCGCTGGTGGGAGGTCGACGATGAGCGCTCCGGGCGCCGAGCGACAGGCCGAGGGCGTCGGTCGACCGGGGATCTGCGTGGCCTCCGGTGCGCTGATGCTGGCGGTGCCGGTCGCGCTCCGGCTGGTCGCGCCGATGCCGGCCTCGAAGACCGAGTCCGACAACAGCCTGATCGTCATCGCGGTGCTGGCGGTCGGTGCCGTCGCCGTCGCGCTGTCGGCGCTGCGCCCGCGCGGCGGGGTGATGCCGGCCCTGGCGGTGCTGGCCGCCGCGGTGGCCCTGCTGCTGGAGCCGCCGGAGGCGTTCGGCGACGGGATCTGCGGGCTCGCCTGCCTGTGCTTCCTGCTGGCCGTGCGGCTGCACCGGCAGACCGAGGAGGGCACGGTCGTCGACGTCGGATCCTGGCTGGACACCCATCGTCCGATGCTGGTGGGGGCCGGGGTGACCACGCCGGCGGCCGTCGCCGCCGCGGTGGTGCCGTCGAGCTGGTCGCTGGTGGTGGCCGCGCTGGTCGGGGTGGTCTGCGCCGGCGTCTGCGCGATGGCGTTCCTGACCTGACCTGACCTGACCTGACCTGACCTGACCTGACCTGACCTGACCTGACCTGACCTGACCTGACCTGACCTGACCTGACCTGACCTGACCTGACCGACCCGAGCTGAGCTGAGCGGACCGACCCGGCCGAGCGATCCCTGAGCGATCCCTGAGCGGGCCGGCGGGCGGCTCAACGCGGGTCGAGCGGCCCGGGTACCCAGTCCATGTCGCTGCTGACCAGTGCGAACCTGCCGCGCTCGGCCCCGTGCCCCGCGTCCTCGCCGGCCAGCGCCTCGGTCAGCTGGGTGCGCGCGTCCTCGGGGGTGTTGTCGGTGCGCGGGCAGCCTGCGGTCGACTGGTGGCAGGCCGCGTGCTGGCTCAGCGCCCCCACCACGCGCAACGGCCCGGCCCCTGTCCGGGCGCCCCAGCGGCTGATCGAGGCCCATTGCCGGGCCTGCACGCCGTCGGTGCGGTAGATCTGCGGGATCGCGACCACGGTGGAGGCGGCGCCGGTGGAGACGTGGAAGACGTCGCGCACCGTCCAGCCGTTGGAGCAGGCCTCGCCCACCTCGGCCTGGGGGCAGCCGTCCGCCGAGTTGGCCGCGTAGAGGAGCCGGTGGGTGGCGTGCACGTAGCCGTCCACCCAGGACCGGGCCCAGGCCGGCGGGGACCAGGAGGGCTCGCCGTCCAGCGCCCCCGTGACGGCGACCCGGTCCAGCGGGGCGGCCTTGGCCACCTGCTCGACCAGCGCCGCCCAGTCGGCTCCGGCGGGCGCCGGGACGGCCTTGCCGTCCGCCTTGTTGTTGACCCCGAGGGCCAGGACGGCGTTCGCCGAGCCGCACAGGGTGAAGCCGCGCATCCAGCCCTCCGCCGCGCGCCGCACCCCGTCGCGGTCGAACCGGACGGCGGGGGAGGCGGCGGACGTGCCGGGCGGGCGGATGCGGCCGCCCGCCTCCTGGGTGCCGAAGAAGAGCACCCGCAGCCCGGTGACCCCGTCGTGCCCGTCGGCGCACCCGGAGCGGTAGCCCAGCGCGTCGGCCGCGGCCGGGTCGCCGGGGAGCACGAGGTAGTGGCTGGCCGTGGAGTGGTGCGGGCCGTCGTCGGTGCCCGGCGGGCCGCTCGCGCCGCCCGCCGCCGGCCCGGGGACCAGGGTGGCCGCGGCCAGAGTCGCGGCGGCCGCCCGCGAAAGCCACCTCTCCCAATCGCGCATGATGACCGACCGTAGTTCGCCATCGCGGGAAGTGGGTGACAGACACGCGCGCTCGTTAGCTCATTCGTGGTTGTCGAATCGATATCCGGTGCCGCAGCGTTGTGTCAAACGCCGTCGTCGCTCGAACAGGGTGCCCTTCTTCGCTATATCTACCAACTCAGTCAGGATGAGTGGATGACTGAGCTGTTGAACGACCGTGCGCCCGCGCACTCGGCCGCGCCACCCGCGCTCCCCCCGGTCCTGGGTGCCGCCGACTCCACCGCGACCTTGCTGGACGGTCGCCGGGTGCGGGTGGCCCAGCTGAACAACGCCGCGACCACTCCGCCGTTCGAGCACACCGCGCGCGAGGTGAGCCGCTTCCTGACCCGGTACGGGGCGCTGCACCGCGGCGCCGGCCCCCGGGCGCGGGAGACCGTGCGGCGGGTCGACGAGGCGCTGTCCAGCATCCACCGCTTCCTCGGTCAGCCCGCGGACAACGGGCTGCTGTTCACCGCGAACACCAGCGCGGCGATCAACACGCTGTCCCGGCTGCTCCCGCTCACCGCCGACGACGTCGTGCTGACCTCGGAGATCGAGCACACCTCGAACAACCTGCCCTGGCGCTACAACACCGACGCCACCGTCGTGGACGTGCGGGCCGATGACAGCGGCGCGCTGGACCTGGAACACCTGGACGAGCTATTCGCCGCGTACGCCGGCCGGGTGCGGCTGCTCGCGGTGACCGGGGCGTCCAACCTGACCGGCTACTGCCCCGACCTGCGTGGGCTCGCCGACCGCGCGCACGCCGCCGGTGCGCTGCTGTTCGTGGACGCCGCCCAGCTGGCCCCGCACCGGCGCATCGACATGGCCGCCTCCGGGGTGGACGCGCTCGCCTTCTCCGCGCACAAGGTCTACGCGCCGTTCGGGCTGGGCGTGCTCTCGCTGCCCCGGACACTCATGGACCGGGACCCGGTGGACCCGGGCGGCGGGTCCATCGACATGATCTCCGAGTCGCTGGACGTGCTCTGGGCTCCGCCCGCCGAGCGGCACCAGACCGGGACCTGGAACGCCACCGGCATCGTGGCGCTGGGCGCCTCCTGCGACGCGCTGCTGGAGGCCGGCTGGGACGCGGTGGAGGGCCGGGAGCGGGAGCTGGTCGCGCTCGCCGCCACCGAGCTGGACGCGGTGCCGGGCGTGCGCCTCACCGTGCCCGCCGCCCGCTACCGGTCCGAGGACCGCATCGGGACCTTCCCGTTCATCGTGGACGGGCTGCACCACGCGCTGGTGGCCGCCGTGCTGGAGTACGAGTACGGCATCGAGGTGCGCGCCGGGACGATCTGCAACCACCGGCTGGTGCGCCGCTGGCTGGAGGTCGACGACGCCGAGCAGGCGCGCGTCGAGCGGGCCATGGCCGGGGGCGACCGGCTGGCCAGCTACGGCATCGTGCGGGCCAGCCTCGCCTGCCACAGCGAGCCGGAGGACGTGTACCGGCTGGCCGCGGCGCTGCGGGAGCTCGCCACGCGCGGGCCGCGCGGGGAGTACCGCGCGGTACCCGTGCACGAGACCTTCGAGCCGGCCTGAGCCGCACCGTCCCCGCCCGCGCCCGGGTGCCGTCGCGGACGGTGCCCGGGCGCTGTGCTGTCGCGGGCCGGGAGCTCAGGCCGCGGAGGTACCCGCCCCGCCCCTCCCGGGACCCGCTCCGCTGCCGTCCCGGGCGCCGTTGTGATGCCCGGACAGGCGCCCGCTCCGGCTGCCGGAGCACCCGGCGGACCCGTGGACGGCGGGGAGGTCGCCGGTCGGTGGCGGAGGGTGCACAGAGATCGGGTTCCGGCGGTGCCGGGTCGGAGCCGATCTGCCATCGAGTGATCACCGGCGGCCACCCCGGCGACCACTCGTCACGGCAGGTGTCGAAACCACCGGTCGATCACACGATGTGGTGGTCCGGCGGACGTCGGGAACTCGATCAAAAACCAGCTAAAACCCATCAAATCAGTCAGGTTTGGTGCCGCGAGTCACGGTCTGAATCGATTCAACCAGACGTATCCGGCGGCGCGGAGCGACCGCCGGCCCGGTGCCGGGGTCGAGGCCCGGGGGAGGGGTTTGACCACCCGAATGTCGCAATGCAAGTATTCGGCCATGAGTTGCGCCAACCGATTCGTCTGCCGGATCCACGTGGATCTCCGGCGGCAGGCCAGCGCGCTCTGTATGCGGTAAGCGGGCTGGTTTCCTCCCCGTGCGGCCGCTCGACAACGCCGTGACTCCAGGCGTCGAGATCCCGCCGATCGGGCAACCGAACACCATCCCGCCGCCTATCTCCGGCTGACCCGGACGGCCACGCGAACCGCGAACGAGTCCCCGTGCGGATCGTGTCCCGAACCTGGTTCCGGTCACCATCACGGTGTCGTGACGAATGGGATTCCCCTTCCTCGGTCGGCCATGCCGAAATGAGTGTTGATCTCGTTCCGAATTGGCACCGTGAATGTTCGCTCCCCAACGAACTCATGAGGTGCTCGACTGTGTCTGGAAAGAAAGTAACGCGATTGCTCGTCGGCGGGCTGGTCCTCGCCGCCGGCGGGCTGCTGCTGGCGGCCGGTCCGGCCATGGCCAACGACAGCACCGACGGCGCCCAGGGCGCCGGTGGCGCCGGGTCGGGCTTCCACCAGGACGGCCCTTCCCCGTCGAACGACGTGACCCCCGGCGGCGTGCCGATCTTCGGCGCGCTCGACTCCGCCAAGGCGGCCCCGGGCAAGGTCACCCCCGGCGGCGGGCAGGGGTACTGATGATCGGCGCACTCTCTCGATTCCGGCGCCGCAGAACGGCGCTGGCCGGCGTGGCCGTGCTGGCCGTGGCCGGCGGCCTGATGGTGCTGCCGCACTCGTCGGGCACCGCGTACGCGGACGTGCAGCCCACCCGCTCGACCATCAAGGGAACCGACGGCAAGGACTACTGGGTGGAGAACCACCTGGTGCCCGGTGACGTCACGGAGCAGCACAAGGCGCTGGAGAGCAAGGGCAAGCGGCCCGAGTACCTGATCGTGTGGGCCGGCGACGAGAACGTCGGCGACACCGCGGTCAACACCATCCACAAGCTGCCCGGCTCGCTGCTGAAGGACACGGTCGACAAGGTGCGCAACGCGCTCCCCGGCCCGGACTTCCTCGCCGTCCTCGACGCCACCGAAGGGTCGCCGACCTACGGCAAGGTGCTCAACACCGGCACCGTCGGACCGCTGGTGGAGAACGAGCCGCACCACATGCAGTACGTGTGGCACAAGGGCGAGAAGATCTACGCTGGCGGCCTGTACAGCGCGGCGACCTACGTCTTCGACGTCTCCCAGCTGCCGAACCTGAAGCTCTCCGGGATCAGCCTGCCGTCCAACACACTGTGCGGTTCGGTGCCGGACGCCTTCTGGGTCCTCAAGGACGGCACCGCGTACGGCACCTACATGGGCGGCCCGGTCGCCCCGGGTCCGTGCAAGTACACGCACGGCGAGGTGCGCACCGGTAACGGCTTCGCCGGCACCCCCGGTGAGGTCATCCGGTTCGGCCAGAAGGGCCAGAACCTCTCCGAGGCGCCCGCGGCGGTCGCCAAGGGGGAAGACCCCAGGCTGTGCCTGAACACCCCGTCGCTGCCGGTGCCCAGCTGCGCCAACCCGCACGGCATCCAGGTCCGCGAGGACCTGAACTCCATGGTCACCAGTGACTACGCGGAACCACGCAACATCATCCTGGATCCGCTGAAGAACCCGTCGCCGTTCCTGCGCAGGCCCACCATCCGGACCTGGGACATCAGCGACCGCAACCACCCGAAGGTCAAGTCGGTGGCCTACCTGCCGGTCGGCCCCCGGGCGGACAAGTCCGACCCCCTGCACTGGGAGGACCGGGCGATCATGGAGACCACGGTGACCAACCAGCCGGGTCACAAGGGTGCCTTCGCCCAGAGCATGCAGGGTGGCGCGATCTTCTACACGCCGGACATCACCTCGCCGAACCCGGTGTGGCGTGAGGTGTTCGACGACTGGGCCGCCGACAAGCGGTTCAAGGGTGGCGGCTCCGGTCCCGGCGACAACGCCGGGTGGATCCAGACCAGCCCGGACGACAAGACGCTCTACCACGCCATCGTCGGACGGCAGAAGGGCACGCTCGGCCCGAACGACCCCGGCACGACCGGTGGCGTGTTCGCGCTGGACATCACCAAGCTGCTGGACGCCGGTGAGCACACCAAGTGCGACATCAACACCAAGGACGAGGCGATCAACGGCGGCGACGAGCACGACTGCCCGACCGTCCGCGGCACGGTGACCATCGGTGACAACCCGGCCGGTGGCCCGCACTGGGGCGCGCTGGACAACCTCGTCCAGGGTGACCACGGCGGCCTCTACCACGAGACCGACGAGCCGCAGCGGCTGGCCACGGCCAACTACTTCGTGGCCCGTACCGGTCTGGACGGCGACCACAAGGTGTGCATGACCGACATCCACCGCGACGGAAAGCTGAGCCTGGACACGTCCTTCAAGGACGAGATCACCGGCCAGACGTGCATCAACTTCAACCGCAAGAACTGGCCGCACGGTGCGTTCGGCAACGCCAAACCGCACTCGATGCTGTTCGTCGTGGCTGATGGCGACATCAAGTAAGGCGGCACTGCCGGGCCGGTGGGGCCAGCTCTCGGGCTGGGCACACCGGGCCCCGGTGCTCGCCGCCGCCGGGCTGGGCGCGCTGGTGCTCGGCGGGGTGGTGCTCGCCTCGGCGGGCCACCCCGGCGGGGCCGTCGTGCCCGGCTCCGGCGGCGGCGCGGAGGGCGACGGGACCGATGCGGTGGCCGAGCTGCTCGCCGCGATCGTCGCGTCGCCGATGGACGGGCCGTCCGTGCTGGCACGGGTGGCGCTGCTGGCCGGGACCTCGGTCCTGGCCGGCCTGGCGCTGACCCGCCCGCTGCTCGGCCGCGAGCCGGTGGCGGGCCGGGTCCGGCTGGTCGGGTGGATCGCCGTGGCGGTGACGGCGGCGGCCTCGGTGGCCGCCGTCACCGTCGGCGGCGCGTCCCGCCCGTGGGCCGTCGCGCAGCTGGTGCTGGCGTTGCTGGTGCCCATGCTGCTGACGGCCCGGCGCCCCGACCCCTCGGTGGGCTCCGAGGGGTCGGGTGCGGCGGCCTCGGTGGCCGTCGGGCCTGACGCGTCCACCGCGCCGGATCCGGAGGATGCGGCCGGGACGGCCCCGGAGCCGGCCGGAACCGCCGGCTCCGGGCCGGCCGGTCCCCGGTCGGCGGCGGCGCTGCCCGGGCTGCTCGTCGGGCTGGCGCTGGCCGGGCTGCTGGCCGCCGAGCTGGCGGCCGCCCGGAGCGGCCTGGCCTGGTGGCTGGACGCCGGCTACGCCCTCACCGTCGCGCTGCTGGTCGGCGTGTCGGTGCTGGGCGCCGGACGGGTGGAGTCGGCGGCCACGGCCAGCGGGCTGCGCTCGGCCGCGCTCGCGTCGGGGCTGCTGGCCTCGGTCCTCGGTCTCGGGCAGCTGCTGCTCACCGGTCCACGCACCGGGGTCGACGCGCACTCCGCGTACGGCATCGGCGCGGCGGCGCAGGCAGGCCTGCCGGTGCTGGCCACGGTGGTGTGGGCGTTGCTCGCACGTCCCGCCGGCCGGGCGCGCGCCGCCGAGCTGAGCGGCTTCGCGGCGCTCGGGCTGGTGGCGGCGGTGCTGGCCGGCGCCGCGCTGGCCACGCTGCCCCGGCCGGCACCGGCCCCGGTGCCCGGCCAGCCGCTGCTGCGGCCGGTCGACCTGGGCATGCGCCGGCTCGCGGTGCAGGTCACGCCGATGCGGCCGGGGCCGAACCTGGTGCACGTCGGGCCGGACCCGGCGGTGGCCGGCTCGGGCGAGATGAGCGGCGACATGAGCGGCGACATGAGCGGCGGGATGGGCGGCGCCGGTACGGCTCCGGCCGCCGCACCGGCGGCCGGTACCCCCGCTGGCATGCCCGGCATGGCCGGCATGCAGCACCGGATGGCCGACGGCCCGCTCGCCGTGGCCTCGGCCGGACCTCCGGTGCCGCTGACCGCGCGGCCCGGCGCGGCCGGACTGTGGGCGGTCGTGGACATCCCGGCGGGCGCCACCCGGCTGGTCGTCACCCAGGGTGGCGGCACCGCGGGCGACGCGGCCACCGAGGCCGGCGTCGTGCCGGTGGACGTGGGCACCGCCGACATCGTCCCGGGCACCCAGCGCACACTGGCCGGCCCGGACGGCCCGGAGTGCGCCAGCGCCGCGCTGGGCGCGCTGGTCGGCGGGCGGGCGACGCCGTCGACCTGCCCGGCCGACGGGCTCGCTCCGTCGGACGCCCGCGCGCTGTCCGACAGCGTGGAGTTCCTCGCCGGGCGGGGCATCACCGCGCTGAACCTGGTCGCGGACGACTCGGCGCGGGGCCGGGCCGCCGCCGACCTGGTGCGGGCCGAGGCCGCGCGCCACCGGCTCGCCGTGGCCGGCACCCCGACGGCGGGCGACACGCTGCTGGTGGTGTCCGGCTGGGTCGGGGCGAAGCAGGCGCTGGACGCGTCCACCAGGCGCGGTGGCCAGGCCGGTGGCGGGGTGCTGCTGGCTCCGTGGCTGCTCACCGGCCCGGTGGTGACGGCGGCGTCCTCGGAGGTGTTGCCGCTGAGCTTCAACCCGCAGGAGACGACGCCCCGCCGGTACGGCGCGTTCGTGGCGGCGGTGTTCCCCGGCGAGGGGCCGTCCGCCTCGGGCTACCTGGCCTGGCGCGGCGGCCGGGACGGGCTCGAGGCCCGGCCGACGTTCTACGGGGCCGCGCCGGTGGATGTGCCGATGGGCATGCCCATGCCGCTGGGCGGCGGTCCGTCGGACTGGTACCCGAGCGGCACGGTCGTGCCGATCAACCCGCCGCTGGGCGGCGGTACCCCGTGAGCGGGCCCGCGAGCCGACCGCTCGGCACGGCAGTGACTGAAAGGAGTCCTCATGTCCGTCCTCGGTGAGTCCGCGGGAGGTGGTCTCGGGCGCGCGCTGCGGCGGCGACCGGCGGCCGACCGGCCGGCCGTCCGTCCCTCGGCGGGCGACGCACCACCCACCCGGTGGCCGGTGGTGGTTGCCGGCCTGGTGCTGGCCGCGCTGCTGACCTGGGGCGTGTCCCGGGTGGCCAGCGGCGTCATGGTCGGCACCACGGTGCTGGGCCTGGCGCTGGGCTTCACCCTGTTCCACTCCCGGTTCGGCTTCACCTCGGCGTGGCGGCAACTGGTCGCGGTCGGCCAGGGCGCGGCGCTGCGCGCGCACATGCTGATGCTCGCGGTCGCCTGCGTGCTGTTCGCCGTGGTGCTGTCGGGCGGGTTCGGCCTGGCCGGCGCGCCGAAGGGGTTCACCAACCCGGTCGGGATCACCCTGCTCGTCGGGGCGTTCCTGTTCGGGCTGGGCATGCAGGTCGGCGGGTCGTGCGCGTCCGGCACGCTGTTCGCCGTCGGCGGCGGGCAGAGCGCGATCGTGCTGACCCTGTTCGGCTTCGTCGTCGGCTCGGTGGTCGCGGCGGCGCACTACACGTTCTGGTTCGTCACGGTGCCCGCCGGCCCGACGATCTCGCTGGCCAAGCTGCTCGGCTACCCGGGCGCGCTGGCGGTGTCGCTGGCGGTGATGGCGCTGGTGGTGGCCGTGTCCTACGCGGTGGCCCGGCGGCGCAACCCGCCGCCGGTCGAGGCCCCGCCATCGGCCCGGGGGATCGCGCGGGCGCTGCGCGGCTCCTGGCCGCTGTGGGTCGGAGCGATCGTGCTGGGCGCGCTGAACGCGGCCGTCCTGTTCGTCTCCGGCCAGCCGTGGGGGGTCACCTCCGCGTTCGGCCTGTGGGGCGCGAAGGTCCTGCAGGCGTTCGGCGTGCAGGTCACCGACTGGGCGTTCTGGCGGGTGCCGATGAACGCCAGGCAGATCCACGGCCCGGTGCTGGCCGACCGGGTCTCGGTGCTCGACCTGGGCATCATGATCGGCGCGCTGCTCGCCTCGGCCGCCGGCGGGGTGTGGACGCTGCACCGCCGGGTGCCCTGGCGGCTGGCGCTGGGCTCGGTTCTCGGCGGCATCGCCATGGGCTACGGCGCCGGGCTGGCCCGGGGCTGCAACATCGGCGCCTACTTCTCCGGCATCGCCTCGTTCAGCCTGCACGGCTGGGTGTGGGGCCTGATGGCGCTGGGCGGCACCGTCGTCGGGCTGCGGCTGCGCCCGCTGTTCGGCCTGACCAACCCCAAACCGGCCGACTCGGTCTGCTGAGCCGGTCCCCTCGAGGAAAGGAAGATCCCATGCGTACATCGATTCGACGCGCGGTCGCCGTGACCGCCGGAACGGGTGCCCTGCTGGTGGCCTCGGCGTTCGGCGTGGTCGCCGTGGCGAGCGCGGACACCGGCTCGGACGGCGACACCCCCGGCAGCGGCTCCGGGCTGTCCGGCGGGCCGACCCACACCCAGGTCGCGCACGGCGTGGACGTGCCGCTGCAGGACCCGACCCTCGGAGAGGGGACGGCCCTGCCCCCGGCCTACAACGCCTTCGGCGCGGCGGGCTGAGCGGAGGCGAGCGGTGGCTCAGCGGCGGACGGGTGGGAGCCCGCGTGCGCCGCTGAGCCGGGCGGGATGGTGGTCCCGGCTAGTGGTTGCGCCACGCATCGTCACTCTCCGCGATGCGCCGGACCCGGGCCGGGAGCTTGCGGTTGGCCAGATCGGCGAGGGTGACCTGTTCCAGCACCCCGCGGACGCTGGCCCGCATCGCCACCCACAGTGGCCGCAGGGCCTCGGCAGACCCTGGATAGTTGAGGTCCTGCGGCCGCTCGCCGCGCACCGTGGCGAGCGGCCCGTCGACCGCCCGGAGCACGTCGGCGACGGAGATCTCCTTGGCCGGCTGGCCGAGGCGGTACCCGCCGTCGATACCCCGGCGGCTGGCCACGATCCCGGCCCGTCGCAGGTCGCACAGGATGGTCTGCAGGAACTTCTGCGGAATGTCCTGTGCCTGGGCGATCGACTCCGCGTTGCGGTGCCCCTCCGGATCGGCCGCCAACTCCACTGCCGCACGCACCGCGTAGTCGGCCCTTGCTGATACCCGCACACCCCAATACTGGCCCATCCCGGCCCGGTCGGCCCGGTCGGCCCGCTGCCGGGGCGGTACCCGGTCGGGTGGCAGTGATCGACACCGCCCGGGCGACGGTGTACGCCGGAAACCGGTACACCACTCGGCGGTGCCCGGACGAACTCGGGAGCGGAATGACGACGGTCACCGGTGCGACCCGGCGGGCGAAACACCGCAGAACCCGACACTCGACGAATACCGTCGTCCTCGACTCGTTCGCCCGGCCCACCGGCGCGGATTTCTCCGGGACAATTCCGCCGCCGGGCAGGCACCGTCGAATTCCCGGCTCAGGTGTTCCGGAGGGCCGGCAACTCTTGACGGTTCTCGCCATTGTCACCCTGGCGATGAATCTGCGTTCCGGAGTGACCAGTCTCGGCCCGGTACTGGGCGAAATCAGTGGATATTGGCAACTTTCCGGTGCGGTCCAGGGAATGCTCACCGCGCTGCCCGCCGTGTGCTTCGGGGCGATCGGCGCGGCGGCCCCGGTACTGGCGCGCCGGTGGGGCTCGGAGCGCCTGGTGGTCGTCGCGCTCGCCACCTCGTCGGTCGGCCTGGTCGCCCGGGCGGCCGCCACCTCGGTGCCGGGGTTCCTGGTGGCCAGTGTGCTCGCCCTGTCCGGCGCGGCGATCGGCAACGTGCTGCTCCCGCCGCTGGTGGCCCGGTACTTCCCGGACCGGGTCGGCGGGGTCACCGCGCTCTACACCACGGCCCTGGCGCTCGGCATGACCGGCGGGGCCGCCCTGACGGTGCCGGCCGAGCAGGCGCTCGGCGGTGGGTGGCGCTACGGGCTGGGGGTGTGGGCGCTGCTGGCGGCGGTGGCCCTGCCCCCGTGGCTGATGCTCGCCGCGGAGCGACGTACCGCGGCGGCCCGGTCGACCCCGGCGCCCTCGGTACCGGCCCCCCGCGGCGGCGCCGGGCGCGGCGGCGAGCGCCGTGGCGCTCCGGTACCGCCGCTGTACCGGTCGGCCTCGGTGCGCGCGCTGACGATGTTCTTCGGCTGCCAGGCGCTGAACGCCTACGTGGTGCTGGGCTGGCTGCCCACGGTGCTCGCCGACGCCGGGCTGGACCACCGCGCGGCCAGCCTGCCGGTGGCGGCGATCGGCGCGCTGTCGGTGCCGCTGTCCCTGCTGCTGCCCGGGCTGGCGGTGCGCCGCACGGCCCGCTGCTGGCTGGTGGCCGGCACCTCGGCCGCCTACGCGGGCGGTTACCTGGGGCTGCTCTGCGCGCCGGCGGCGGCACCCTGGCTGTGGGCGGTCCTGTTCGGCCTGGGCAACGGCGCGTTCCCGCTGGCCGCCACCATGATCGGGCTGGCCGCCCGTAGGGCCGAGCTGGCGACCTCGCTGTCCGCGCTGGTGCAGGGCGGTGGATACCTCGTCGCGGCGGCCGGCCCGGCGCTGGTCGGGGTGCTGCACCAGGCCTCCGGCGGGTGGCGGGTGCCGCTGCTGGCGCTGCTCGCTCCGGTGGCCGGCCAGCTCTACGGCGGGCTGCGCGCCGCCAGGGCGGAGGCCGAGCCGGCGCCGCGCGGGGCCGGGTCAGCCCCGCAGCCGGCGCAGCAGCGGTCCGATCCGGTAGCCCACCAGCTCACGCATCACCAGCGCCGTGTCGGTGCGTTCCACACCGGGGATGGCCAGGATCTGCCCCGCTATCCGGTACAGGTCGTCGGCGTCCCGGGCCACCACGTGCACCAGCAGGTCGGTCTGCCCGGTCATGCCCTGCACCTGGAGCACCTCGGCGATGTCGGCCAGCGCATCGCTCACCTCGTCCAGCCGGCGCTGGGTGACCCGGGTGGTCACGTACGCGGTCAGCGGGTAACCGAGCGCGGCCGGATCCACCCGGCGCTCGAAGGAGTCCAGCGCGCCCCGCTGGTCCAATCGGGACAGCCGGGCCTGCACGGTGTTGCGGGACAGCCCGAGCCGCTCGGCCAGGGCCACGGTGGTGGCCCGGGGCTCATCGGCCAGCGCGAGCAGCAGCCGCGCGTCCAGGGCGTCGGCGCGGTGGGTGCTGGGCACGGTGCTCACTCCCGATCCGGGATCGACCGATGACGGCGTGCGGTGTGCGCAGTTTATGCCTATCCGGTTGAGCAGAACGACACCGAGTGGTGGGATCGTGAGCACGTTCTGCACAACAGTGCGGAGCGGGTCGGGCGCGCCACCACCCCTGGGCCGCCCTCCGGCGTGACCGCACCTGCCGAAGGGGACAGCCATGACCAGCACCGCCACCGCCCCGGCCAGCTCGAGCCCGCTCGGTGTCCTGGACGAGATCGAGCGGCGGATGCTCTGGCTGTCCAGCGCGATCGTGCACCACGCCAACCGGGTGCGGCCGAACCCGTCCGGGCTCAAGGTCGGCGGCCACCAGGCGTCCTGCGCCTCGATGGTGTCGATCATGACGTCGCTGTGGTTCCGGCACCTGGCCCCGGGCGACCGCGTCTCGGTCAAGCCGCACGCGTCGCCGGTGCTGCACGCGGTGAACTACCTACTCGGCGAGCTGGACGAGTCGTACCTGACCACGCTGCGCGAGTTCGGCGGGCTGCAGAGCTACCCCAGCCGCTCCAAGGACCCCGACCCGGTGGACTACTCCACCGGCTCGGTCGGCATCGGGGCCACCGCCCCGCTCTGGGGGGCCGTGTCGCGCCGGTACCTGCGGTCCACGGTGGACGCGTCCACCGGCGGCGGGCGGCAGTTCTCCCTGCTCGGTGACGCGGAGCTGGACGAGGGGGCGATCTGGGAGGCCATCCTCGACCCCGCCGTCGCGGAGCTGGGCGAGATCGTCTGGATCGTCGACCTCAACCGGCAGTCGCTGGACCGCGTGGTGCCCAACATCGCCGCCGAGCGGCTGGCCGGGATGTTCGGGGCGGCCGGCTGGCAGGTGCTGACGCTCAAGTACGGGCGGCTGCTGGAGTCACTGTTCGCCCGCCCCGGCGGCGACGCGCTGCGCGGGCGGATCGACCGGATGAGCAACCCGGAGTACCAGCGGCTGCTGCGCTGCACCGCGGCCGAGCTGCGCGAGCGGTTGCCCGGAGACCAGCCGGGCCGCGACGCCGTCGCCGGGCTGATCGGCGAGCTGGACGACACCACGCTGCTGGAGGCCGCCCGCAACCTCGGCGGTCACGACCTCGATGCGCTCGACCAGGCGTTCGCCGGGATCGACGACAGCCGCCCGACGGTGATGTTCGCCTACACCGTGAAGGGCTACCGGCTGCCCGTCCAGGGGCACCCGCAGAACCATTCGTCGCTGCTCACCGACGCCCAGATGCGCACCCTGGCCGGCGAGGTCGGGATCGACCCGGAGCGCCCGTGGCAGCGGTTCGACGCCGGCTCCCCGGCCGGGCGGGTGTGCGCCGAGGTCGCCGAGCGGTTGCACCGGGAGCCGCCCGGCGCCACCCCGCCGCCCGCGCTGCCCGCCGACATCGGCCGCCCGCCGCCGACCGGCACGGCCACCACACAGGCCGCGCTCGGCCGGGCGCTGCTCGACCTGACCCGCTCGGCGCCGGAGGCCGCGCGGCGGGTGGTCACGGTGAGCCCGGACGTCAGCTCCACGACCAACCTGGGCGGCTGGGTGAACAAGGTCGGCGTGTGGTCGGCCACCGAGCGTCGCGACTGGTTCGCCGACGACGCGGAGACGATCCTGCACTGGCGGGAGAACCCGGCCGGCCAGCACATCGAGCTGGGTATCGCGGAGACGAACCTGCTCGGGCTGCTCGGCGAGCTGGGTGCCACCTGGAGCCGGTGGGGCCAGCCGCTGCTGCCGATCGGGGTGATGTACGACCCGTTCGTCGAGCGCGCGCTGGAGCCATGGTCGTTCGGCATCTACGCGGGTGGCCAGTCGGTCCTGGTCGGGACGCCGTCCGGGGTGACGCTGGCGCCGGAGGGCGGCGCGCACCAGTCGATCACCACCCCGTCCATCGGCATCGAGCAGCCGGGCTGCGTGAGCTACGAGCCGGCGTTCGCCATCGACGTCGAGTGGACGCTGCTGGCCTCCCTGGCCCGCCTCGGCCGCCCGGACGGCGGCTCGGCCTACCTGCGGCTGTCCACCCGGCCGGTCGACCAGTCGCTCGCCGCCGTGCCCGCCGACCCGGCCGCGCGGGAACGCAGGCGGCGGCACGTCGTCGCCGGCGGGTACCCGCTGCGCCGGCCGGAGGACCCGGTGGTCACTATCGCCGCGATGGGCGCCGTGGTGACCGAGGCGTTGGTCGCGGCGGACCGGCTGGCCCGGGTCGGCGTGGCCGCCGACGTGCTGTGCGTGACCAGCCCGGGCCTGCTGTTCGACGCGGTGCGCGCCCGGCAGGGCCGCCAGGAGGGACCCACCTGGATCCTCGGGCAGCTGTTCCCGGCCCGGCGGGCCACCCCGCTGGTCACCATCCTGGACGGGCACCCGCACACGCTGGCCTTCCTGGCCGGGGTGCACGGGGTGCCGTCGGCGCTGCTCGGGGTCACCGGGTTCGGCCAGTCCGGCTCGCTGGAGGACGTGTACCGCTACCACGGCATCGACGCCGACAGCATCGTGCGCGCGGCGTTGGACCTTGCCGAGTAGCCGGGGCCGGTGTCGTCCGCGGCCGGTGTCGTCCCGGCCGGGGGCCGGCCGCCCCGCCTGTGATCTGATGATCGGGTGACACGTGCGGCGGGCAACGGAAAACCGCTGATCGCGGACCTGGTGCTGTCCGGTGGCGGGGTGAAGGGCATCGCGCTGGCCGGCGCGGTCGCGGCGCTCAACGACGCCGGCTACCGGCCGTGGCGGGTGTCCGGCACGTCCGCGGGCGCGATCGTCGGCGCCCTGGTGGCGGCCGGGCTGTCGGGTTCGGCGCTCACCGAGTCCGCGATGCGCCTCGACTACGCGCGGTTCGCCGACAAGGTGCCGCTCGACCGGGTGCCGCTGGTCGGGCCGGGCCTGGCGCTGCTCGGCGACGACGGTCTCTACCGGGGCGACTACGCGCGGGAGTGGGTCCGCGACGAGCTGGCCGAGCTGGGCGTGCACACCTTCGGCGACCTGCGGCTGGACGACCCGCAGCTGCCGCCCGAGCGACGGTACCGCCTCGTGGTGACCTGCGCGGACGTCACCCTGGGCCGGCTCATCCGGCTGCCCTGGGACTACCGCGAGGTGTACGGGCTGGACCCGGACGAGCAGCCGGTGGCCGATGCGGTGCGCGCCTCGATGTCCATCCCGCTGCTGTTCCGGCCGATGACGCTGACCAACCCGGACACCGGGCTGACCTCGACGCTGGTGGACGGCGGCGTGGTGTCCAACTTCCCGATCGACTCGCTGGACCGCACCGACGGCAAGCAGCCTCGCTGGCCCACGTTCGGCGTCACGCTGATGCCGGAGATCCCCGGCCCGGACGGCACGTTGCTGCCGCACTGGCTGAACGCGATCATGCCGGCCCCGGTGCACCTGCTGGAGGGCGTGATCACCACCGCGCTGGTCGGCCGCGACCAGGCCAACCAGCACAAGCCATGGGTGCGGGCGCGGACCATCGAGGTGCGGTCCGACCAGGTCGGCTTCACCCAGTTCTCGCTCACCGACGAGCAGATCCGCCAGCTGCACGACGACGGCTACCGGGCGGCGGAGGAGTTCCTGGTCACCTGGAACTGGGCGGACTACCTGCACCGCTTCCGCCGCCACCCCTGAGCGCCGCGGGCCGGCTGCCCTGCCGACCTGCCCTGCCGCCCATGCTGCCGCGTCGCGCGCCGTCCACTACGGTCGGCGCCGACCGAACCCACGTACGTCTTTCAGGGAGATGGTCCCCATGCAGGCACAGACCGGCGACGAGCTCCGGTTCCTCACCCAGGTCCTCGGCCAGCCCGCTCGGCAGGCCACCATCGTCGAGGTGCGCGGCGACACCGGCGAGCCCCCGTACCTGGTGCGGTTCGACGACGGCGCCGAGCGGCTGGTGTACCCCGGCTCCAACTGCCTGCTGGTCGAGCAGCGCGGCTAGCCCGCTCGCACCGGCTCGTCGGTCCGGCCGGAACGGGCGGCGCGGGCGGTTCCTCGACGGTCGAGCAGCAGCGACACCGCGGCGGCCGCCATGGCCAGGCCGGTGCCGATCGTCCAGGCCAGCCGGTAGCCGGGCAGGCTGCCGGCCGGCGTGGCCGGGTGGCTGCCCAGCACGGTGACCAGCACCGCCACGCCCAGCGCGGACGCGACCTGGCGCGTCGAGTTGATCACGGCCGAGCCGGTGGCCGAGCGCCCCTCGGGCAGCGCCGTGGCGCCCGCCGCGATCAGCGTGCCCAGCGCGAGGCCCACCCCGACGCCGCTGACCAGCATGCTGGGCAGCAGGTCGCGCGCGTAGTCCGGCGTCGTCCCGGCCAGCAGCACCCGCCACAGCAGCGCGGCCGCGAACAGCACTCCGCCGGCGGCCGCCACCGGCCCCGGGCCGACGCGGCGCAGCAGCCGGGCCGACGCCGCCGTGGCGAGCGGCACCATCGCCGGCCCCGGCACCATCGCCAACCCGGTGCGCAGCGGCGGGTAGTGCCAGACGTCCTGGCACCACAGCGAGTTCGACAGCAGCATGATCGCGAACGAGGTGCCGAACAGGGCAACCGCCAGGTTGGCCGAGGCGAACCGCCGGATGCGCAGCAGGTGCGGCTCGACGATCGGCGACGGGTGGCGGCGGCAACGCACCGCGAACCCCAGCAACGCCAGCACCGAGGCGGCGAGCAGGCCGAGGGTGGCCGGCGACGCCCAGCCCCACCCGGGTGCCTGCACCAGCGCCCCGGTCAGCCCGGCCACCCCGAGGAGCAGCACCAGGCTGCCCAGGATGTCCGGCATCGGCCCGTCGGCCCGCCGCGCGGGCCGGGGCAACCGGCGTCGGCCGAGCAGCCACGCGGTCAGCCCGATCGGCAGGTTCACCACGAACACCCACCGCCAGCTGGCCTGCACCAGCAGGCCGCCCAGCACCGGGCCGGTCACGGCGGCCACCGCCCCGACGGCCGACCAACCCCGGGCCACGGCCATCCGCCGGTGGGCCGGCACGGTGGCCATCAGCAGCGCCAGGGAGGTCGGCAGCTGCGCGGCCGCGCCCGCCGCCTGCAGCACCCGGGCGGCCACCAGCACCGGGAGGTCGGGCGCGAGCGCGCAGGCCGCCGAGGCGAGCGTGAACACCGCGGTGCCCAGCAGGAACACCCGCCGGTGGCCGAACCGGTCGCCCAGCCGGCCCGCCGGCACCAGCACCGCCGCGAGGGTCACCGCGTAGGCGTTGACCACCCAGGACAGCCCGGCCAGCGAACCGCCGAAACCGGCACCCATGTCGACCAGGGCCAGGTTGACGATCCACAGGTCCAGGTTGGCCATGAACACGGCGCTGACCACGACGCCCACGGCCACCACCGAGCCGCGGCCGCCGTCCGGGATGCGGCCGCCGTCCGGGATGCGCCCGGTGTCCGGGGTGCCGGGCCGCTCGGATGCACGGTGGTTTGATAGTCGAACTCGCACTGCCCGACAGTAGGCGGCCGCACGGCGTCCGGGCAACGAATGCGAGCGATCCGACGACCGTCGCACGGATCGGCGTGGCGCGCGGGACACGCGGGGCGCACGAGGCGGGGGAGCGACGGTACGGCCTGTCCGGGACTCCGGCGGATGAGCAGAATCGGCCTCGTGCCACCACCCGAGCTGCGGCTGCGCGTCACCTCACCGGGGCTGCTCGCGCTGCCCTGGGACCGGCCGCTGGGGGACTGGGCGGCCACCGAGGTGCCGTTGCGGGACGTCCCGGTCGGCCCGAGCCGGCACCTCGTCCGGTTCGTGGAGACCGACGGCGAGCTCTGGGCGCTCAAACAGCTGCCCGAGCGGGTCGCCGTGCGGGAGTACACCGTGCTCCGCGAGCTGGAGCGCATGGTGCTGCCCGCCGTCCGCCCCGCCGGCCTGGTCGTCGCGCACACCGACGAGCCGGGGGACGACTCGTCGGTGCTGGTCACCCACTTCCTCAGCCAGTCCTGGCAGTACCGGCGGCTGTTCCTGCGGCTGCCGCCGAACCGGCCCAAGCACCGCGCGCGGCTGCTCGACGCGATGGCCACGCTGCTGGTCGAGCTGCACCGGCACGGCGTGTTCTGGGGCGACTGCTCGCTGGCCAACACGCTGTTCTCCCGGGACGGCCAGGTGCTGCAGGCCTGGCTGGTGGACGCGGAGACCAGCGAGGTGCATCCGTCGCTGAGCGTCGGCCAGCGCGAGTACGACCTGGACATCCTGGTGGAGAACGTGGCCGGCGGGATGATGGACCTGCTCGCCCGGCGGGACGACCCGGGCGAGCTCACCGACGAGATCCTGGTGGCCGAGGCCTACGGGGTGGCCGAGCGCTACCGCGCGCTGTGGGACGTGCTGCACGCCGAGCCCACGTTCAGCTTCGCCGACCGGTACCGGGTGGAGGGCCGCGTCCGGCAGCTGCAGGAGCTGGGCTTCGCGGTGGACGAGATCACCCTGCTGCCGGTGCGCGAGCCCGACGTCGCCCTCGGTCCGTCCGGCCGGGAGCCGGTGGGTGGCGGTTCGGCGGGTGCCGGTGGCGGGCCGGACCGCTTGCGGCTCAAGGTCGCGGTCGGCGACCGGCGGTTCCACGCCGATCACGTGCGCGCCCTGACCGGGCTGGAGACCGGCGAGGGACAGGCCCGGATCCTGCTCGGCGAGCTGCACGCCCACCACGCCATGCTGTCCCGGCGCGCGGGCGCCGACGTGCCCGAGGTCGAGGCGGCCGCCGACTGGCTTGCGCACATCGCCCGGCCGGGCATGCGGCGGGCGCACGCCGCCCTCGGTGGGGTCGGATCGCCGGTCCAGGCCTACTGCGACCTGCTCGAGGTGCGGTGGATCCTCTCCGAGCGGGCCGGCGCGGACGTCGGCGACGCGGTCGCCCTGCAGGCACTGGCCCGGGGTGGCCCGACCGACTCGGCCGCCCGGATGGCGGTGGCCGACGCGCCGACCGGCCAGCTGCCTCGGCTGGACCCCGCGCTGCTCGGTGAGCTGGACCGCGGCGGGGACGTCGACTGAGCGGGCCGCCCGCGGAGGCCGGCGCACGTCGGTGGCGGTCGGTGCTCGGCCGGTCGGTGCTCAGCCGGGCCGGATGCCCCAGCGCCCGGTGAACGACTCGCCCGGCGCCAGCACGAGCAGCCCCTCGCCGGTGCGCAGCGCATCGGGTGGGGCGGTCATCGGTTCCACGGCCAGTCCCCGCCGGCGCTTGTCCGGGGCCTGGGTGTCTCCGGTGAACAGCTGCAGGTAGGGGTAGCTCCGGTCGGCCCACAGATCGGTGGGGTGCCCGTCCGGCCCGCTGAGCCGGACCACGGCCAGCCCGTCGGAGTCGCGCTCCAGGCCGGTGAACGCATGGTCCAGCACGGTGTCACCGATCGGGTGGGGTGTGCGGAAGTCGAGTGCGGTGCCGGCCACCTCGGCGGTACCGGTCGGCAGCCCACGCTCGTCGGTGACCAGGGATGTCGTGGCGGCGAAGGACAGGGTGGCCCCGTCGACCGTCGGCCCGCCGGGCGTCAGGTACGGGTGCTGGCCGCAGGCGAACGGGCACGGCGAGGCGCCCCGGTTGGTCGCCGTGGTCGTCACGGTCAGCCCGTTGCCGTCCAGCGCGTACTCGACGGCCATGTCCAGCGTGAACGGGTAGCCGGTCTGCGGGTGCAGCACGACGCCGAGCACCGCGCGGGACGGCTGCTCCTCGCGCACCGTCCAGTTGGCCCAGCGCAGCAGGCCGTGGATGGCGTTGTGCCCGCTCGGCTCGGTGAGCGGGAGCTGGTGGTCCCGGCCGTCGAAGGTGTAGCGGCCGTCGGCCAGCCGGTTCGGCCAGGGCGCCAGCGGCGTGCCGCGCGCCCCGGAGCACATCTCGTCGACCGGGTAGCCGTCCAGCACGTGCCGGCCGTCCACGACGTACTCGCGGATACCGCCGCCGACCTCGACCAGCGTCGCGCGCTGGCCGCCGGCATCGATGCCGACCTGCCGCCCGGACGGAGCGTCCGCCATCGCACTGCCCCTCTCACCGCCGGTCGATCCCGGTCCCGGGTCGATCATGCCGCGGTGAGCCGCCGTCGGATACCCGTCCGCGCGACCGACCATCCCGCCTGCGCCGCGAGCGGCCGTCCGCGCCGCCGCCGAGGGTGCCGCCGCCGGCGCCGGTGCCGCCCGGGGTCAGCCGCCGCCGGGGGCGGTGCCGCCGGGGGTGGTGCCGCCGGGGGTGGTGCCGCCCGAGGCGGGCGCTCCGGCCGGAGGCGCGGTCGGTTGCGGCATCAGCACGGTCTGGCCCTCGCCCAGCCCGGACAGCACCTGGGTGCGGTCGTCACCGACCTGGCCCGGCTGGAACTCGCGGAGCACGGGCTTCCCGTCCGGCCCGGGGACGTTGACCATCGACCGGCCGTCCCGCTTGACGACGGCGGAGCTGGGCACGGACAGGACGTTGTCCAGCTGGTTGACCAGCACCCCGGCCTCGGCCGTCATGCCCGACCGCAGCCGGGGGTCGGTCTCGCCCAGCAGGACCGTGGCGTAGTAGTTCGTGACGCCCGAGATGTTGACGCCGTTCGGCGCGAGCGACAGCACGGTGCCCCTGCGCTCCAGGCCGGGCACCGAGTCGAGGCTGACCTCGACCTGCTGGTTCGGCTTGATCCGGGACGCGTCGGAGTCCTCGAACGGCACGACGACCTGGAACGCGTTCACGTTGTTCAGCACGACGAACGCCGCGCCGCCGGGCTTGGTCGCGGAGATTCCGGCGGCCGCGTTGCCTGCCTGGTCGCTGGTCGCTGGTCGCTGGTCGCTGGACGCGGCCGCGCCGACGCCGGGGATGGGTGCGTCGGACCCCGGCGACTGCGCGCTGGTGCCCGAGCCGCTGCCCACGTACTCGCCGATCTCGCCGTTGATCGCCGAGACGGTGCCGCCGACCGGGGAGAAGAGCACGGTGTCGCGGAGGTCCTGCTGGGCGTTCGACAGGGTGGCCTGCGCGACGGAGACCAGCGCGGCGAGCTGCGCGATCGTGGTCGGACGGTCGGTGACCGCGGCCCGCAGCCCGGTGCGCGCGGTGACCACCGCGGTGCGCGCCTGCTCGACGGTCACCGCGCCGCCCCTCTCGGCGACGTTCGAGGCGTTCCTGGCCGAGACGTAGGCGGACTTCGACATGAGCGCGGTGTTGAACGCCGTCTGTGCCGCCGCGGTGAACCCGGTCGGTCCGGTGCACGCGGCGGGCTGAGCAGCCGGAGCCTGGTTCGCACCGGTGATGCTCGACATGAGTCCGGATCCGTCCGAGGCAGACCCCGAGCCCGAGGGGGCGCCTGGGGTCGCACCGTCGCTGCCGGTCTGACTGGTGCCGCCCGCCGCGTCCATCCCGGCGGCGGCGTCCATGCTGCCGTCCGACTTCATGTGCGGACCGTCGGGTCTGCGGGAGGTGTCGTTGAGGTTCGACTCCTTGCTGCCCGAGATATCGCAGCCTGCTCCCCGGGCTTTCCAGTTGGCCGTGCGCAGCGCGCGCAGGTCGTAGGCGTACTTGACCTCCGCCCGGTGTTCGGCCGCGTGCGCGGACCTGATCTGCGCGTCGACGGAGCGGGTGACCTTGTCGAAGCCGCGGCGTGCCTGGTCCACCACGTCCTGCGCGTTCGGCACCAGGACGCCCCGGACGGCCTTGTCCAGGTTCGCCTGTGCGCTGTCCACGTTGGCCTGGGCGACCTGCTGGGCGTTCCGGGTCCGGAAGTCGTCGATCTTGGCCAGTAGCTGGCCGGGTTTCACGGTGTCGCCCACCCGGGCGACACGGCGGCCACGGCACGCAGCCGGGGGCCGCCGAGAGGACTCGTCCGAGTCATCAACTGTCTGCCTTTCGGTGATCCGGCGTCCGGGCGCCGGGGATGGGGGAGCTGTGGTGGGTCTGGGGAGCCCGAGGCACCCGGGTACCGACGCCACTGGCCCGGCCGCCGGGACCGGGCAGGGTCGGTGGCTCGGGTGAGCGGGGCGGGTGAGCGGGGCGGGTGAGCGGTGGGTCAGGGGTGGGTCAGCGGTCGATGCTCGCGCGGTTGTCCTGCCACTTGTCGGTGACGATCTCGCCGTCCCGCAGGGTCACCACCCGTTTGGCGAACCGGGCGACGTCGTCCTCGTGGGTGATCAGCACGATGGTGCGGCCGGCGTCGTTCAGCTCGACCAGCAGCTTCATGATCTCGACCGTCGAGGCGCTGTCCAGGTTCCCGGTCGGCTCGTCGGCCAGGACCATC
>DASXJJ010000113.1:0-16131 GCA_036497465.1 Pseudonocardia sp. | reverse complement strand
TGTACTCCTGCCAGCGGCTCAACCACCTGCTAGCCGACACCCAGGTGCTCTACGCGCTGTACAAGAAGCATCACTGGCTGGTGCGCGGGCATACGTTCTACGCGCTGCACCTGCTGCTGGACAAGCACGCCGGCGAGCAGCTCACGATCATCGACATCACCGCCGAGCGGGTGCAGACCCTTGGGGGCGTGGCGGTCGGCGATCCTCGGCACGCCGCCGAGCTGACCCGCATCGCCCGGTCCCCGGACGGGGTCGAGGCGGTGCCGGCCATGCTATCCCGGCTGCTGGAGGCGCACGAGACGATCCTCATCGACGCCCACGACGCCGCCGCCCGGGTGGCTGACCTGGGCGACGACGGGACCAACGACCTGGTCGTCTCCCAGATCATCCGCACCAACGAGATCCAGGCCTGGTTCCTGGCCGAGCACCTGGTCGACACGCCGTTGGTCCGCGCCGTCCATCAGGACCCGGAGCCCTGAGCTCCGGGCGGGGCCGGGTCCGACCGCCCGGACAACAGCGGAAGACCCACCCGCCGGCCCCGGTGCTCCCCGACGTCGGGCACCCGCCGGCCCATCGCTTGCTCGCCACCCTCGCCGCGGTCCTCGGGTACCGGGACGAACCGCCGGGCCACCGGTCGGCCCGGGACCGCCCGGTGGCACACCGGGCAGAAGAACGCGCCCTCGACGGTATACGGCGAGGGCACCGGGATGCCGTCCAGGGAGAACAGCTCCCACGTGTCGCCCACCGCGTCCACGTGCAGCACCAGGTCGAAGTCGGCCTCCATCCGCCAATGCGACTCCGGGCACTCGAACCGCACCCGCTCCACCGCGATCTCCGTGATCACGTCCACCCCTGCCGCACGCCGACCCGCCACCTCACGGTCATTCCGCCCACCACCCGGTGAGCCAGGACCGCTGACCGGGCCGCCACACCCAGGCCCGGTGCAGCGCCAAGACGGCCACCGCGAACACGGCCGCGACCAGCGCGGTGTCGACCTGAGCCAGCACCATGCACATCGTGGGCAGGATCGACGCACCGAGAATGGGCAACGGCTTTGGGCGCCGGGCCCGCCGTCCGCCCGACCCCCTGGACAACCGCGTCATCAGGTCCGCGAGGCGGGGATCGAGCAGGGGCAGCTCCTCCTCGATCTCGCGTAACACGTGGACTCCCGCTCGCTCAGCACATCGACCTCCTGGATCACACCGGGCCGCGCTCCGCGGACGGACACCACGGTCGTCCATCGCCCGGCCCGGCGCATCGAGCCGAGGGGCGTAACCAGGGGCCGGTGTCTGAGCCCACCGGATCAGGGGCTGCGCGCGGCGGGAATGCGGCGCCGAGCACCCTGCTATCGGCTCTGATCAGCTGCAGCTCGCGCGCGGCGGCGTTCTCCCGCACGTGCTCCAGGTCCACCCCAGCCCGGCCCGCCGCGGCCCGGAGTCCCAGGACGAGGAACGGGTCACAGCCGGTCGGCTCGTGTCACCCCCTCGTGGCACCGTGGAGAGGCCCCCCGATACTTGAGGTAGAGCCCTTGCCCCAGCGACGTACCCCACCCGAGCCACGCACCGACCCCGTGACCTTCGAGGACTGGCTCGTCACCCAGACCTCGGTGCCGCGCTCCCGCCGGAAGCTCGCCCAGCTGATGCTCGACGAGCGGCTGGGCGAGGTCGACTTCGGCTCCGAGGCCGTCCGCCACGAGTTCCGCCGGATGCTGGACGACTTCGAGTCCGCGACGCGGGGCCTGTGGGTGCGCAGCAGGCCGCTGCCGTTCCGGTCCGCGCACGGCGCGCGTCAGGCCGTCCAAGACGTCCCCGAGGAGGGCACGGCCGGCTGAGCCGTCTGCCCGCGCCACCGGGCCCGCGGGCCCGGTGGCGCGAATGGTCACTCCGGGTCAAATCCTCGGCAGGCCGCGGCGGCCACAGTCAGGTGTGGCCGGGTTCGGCTGCCCGACCGTCCACGTCTAACGGGAGGTGCGCGCGGCAGAGGTTGGCCCCGGCGACCACGACGCCGGCCCGGTGCCGACCCTGCCAACCCGGACGACGCCGGCACGTGACCGGTGGCAACGCTCAGAAGGTGGCTGTGACGGTCCGACTCAACCAGCGGGCGTTCGACCACGCCCGGGAGCTCATCCGCGCGGGCGGGTTACGTCCTCGACGACCGAGGCGCGTGGAGGGGGCACCCGACG
This sequence comes from Pseudonocardia sp., assembly GCA_036497465.1. Lineage (GTDB taxonomy): Bacteria > Actinomycetota > Actinomycetes > Mycobacteriales > Pseudonocardiaceae > Pseudonocardia. The sequence continues at coordinate 13,949 of DASXJJ010000113.1, read as the reverse complement.
CGCGGCGGGAGAACGACTTCATCGAGCAGCACGGCATGCGCGAGTACGCAAGGTGGCACCTCGGCGTGGACGACGACCAGGCCCCGGACACCAAGGCGCATTACAAGTTCCCCTACGGCGACTTCCAGCGGGTTCACCGCTGCGGCGTGCTGGCGGCGGAGTCCCGGGCCGGTCAGCGCGGGTGCCAGGACATCGAGCTCGCGGCCGCGCACCTCGACGGATGCTCGACGTCCGCTGACCCGACTACTCCATGGGGCCGACCGACCGCGCCGTTCTCACACCGGCAGGCCGAGGCCCGCCCGGCCGCGGCGTGCCACCCTCAGGACCACCCAGCCGGAGAGGATCCAGCCCATGTCCAAGACGGGACTCGCATCCTTCGACACCACCGTGGACAAGACCAACCACGTACTGCGCCGGATCGAGGAGGCCTACGGATGGTCCAAGGACCAGCGCAACCTCTCCTACCACGCGCTGCGCGCGGTGCTCCACGCCCTGCGGGACCGGCTCACCGTGGACGAGGCCGCGCAGCTGGCGGCCCAGCTGCCGATGCTGGTCCGGGGTATCTACTTCGAGGGGTGGGATCCCAGCGTGGTGCCGGTCAAGCTCGGGCGGGCCGAGTTCCTCGAACGGGTCCGGCGGAAGTTCCCGGACGGGACCGAGGACGACATGGAGCGGCTGACCCGGACCGTGCTGACCGCGCTGCGGGAGCACATCACCGACGGGGAGTGGCAGGACGTCCGGTCCAGCGTCCCGAAGGACCTAGCCGCCGTGCTCCCCTGACCCGGCCGTGGCCCGACGCCGGGACTGACGATGAAGGACGCGGGACCCGTGCTGATCGGCGGCGGCATCGTGCTGGTCGTGGTCGGGCTGCTCGCGTGGTCGGGCGGCCTGTCCTGGCTGGGCCACCTGCCCGGTGACATCCGGATCACCACCGCGAACACCAGGGTCTACATCCCGGTCACGTCGATGCTGCTCATCTCGCTCATCCTGAACGGGCTGGTGTGGCTGGCGCTCTGGCTCCGGCACTGACCGCCGCCGGCGTGCTGGCCGGACCGGGCCTGGCCGCACGGTCCGTGCGCGTAGGGATCTCCCGATCGGCCCGCTCGGCCGTGCATCGCCTGGCCACCGGCCCGGTCAGGGCTCGCCGAGGATCAACGGGCTGCGGCGCAGCGCGCTGCGGGCCAAGGCGAGCTGCTGGGCGACCTCGGCGGTCACCACGTCGGCGTACTGGTCCGCATGCTCGGTGGCGGGTTTCAGCGCGCGGCAGCGCCAGACGACCTGGTCCAACGCGTCCAGGAAGTTGCTCGGTAACCTCCTGGCGCTGGGTCTCCCGGGCGGTGTGCGGTTCGGACATGTTCTCGCTCCTGATCTCGTGACCGCACTGACTGGAAGTCCACCGGGGTGTTTTGTCCCGCCGGCAGCACCTGGTTGGCGGTGAGGACGATGGGCATGGTGCCGATGACCAGCGGGCTGGCCGGTGGCGCGGACTCGGTGGTGCTGACCGCGTTGCGGCCCGGCGGAACCCGGGTGGTGCCGGTCACCGAGGCCCGCCCGGCGACCGCGCTGGACACTGTGACTAGCTCGTCCACCCGTCGGCCGTGGTTGACGACGGTGCCCATCACCGGCACCTCTGAGCCGGGCAGGTACCGGCCGCCGGGGTCCGGGGACACGGGTATCCACAAGTTCCGCAGCCCGATCTCGTCGCCGATGTCCCCCCTGCGCCCCGGTGACCACGACCCGCTGGTCGTCCGTCTGGGAGCGCTGCCCCGCGCCGCAGCCGGCCAGCAGGAACCCGGCGAGTAGACAGCACAGCGCCCGGCCCACCGGCCGCAACGTGCGCCTGTGCGACTGGTGCGTGCCACCGACCCTGTCGGGACGGCGGCCGCGTGGTCCCGCCAGCGCCAAGCCGGGCCGAGTCACCTGACTCGGCGGGCGCAGCCGGGCCGGCCGGCGGCGAGGAGTCGGTCGGCGCCGCAGACGCGTTCAGCACTCCGGGACCCCGGGAGAGCGCGCGTCCGGCACGGTGAGGTCTCGCGGCGGTTGCTCCGAGATCGACCACCCGAACAGTTCCAACGTCCGGCGCACCGCCGCGGATTGCCGGCCAGCTTCATCCCGGCCCCGAGCAGCCTGTTCAGGCCTGCCGCGCCGAGGAACTCGACATCGGTCAGATCGGCCCGTAGGACGTCCGGGCAGGCCAGCAGCTCGCGCAGTAGCGAGTCACGCACGCCGGACGCGGTGAGCACGTCGAGGTACCCGCGCATCCGGCGTGCACCGAGCGGGCGCTCGGCCAAGCCGACGAAGGCCTGCTCCGAGCATTTGGCTCCATCTCGCCATGGTGCTCGGCACACGGTCGCCCGGTATTGGTCCCGGCAGCGCCAACTTACGCGGTACGCGATGCGTCCTCAGTGCCCTGTCCGGCCGGCCGGGATGCCCCCGTAGGCCGGGGGCGGGATCGGCGGCCACGGCGGGCCAGCAGTCCCTTTTCGGGGCGTCAACGGCCCAGCAGGCGTTCGTAGAGCCGCACGGTTTCGGCGCCGATCCGCGCCCAGCCGTAGCGGGAGAGCACCCGGTCCCGGCCGGCGATGGCCAGCGCGACGCGGCGGTCCGGGGCGGCCAGGAACCCGCGCAGCGCACGGGACAGCAGATCGGGCCGGCGGGGCGGCACGCAGACCCCGGTGATCCCGTCCACCACGATGTCTGCCAGCCCGCCGACCCTGGTGCACACCACGGGGAGGCCGCAAGCCATGGCGTCGAGCGCGACCTGGCCGGTGGCGTTCGCCCAGGGCACGCTCACCACCGCGTCGGCCCCGGCCAGCAGCGTGGGCAGCTGGCATGACGGGATGCCACCGAGCAGCCGGACCCGGTCGCCGACGCCGAGCCGGTGGGCCAGCTCGCGAATCCGGCAGACCTCCCGTTCGTCTACCCGATCCGCGCTGCACGGGCCTCCGGCCAGCACCAGCTCGGTGTGGGGGACGCCGCGCAGCGCGGTCACCACGTCGTCGACGCCGCGCGACCGGCCCAGCGGGTCGAGCACCACCAGGCGCAGCCGGCCCGGCGGTTTCGACGTCGGGGTGTCGTCGGTGACCTGGGTGACCGCCCCGCACGGGATCATCGCGATCCGCCGCCGCGCCACCCCGAGCCGGGCCAGCCGAGCCAGTTCGGTCTCGCTGGTGACCACCACCGCCTGCGAGTTCCGGGCGACGGCCCGCTCGATCCGGGCGTGCGAGACCAGTTTCGTCATCTCGACCCGCGAGCCCGGCGCGGACCCGTTCCCGTCGTTCTCGTGGAAGGTCTGCACTATCGGCAGTGGCCGGCGTTGGCGGACGGCCAGCAGCGCGGTCAGGCCGCACAGCCATGAGTGCGCGTGCACCACGTCCGGTGCCGGGTCCCGCCAGGCCTCGGCCAGGGCCGACGTGAACTCGCCGGGATGCCAGCCGTGCTCGCAGTCGTCGAGCATCGTCGGTGGTCCGGCGGCCAGGCTGGACACGGCGAGTCGGGGGTTGACCGCGACCCGGCGTGAGCCACCTGCGCGGCTTCGGTGGGTGTACACGTCGACGCGGTGGCCCATGTCGGTAAGGGACAGGGCCAGGTGGTGCGCCTGGACGTCCGCGCCGTCCCTGTACGGGGCCCGCGCGGTCGGTTCCACTGACTGCGGAATCAGCATGGCTATCCTCACGTCCACCTCCGACGAACGCTCCGGGTCCGTCCCGGCACCGCGCTGTTCGCGCCTGCTGGGCACCGTCGCCAGGTTCGTGGATCCCGGGTTCCGGCTCGTCGTCCCGGCGATACCAATCGCGCCGGGATGGCTCGCTCCGCGATGCCGAGCGGACCCGCCGGGGCCGGGCACGGTCCCGCAGGGCGGATCTAGTGAGCCATGTCGCGCCGGCACGCCACGGCCCACGGGCCAGGTCCCGCGGTTCCGCTCGTCCCACGGGGATGTACCGGCACTGCCGGCGTTTCCGGCGCGAGCCGACCGGATACCCCCGCGCCCGTAGCAGCGCGGACGATCGGGCGCCTGAACAGCCCGGACACGCGGGATCGGACCGCCGCAGGGACGCTCAGGGGACGGCGTGGTGGGATGGCACGGACGGACGAGGACACGCACGGGAGGCCCGGGCCGACGGTCGGTCGGACGACGCCGGCCGGCGCGAGGCGACGATCGGTCTGCTGGCCGACGCCGGGTCGCCGACCCAGATCGCCCAGTACCTGGCCGAGACGCTGCCCGACGAGCTGGCCGACCGGCTGCCCGGGCCGGTGCCCCGGTTCGTCGTGGTCAGCGAGACTTTGCGCCGCTCGGGTGACGCCCGCGGCGAGCGGCTGATCGACCAGGCCGCCCGGCGGGAGCATGAGGAGGGCTGGGAGTTCACCGTCGCCCTGACCGACCTGCCCGTGCACAAGGACGGCCGGCCCCTGGTCGCCGAGCTGAGCCAGCACGCTTGGGCCGCCGTCTTGGCCGTCCCGGCGCTGAACATGCTGCGGCCTGCCGACGAGGCGCGGGAGATCGTGGCCACGCTGCTCGAAGAACGGGTCTCGGGGCGCGAGCCCGACCCGGACGACCGGCCGCTGCGGCGGCCGGACGAGAGGTCGCGGGCCCTGCGCACCGTGCGGCCCGACGACGACGTCGACGTCCGGCTGACCCGGTCTGCGGGCTCGTCGCAGCCGCTGGCCGGCATGGTCCGGGTCAACTGTCCGTGGCGGCTGGTGCTCGGGCTGCGCGCTCGCGGCGGCGGTCGCCACGGCAGCCTTCGGGCTGGTCTCCAGCCCGGTTTGGCAGGTCAGCGAGGCGATGAGCACCCGGCGACCGTGGGTCGCCACCACGGTGTCGTTGGTATCTCTGATGGCCTGGCTGATCCAGAACCACGGGCTGCGGCAGCACGCCCGGTCCGATGACCGGCTGGAACGGCGCCGGATCGGCCTCTACAACATGGCGACACTGTTGACGCTGGCCATCGGGGTGCTGGTGTCCTACGTCATGCTGTTCGTGGGTAATGTGTTCACTGGGTGGTTCGTGGTGGTGCCCAAAGTACTATCCGCGTCGATCGGGCGGCCGGTCGAGTTCGTCGATTATGTGCAGCTGGCCTGGTTGGTCTCCTCGCTGGCCACCATCGGCGGGGCGCTCGGGTCGGGGCTGGAGTCAACCAACGCGGTGCGTAGCGCGACCTGGGGCACCCGCTATGACCGGGCCCGCATCCCCGGGCGGACCGCGGGTCGAGGTCGTCAAGGCTGGCGGATGCCGACCTCGTCGAGGTGCGCGAGCAGGTCGGCCGGATCCAGATAGACCCGGTACGCGCCGGCTCGCTCCAGCTCGTCACTGCCGTAGCCGCCGGATAGCAACCCGACTCCGAGCGAGCCTGCCCGCCGCGCGGCCAGTAGGTCCCACACGCTGTCCCCGACCACTATCGCCTGCCGGATGTCGACCTCGACCAGGCCGGCGGCGGCCAGGAACAGGTCGGGATCCGGCTTGGCGTGGCGCACCTGGTCACGGGTCACCATCGGGGTGTCGTCGGGTAATCCGAGCAGCTCCAGCGCTGGCCGCGCCGAGACGGTCTGGCCACTGGTGGCGATCGCCCACGCCACCCGCTGCTCGGTGAGGGTGGCCAGCAGCTCCCGGGCGCCGGGCAGCGGGCGCACCGAGCCGCCCAGCCGGGCATAGGCCTCCGCGTGGGCGGCGGTCAACTCTCGCAACTGCGTGTCGGTCAGGTTCTTGGCGATCTCCCGGCGCAGCGCGGTGACGAACAGCCCGCCGCTCATTCCGATCCGCCGGTGGATGCGCCAGATCGGCACGTCGACGCCGAAGGCACTCAGCGCCTCCCGCCAGGCGAGCACATGTTGGTAGACGCTGTCGATGAGGGTGCCGTCCAGGTCAAACAGCAGCGCGGGCGGCGGGGGTCCCCCCGGCTCACGGGACGTAGTCATCGGTCCAGCCTGCCGCCCCCGCAAGTCCAGGGCTAGCGCCGTCGCGGTCGAGCCGGACCGCGGGTTGCGGGCCGACACCGACGGCTGGCCGACCACCCCGCGCGACGGCACCGACCCTGCCGGCGCCCACAGGCCGGGCAGCCTGGACTCGTGGGGGCGAATCACTGGCCGCCGGTCGGACCGGTCGGACTCATGCTCGGAACCCGCCGAGCTGGTTCGGTGGGAGGCATGTCACCCGGTCACACCCGATCCGGCGCCTAGCCGCCGTGTTCACGCCTCGCGCCGTGATCGTCGGCAGCGGGTTCGCCGGGTACCACGCGGCCCGGGCGCTGGCCCGCCTGGCTGGCGACGCGGCCCAGGTGACGCTGGTCAGCTCGACCGACTATTTCCTCTACCTGCCGCTGTTGCCGGAGGTGGCTACTGGCGTCCTCGATCCGCGCCGGATCGCGATGCCGCTAGCGGCCACCCTGCCCGGCGTGTCCTGCGTACTCAGCGAGGTGTGCGAGATCGACATGGACACTCGGCGGCTTGTCACGCGGACCCCCGAGGGCCAGCACCACGAGATGGGATACGACCGGCTCGTGGTAGCCGTCGGGAGCGTCAACAAGCTGCTGCCCATCCCCGGGATCACCCGGACCGCGCACGGTTTACGGGGCATCCCGGAGGCCCTCTACCTGCGCGACCACATCATCCGCCAGATCGAGCTGGCCGAGCTGACCGATGACCAGGGGGAGCGCGACGCCCGCTGCACGTTCGTCGTGGTGGGCGCCGGCTACACCGGCACCGAGGTGGCCGCCCACGGGCCGCTATTCACCGACGCCGTGGTCCGCACCCGCCCGGCCCTGCGCGAGCAGCGGATCCGGTGGCTGCTGCTCGACGTGGCCGCCCGAGTGCTGCCCGAGCTCCGTCCGAGCCTGGGCCGGACGGCAGAACGGGTGCTCCGCCGGCGCGGGGTGGAGATCGGCACTCGGCTGTCCATCACCGGGGCGGACCCGGGCGCGGTGCGGCTGACCGACGGCCGGACCGTGCCCACCCGCACGCTCATCTGGTGCGTCGGGGTCCGCCCGGACCCGCTGGTGGACGCGCTGGGGCTGGCCACCGAGCGCGGGCGTCTGATGGTGGACGAGTACCTCAGTGTGCCGGGGCACGCCGACGTGTTCGCCTGCGGGGACGCCGCCGCGGTGCCCGACCTGACCTCGCCGGGTCAGCTCACCCCGATGACGGCCCAGCACGCCCAGCGGCAGGGACGGCTGGCCGCGCGTAACGTGGCCGCCTCCCTGGGCCGGGGGACCCGCGCCCCGTACCGGCACCGGGACCTGGGTTTCCTGGTGGACCTCGGGGGGTTGCAGGCCGCCGCCAACCCGCTGGGCATCCCGCTTTCCGGGCCGACAGCGAAGATCGTCACCAGCGCGTACCACCTGGCCGCCATGCCGGCCAACCGGGTGCGCACGGCCACAGACTGGGTGCTGGAGGCGATGGCCCCCCGGCCCTGCGTGCAGCTCGGCCTGGTGCGCTCCGGCGCCGTGCCCTTGGACTCCGACGCTCCCGAGCTGCCACGCATCGCGCCCTACCGCCCCGCGCCCTGACCCGAGGGGGGCCACGCGATGACCGCCGGGCACCGGACGAGCCACCAGCCACCGAACAGCCCGCACCGCGGTGAAAAGCACTCGGACCGCACCCGCTCCGCAGTGATGTCGGTGATCACCTCGACCCTCCCGCTTCACGACGACCCACCCGTCGGCCACTCGCCCCGCCACCGGTCGGGTCGCCACCCGGTCCGCCAGCGCGAGGCCCGGCGTACCGCGAACACCCCCACCGCGAACAGGGCCGTGACCAGCCCCGCGCCGACCTGCGCCAGCACCATGCACACCGTCGCCAACAGGGACGCGCTGACGATGATCAGGATCTCGGCCCGCCGCGGCGCCCGTCGGGACGTCGCCGGGGACAGCTCTGCCATCACCGCGGCCAAACCGGGATCGCACCGTGTCAGCCGCTCCTCGATCTCGCGCAACATCCGGGCCTCGCGCTCGCTCAGCACATCACCCTCCTGGGGCACGCCGTACCGTCCGGCCGCTGTCAGGAGGGGCGGCCGACTGTGGTCCAACGCCGGTCCCCCCGGACACCATTACGGTCGGCCACCGGCGGGTCACGCGCATCGCGTCAGGGGGAGCAACTCGGAGTCGGTGTCTGGTCCCACCGGATCAGGCGTGCTCAGCACACCGCCAGCGGGGATCTTCCGCCGAGGCGCCCGACGAGCTGGTTGGTCTCGAGGCTGCGGGGCCAGCGCCCGCCGGGCTCCGCGCCGGCGCGACCCGTCTCCCGCTCCTCGGCCGCCCGCGCTTCGGTACCCTGCTCGGTGGGCGGGCCTCCCGCACCTGGGCGTGACAGGACACGGTCCGAGATGCCGATCGCGCCGCCGGGACACCCCGGTGGCCCGGCCGCCATGAGCCGAGCGGGGGCTCCGGGGTCGGGGTGGAGGTCCGCCCGGGGAGCTAGTCCGGCGGGTCGGCCGGTCGCGCCCGCGGCTCGTCGAACCGCCCCCGGAGGGCCAACCGGAACAACAGCAGGAGCATCGGGGCCAGCAGCACCGCGCCGACCGCCACCGCGACCACCAGCGAGGCCAGGGTTGGACGCGGCGCGGCCGCCGCCTCGACCGTCAGGCCGGGCAGCAGCACCGGTCCCTGCGCCAACGCCCAGCCGCCGAGGATCGCGGCGACGGCCAGCGCCGACGCCGGCCGCGCAACCCCGTACCGCCCCGCCCACACCAGGGCGAGCGCGGACACCCCGGCGGTGGCCGATACCAGGAGCCCGGCCAGTCCTGGGCCCCGGGTGAGGCCGCCGAACAGCCCCGGGGCGTCGGTGCGCAGCACGGCCAGGGCACCGAGCGCGAAGCCGCCGCCGACCAGCCCGGCGCCCAGCGCCCGCCGGCGGAACCGCCGGATCAGATCAGCGTCCCCGATGCGGGCAGCGTCGGCGGCCAGGTAGACGGCCGCCAGGTACGCGCTGATGGCCACCGCGAGCAACCCGACCGCGACCGATGTCGGGTTTGGCCCAGCTGCTGACCAGGGCGCGCCCGCCGTCGTCGGCGGGGATCCGGCCGGAGGCCAGGCCGCCGACCGCCAGGCCGAGGGCGAACGGGGTGAGCACCGAGGACGCGCCGAAGACGGTGTCGATCAGCCGGCGCTCCCGGTCGCGGGCCGCGCCGGAGTGCAGCGCGTACGCGATGCCCCGCAGGATGATCCCCACGCCGGCCAGGAACAGCGGCACGGTGAGCGCCACGATCACCGGCGCGAAAGCGCCCGGGTACGCGGTCCAGAACACCGTGAGGACGAACAGCAACCAGACGTGGTTGGCCTCCCACACCGGCGCCATCGCCCGGTGCGCGTGGTCCCGTAGCGCCTCGGCCGGAGGCCCGGAGCCGGCCGTGAGCTGCCAGAACCCGGCCCCGAAGTCGGCGCCGCCGAGCACCGTGTAGAGCACCAGCCCCACCACGATGGATAGCATGGGGATCTCCGCCAGGGACATCGCCTACCGCTGCCCGGTCATCGTCGGGGCCGGCACGGTCGACGGCTCGGCCAGCGGCATGGCGGCTAGCCGGCGCAGGACCCAGACCACCCCGACCGTCACACCGAGGTAGACCACGGCGAGCGTGCCGAGTCCGACCGGGGCCACGCCGACCCGTGTCACCGCCTGCTCGGTGCGCATCACGCCGAACACCACCCAGGGCTGGCGGCCCACCTCGGTGACCACCCAGCCGGCCAGCAACGCCACCACCGACAGCGGTGCGGCCAGCACCAGCGCGCGGTAGAACCACCGCGACTCCGGCAGCAGGTGGCGGCGCAGCTGCACCAGGTGGAGCGCCCCGAACACCGCGAGCAGCAGTCCGATGAACACCATCAGCTGGAAGGCCAGCCGCACGAGGTTGACCGGAGGCTGGGCGTCGACCGGTACCGCGTCCAACCCGAGCACGACGGCGTCCGGGTCGTGGAAGGCGAGCAGGGACAGCAGCCTGGGGATGGCGATCCCGTCCCGCACGTCACCGTCGCGGTACCAACCCAACAGGTGCAGCGGCGCCCCGGGGCCGGTCCGGCCCAGACCCTCCATCGCCGCCAGCTTGGCCGGCTGCAGCCGGGCCACCGTGCGCGCGGCCCAGTCCCCGGCCACCATCTGACCTACCGCGGCCACGGCGGCCACCGTGAGCGGGATCCGCAGCGCGGTGCGCTCGTAGTCGCCCCAGCGCCCGCGCGTCCGCCCGACCGCGTAGACGGCGGCGCCCAGGAACCCGGTCACCACGTACCCGGCCAGGTACATGTGCACGAGCTCGTGCCAGAGATAGGGATTGGCGAACAGCGCCGGCACCGGGTCGGCGTCCACGACCCGGCCGTCCCGCAGGGTGAAGCCTCCCGGGTGCTGCATCCACGCGTTGACGGCGATCACCATCATGGACCCGGTCAGGCCGGCCACCACCACCGGTATTCCGGCGGCCAGGTGCGCCCGGGGCGGTAGCCGGTTCCAGCCGTACACGTAGATCCCGATGAAGATGGCCTCGGTGAAGAACGAGAAGCCATCCACCGCGAACCCCAGTCCGAACACCCCGCCGAACGTTCCGGTGAACACCGGCCACAGCAGGCCCATCTCGAAGCTTAGGATGGTGCCGGTCACCACCCCGGCCGCGAACAGCGCCACCAGTACCCGGCTCCAGCGGCGGGCCAGCGTCCGGTAAAGCTCGTCACCCGTGCGCAGCCAGCGCCACTCCGCGTACAGCACCAGGGCCGGGAAGGCGATCCCGGAGCACACCAGCGGGATGTGCATCACGAACGACAGCGTCTGCAGCTGGCGGGCCGCGACCACATGGTCGGGATCCACCAGCGCCAGGTCCCACGGAGACACTTGGAGCCAGGTCGGGAAGAGCCACGTCGAGGCTTCCACCGGCGCGTTCCCAGCCTAACGCTCGCCGAGGATCATCGGGCGGCGGCATAGGGCACCGCGCGCCACCGCGAGCTGCTGGGTCACCTCGGCCGTCACCACGTCGGCGTACAGGTCCGCGCGTTCGACGGGGGGCTTCAGCGCGCGATAGCGCCACACGACATCCTCTAGCGCGTCCAGGAAGTGCTCGGTGGTCTCCTGGCGCTGGTTCTGCCGGTGGACGTCCGGTTCGGACATGACATCGCTCCTTGACCTCACCTCGGCCGGCGCCGCGCGGTGCGGGCCGCTTCCCTGGTGCTCCCCTCGGGTGCGCTCCTGTGATGAGTCACGCCACCAGCCCTCGGCGCCGGTGACCGCCAGCTCCCGGCCGGCCGGCTACGCTGACCCGCGCCGAGGCCGGCCGGCATCAACCCGGCGCCCAGGCAGCACGCCGCCCGGGAGCCGGCCGTACCGGTGCGCGGATGGGGCATCTCCCGACCTTGCCCGCTCGCGCGCCGCCGACGCGTGGTCCCGCCAGTGCCAAGCCCGGCGGTGGATCCCGGCCCGGCGGGGGTGGCGGGTGCGGGGACGGACGACCGCCGACCACGCGCCGTTCCCGCTCGAACGTCTCCAACCCTGCGCCCGGGTGCGAGCAAGGGAGGCGGCGACCCGCTGGGGCGGCCCGCATCCTAGGCCCGGCCTCGATCCCGCGCACGGTACCGGGAGGTCTTGGACCCCCCCGTGGTAGCTGACCGCGTGGCCACCTGTGCGTGCAGGCCGATTTGCGGGTCCGGCCCGCATTACACACTGCTTCGGCGGTAGTCGACCCATCGCGACCCGAACGGCTCGCGGGACCGGACACAGGGGGATTCCATGGAATGCGAGCCTCGGTGGGCGCTCAGCCCTGGGGATCACGTGTGCGCGATTGTGCGCAACAGTCACGAACGAGATCTTTTGCTGGTGCCGTTCCTGCGGCACGGACTGGCCGCCGGCTACAAGTGCGTCGTGAGCCTGCCCGGTCACGACCCCTCGACGGCCATCCTCGCCATCGACGGGGGCATCGACGTGGACCGCTGCCGGCGTCTGCGACAGCTCGAGCTCCTCGGGCATCCTGGGCCGTCTGAGGTTCGGGGCACCTCCGACGGCAGTGATCTGATGCACTGCTGGGGCGAGGCCGTCTCCGACGCCGCCGGCGACGGCTACCCGGCCATCCACCTGAGCGCGCCCCCCACGGGTCGTCGTGCTCGGAACCGTCCGACATCGACGCACTGATCGACTACGAGACCCGGGTCTGGGCCCTTACCCACACCCAGCCCGTGGCCGCGCTCTGCTTCCACTACGCGCGACAGGACGGCGGCCGGGGCCTGGCCCTGATGCGGATGCACCCCCGGGTGCTCATCGGGGACGTGGAGGTGCGCAACCCGTACTACCGACCGGCGGGCACCCGCACCGCTCCCTGAGGAACAGGCGCACCCGTCCATGCCGCCGCGCCGACAGCCGGGACGCAACCCCTTGCTGTCCATTCATAGCAAGGCCATAGTCGAAAACGCCGAATGGCGGAGTGCTCGACCGCAATGCCCGGCCCGGTTTCCGGGTCGTCGTCCGTCCGAGCTCGGTCTCGCCGAGGAGTTCGCTCCATGAACGAGCGCGAAACGATCAGCACGCTGCGCGACCAGATGTCGAATCTGTGCGGCGTGTTCGCCCTGTCCATGATGCTTTTCGACCGGGTGGACGTCGCCGAGATCCTCAAACTGCTGCTCAGCGCGGTACCGGCGCTCGGGCACTGCCGGGCCGTGGGCACCTACCTGGTGCACGACGACCTGCGCCCGGGTGGCGACTCCAGCCCGGACCTGCGCGAGGCGCTGGGCGCGCTGGCCGGCGCGGAGGGGTCGGTCGAGGTGCCCGGGGCGACGTGGGCCTGGGCCTACCCGCTGCGCGGAGTGGGCGGCCACTCCGGTTACCTCGCGGTGTCAGCGGACGGTGAACCCTCCCCCGACGAACAGTTCCTGGTCCGCACACTGGCCCAGCAGGCCGGTGCCGCCCTAAACAGCGCCGGCCTGTTCCACAGCCAGCGCTCCGCCTCCGAGCAGCTGCGGGAGCGGAACGCCCAGCTGGCGGCGGTCAACGACAAGCTCTCGCACGCCGTAGCCGACCTGGAGCGCCGCAACCGGATGCACGAGTCGCTGACCAAGGTGGCCGCCACCGGGGGCGCGGCGCCGGAGATCGCCGATACGTTGCGCCAGCTGACTGGGCTGGTGGTGGTCGTGGAGGACAAGTTCGGCAACCTGCTCGGGTGGGCCGGCTCGGAGCCCCCGCAACCCTCTCGCCAGGCCCCCCGGGACCGCACCCAGTTGCTCGACCGGGTGCGGCGAGCCGGCCAACCGGTGCGCCACCGGGACCGCTTCATCAGCCTGGCGCAGCCTCGCGACGAGGTGCTCGGGGTGCTCGCGCTGGTTGATCCGCAGCGACGGGCCGGCCAGTTCGAGCTCATGGCCCTGGAGAGCGCGGCGGTCGTGCTGGCCGTCGAGCTCGCCCACCAGCGCAGCCTGGCCGAGAACGAGCTGCGGCTACGTGGCGACCTGGTCGACGACCTGCTCACCGGCACCGACGACCAGAGCGCCATCGCCCGGTCGGTGGCGCTGGGCCACGACCTCCGGCCGGCGCACCAGGTCCTGGTGGTGAGCTGGGACGGCACCCGCGACCTGGAGAAACTCGCGCGCGCGGTGGACCGGGCGGTCACCCGGATCACCCAGGCCCGGGCGCTGCTCACCCGCCGGGGCGGCAGCGTGGTGGTGGTCGTGCCCGCTGAGGACGGCGGCGCCGCGCACGACTGGGACGAGCTGCACCGGTCGGTCGTTGCCGCGCTCTCCACGGCGGACGGCGCGGTCGGGGTGGGCCGCTTGTCCGCGAACATCGCCGACCTGCCGCGCTCGTACCGGGAGGCGCTGCGGGCGCTGGCCGTGCGCCAGATCTCGTCGCGCGCCAGCGGCGTGACGACGTTCGAGGACCTCGGTTTCTACCGGATGCTGGGCAGCCCGGAGAGCAACCGCGAGGTCGGCGAGTTCGTCCGGGAGTGGCTCGGCCCGCTGATCGACTACGACGCCACCCACCACTACGACCTGGTGCAG
>DASXJJ010000112.1:0-4125 GCA_036497465.1 Pseudonocardia sp. | reverse complement strand
ACGCGTCACCGTGGGGCGTGATCCGCGGCACAGTCCCGCCGGTCAGCTCAGGTGCGAGATGTCGTTGACGAGCCGGACGGAAGCGTTGCCGTCGGGGTAGAACTCGACGATCGACAGCGACGCCAGGTCCAGGTGCAGCCGGTAGAGCAGCGACGGGCCGGCGTCCAGGGCCAGCCGCAGCAGTATCTTGATCGGGGTGACGTGGCTGACCAGCAGCACCGTCCGCCCCGGGTAGCCGGCCACCAGCTCGTCGCGCAGCGCGGCCACCCGCCCGGCCACCTCGGCGAAGCTCTCCCCGCCGGGGGCGGCCACGGTCTCGTCGCCCAGCCAGCGCGTGTGCAGCTCGGGGTCGCGCTCACGGGCTTCGGCGAAGGTCAGCCCGTCCCAGTCGCCGAAGTCGGTCTCCAGCAGGCCGTCGTGCGCGACGGCGGGCACGCCGTAGGCGGCGGCCACCGGGGCGGCGGTCTGGCGGGCCCGGCGCAGCGGCGAGCACAGCAGCGCGTCCACCGACTCGCAGCCCTCCACCGCCTTGATCCCGGCGGCGGCCGCCTCGGCCTGAGCGTGCCCCACGGCGGTCAGCTCAGGATCGGCCCGGCCGGAGTAGCGACGCTGCGCGGACATGTCGGTCTGGCCGTGCCGCAGCAGCAGCAACCGGGTCGGCCGCCCGAGCTGGCCGGTCCAGCTCGCCGCGGCCCGGGCGCCGGGACCGCGGCCGCGCGAGCTCACCGCGCGGCCTGGGCGTCCATCGCCTGGTTGGCCAGCTTGTCCGCCCGGGTGTTACGAGCCCGGGGGATCCACTCGAAGGTCACCGACCCGAGCCGGCGCGCCAGCCCGGCCGCCTCCTTGGCCAGCGGCTGCATCGCCGGGTGCTTGACCTTCCAGCGCCCGCACATCTGCTCGACCACGAGCTTGGAGTCCATCCGGACCTCGACGTCGCTGGCACCCAGGTCGATCGCGGCCTCCAGCCCGGCGATCAGGCCCCGATACTCGGCGACGTTGTTGGTGGCCACCCCGAGCCCTTCGGCCCGCTCGGCCAGCACCTCGCCGCTGTCCGGGTCGAGCACCACCGCGCCGTACCCGGCCGGGCCGGGGTTGCCCCGCGACCCGCCGTCGGCCTCCACGATGACCCTCACGCCACGACCCTCACGCATTCACCCTCACGCATTCACCCTCACAGGCCCGACTCGGACGTCCGCACCATGATCACTCCACACTCCTCGTGCCGTACCACGGCGTTCGCGGGGGCCGCCTTGACCGCGCTGACCTCCGAGGTGTCCAGCTCCAGGCGGCAGGCGCCGCAGCGGCGGGCCCGCAGCAGCGCGGCCCCGGTACCGGTCTGCTCGCGCAGCTTGTCGTACAGCCCGAGCAGGTCGGCCGGCAGGTCGCCCACGGCGGCCTCGCGGTCGCGGCGGCGGCCGGCCTCGTTGGCGTCCAGGTCGGCCACGGCGGTGGTCCGGCGCTCGGCGGCGTCGGCCAGCGTCCGCTCGGCGGCCTCCAGCTCGACCCGGGCGTTGTCCAGGTTGGCGCCGGTGGCCTCGCGCTGCTCCATGATCTCCAGCAGCTCGTCCTCCAGCACCCCCTGCCGGCGGGCCAGGGTCTCCAGCTCGTGTTGCAGGTCGACGGCCTGCTTGGCCGGCACCGACCCGGTCGCGAGCAGGCCCTGGTCACGCCGCGCGCGGGCGCGCACGCCGTCCACGTCGCGCTCCAGCCGGGCGATGTCGCGGTCCAGGTCGCCGGCGGCGGTCTCCACCTCGGTCACGGCGTCCTTGCGCGCCCGCACGGCCTTCTCCGCCTCGGCGACCTCGGCCAGCTCGGGCATGGCGCGCCGGCGGTGCTCGATGCGACCCAACTCGGTGTCGATCTCGGCTAGCTGCAGCAGCCGTTGCTGTGCGGCGGGTTCGGCGATCACTGCTCAGATCCCACTGTCCTGATCCCTCCAGCGGACGCGGCGGCCGAGCCGAAGCCCACGGTCCAGGGGTCGGTGCGCCGCCATGAGACGGAAGCCTCGACCGTACCCCCGAAGTCGGTGTTGACCACGGAGGCGGCCTGGGCGCACCACGGGTGCTCCGAGGCCCAGTGCGCCACGTCGACCAGTGCCGGGGTGGGCCGGCCGGGCAGGCTGCCGGCCAGCAGGTGCTCGCCGGCCGGGTGGTGGCGCAGGTCGGCGGTGAGGTAGGCGTCCACCCCGGCGGCGGTCGCCGCGCCCAGCGCGGAGTCCCCGGCGCCCCCGCAGACCGCCACCCGGCGCACCCGGCGGTCCGGATCGCCGGCGGCGCGCACGCCCCAGGCGGTGGCCGGCAGCGCGGCGGCGGCCCGGCGGGTGAAGTCGGCCAGCGACTCCGGCTCGGCCAGCTCGCCGACCCGGCCCAGGCCCTGCGACCCGGGCAGGTCGGCCAGCTCGAACAGGTCGAACGCGGGCTCCTCGTACGGGTGGGCAGACCGCAGGGCCTCGACGACCGCCCGGCGGCGGCCCCTCGGCAGCACCATCTCCAGCCGGGTCTCGGCCACCCGCTCCAGCTCGCCGACCCGCCCGATGGCCGGCTGCGCGCCCTCGTGCGGCAGGAACTGCCCGGTGCCCTCGGTGCTCCAGCAGCAGTGGCTGTAGTCGCCGATCCGGCCGGCCCCGGCATCGGCCAGCGCGTCCAGCACCTTTCTCGCGTCGGGCAGCGGCACGAACGTGACCAGCTTGTCCAGCCGCTGCCCGCCGCGCGGCTGCAGCGGTCCCTCGACCCGCACGCCCAGCGCGTCGGCCAGCGCGTCGGACACCCCAGGGTCGGCGGAGTCGGCGTTGGTGTGCGCGGTGAACAACCCCACCCCGGCCCGGATGAGCCGGTGCAGCAACGCGCCCTTCGGGTGGTCGGCGGGCACCCCGTGCACCCCGCGCAGCAGCAGCGGGTGGTGGCTGACCAGCAGTTGCGCGCCGGACTCGACTGCTTCTTCCACGGTCTCGGGCACCGCGTCGACGGCCACCAGCACCCGGCTGACCGGCTCGTCCGGGTCGCCGCAGACCAGCCCGACAGCGTCCCAGGACTCGGCCAACGCAGCCGGGTAGGCCGCCTCCAGCGCCGCGACCACCTCGCCCAACCGCGCGGTCACCCGCCCACCCCCGTACCCACCGGAGCAAGGTAGACCGCCGCGCGCAGCTCCTCGACGAGCACCCGCGACTGCTCCGGGGGTCGCACCGCCACCCGCAGGTGGTCGGCGGTCAGGCCGGGGAAGGTGTCGGCCCGGCGGACCGCCACCCCGCGCGCGCGCAGCCGGGCCCGCACCCCGGCCCCGTCGGGCACGCGCAGCAGCAGGAACGGCGCGGCCGCCGGCTCGTGCACCTCGACCCCGGGCACCGTGCGCAGCGCCTCGACCAGCGCGTGTCGGTGCGCCACCAGGTCGGCGGCGCCTGCCTCGGCCTCGGCCACCGCCGCCGGGGCGCAGCACGCCGTCACCGCCTCCAGGGCCAGGCTGTTCACCGGCCACGGCGGCCGGGTGCGGGCCAGCCGGGCCAGCAGGTCGGGGGCGCCGAGGGCGTACCCGGCGCGCAGCCCGGGCAGCGCCCAGGTCTTGGTGAGGCTGCGCAGCACGAGCAGCCCCTCGGTGTGCCGGTCGGCGGCCACCGACTCCGGCTCCCCGGGCAGCGCGTCGGCGAACGCCTCGTCGACCACCAGCACCCGGCCCGGCCGGGTCAGCGCCCGCACGAGGTCGGCGGGGTGCAGCACCGAGGTGGGGTTCGTGGGGTTGCCGAGCACCACCAGGTCGGCGGCTACCGGCACCGCGTCCGGGCGCAGCCGGTGCCCGTCGGCGGCGGCGGTGAGCACCCGGTGGACCGGGACGCCGGCCTCGCGCAACGCCACCTCCGGCTCGGTGAAGCCGGGGTGCACCACGGCGGCCAGCGCCGGGCGCAGCGTGGGCAGCAGCGCGAACCCCTCGGCCGCGCCGGCCAGGACGAGCACCTCGTCGGGGTCGCGGTGGTGACGGGCGGCGGCGGCCTCGCGGGCCTTCCTGTCTTCCTCGGCCGACGGATAACGGCCGAGCCGGTCCAGCGCGGCGACCAGCCGCTCACGCAGCCACGCCGGCGGGCCGCCTCCCCGGACGTTTACCGCGAAGTCCACCAGTCCCGGCTCGGCGTCGACG
>DASXJJ010000111.1:0-10585 GCA_036497465.1 Pseudonocardia sp. | reverse complement strand
TCTCGACGTCTACTACCAGGACCCCGGCGCGGTCGCGACGCTGAACGAGCGAGCCCGGTAGCCGCCGCTGTCACGTTCCCCGCTCGCCGATCGTCAACTCGGTGACGGCGTCGCCGTCACCGAGTCGAGGAGGAGCGAGATGGCACGGATCGCGGGGGTGTCGGCCGCCGACGGCGGATGGCTGGTGAAGGCGGCGTACTACCTCACCCGCAGGCACCTGCGGAAGCTCACCGGGCGCGAGCCCGAGCGGGGGCTCGAGCCGCTGGAGATCTTCGCGCACCTGCCCCGGCTGCTGCGCGCGTACGGGTCGGTGGAGCAGGCCACCGCGAAGCTGGACGGCCTGGACGCCCGCTCGCGGGTCCTGGCCGAGCTGAAGGCGGCCACGCTGACCCACTGCGAGTACTGCATCGACATCGGCTCGCAGGTCGCCCGCCGCTCCGGGCTGACCGACGCGGAGCTGCTCGCACTGCCCGGCTACCGCACCAGCCCGCTGTTCTCCGCGCGCGACCGGCTGGTGCTGGACTACGCGGTCGGGATGAGCGCCACGCCGGTGGAGGTCTCCGACGAGCTGTTCGCCGGGCTGCGGGGCGAGTTCTCCGACGCCCAGCTGGTCGAGCTGACCTGGATGGTGGCTCTGGAGAACCTGCGCGGCCGGTTCAACCTGGCGCTGGGTATCGGTGCGGCCGGGTTCAGTGAGGGCATGGTGTGCGCGGTACCCGCGAGTGTGCGGTCGGAAGAGGCCGGCGCGTGAACACTTCTCCCCGGGGCCTGGGTTGGATACGCTCCGCGCTGTTACCGAAGTGACTAGTGCTTCGGTTGAGGCTATTGCGAGGGAGTCGGCGTGGGCGCATTCGGTGGAAGAGGTGGCGCCCCGGCTCGGGGAGCCCTGCTGGCCGGACTGGTCGCGGCGGGGGTGGTGGCCCTCGGTGGGGTCGCCGTCGCCGATCCCGCCGACCAGAACGGGTCCGGGCACGAGCACAACGGAGCCCCGGGGCACGCGGGGCAGGCCACCGCGCACTGCGACCACCCGCCGATCGGCCTGGTCGGCACGCCTCGGTGCACGTCCTCCCGGCAGGGCGGGCGCTCCAGCAACGCCCGTGGCGGCGACGGCCAGAACGGCACCAACGGCCCGAACGGCAAGGCCGGCGCGAACGGGCGCAACAGCGACACCCGAGGGGCGACGGGCTAGCCCCGGCGGTGCCGGTCCGCCGGTGACCGGCCGCTGGTGGGGCGGTCGGCCCGGCGGTCCGCCGGTGATCGAGCCGGTCCGGCGGCGCGCGGCCCGGGGGGCGCCGCGCGACGCCGGACCGGCTCACCGGTCCGGCGCCCTCGCTGCCCGTGCCGGGCGTCCCGCTCGGGCCGGGTCAGCCCAGGAGCGAGGACACGGCCCGGTCGGTCGCCTCCTCGCTGCTGCGGTTGTACGGCAGCTTGGCGAGCACGGCGGCCATGCCGCAGGTGTTGCTCACCGCCGAGAACACCAGCCCGCCGCCGATCGCGCCGGACAGGAACCGGGCCTTCGGCCAGCGCAGGCTGGTCAGGATGCCGGCCAGCACCAGGGAACCGGCGGCCAGCCGCACCTGACGGTCCATGGCCCAGCGGGGCCGGCCGTCCTCGGTCGGGCCGCCGGACTCGGCCCACGCGCCCATCCCACCGGTGAGTACGGCGGTGCGGGTGGCCCCCGCGCCCTTCAGCTGCTGGTGGGCCTTCTCCGCCCGGCCGCCGGACTGGCAGACCACGGCGATCTGGATGTCGGCCGACGCGAGCCGCTCGGCGTGCCGGTCGAGCTGGTCCAGGGGGACGTTGACCGAGCCCGGGATGTGCGCGGTCTCGAACTCGCCGGGGGTGCGCACGTCCAGGACCGCGATCCCGGGCCGGTCGTGCAGCTCGGCGGCGGTCACCCGCTCCGGGTTGGAGGCCGGATTGGTGGCCGCGTCGGCTGGGGTGACGGTGCTGGTCACGGTCGGGCTCGCTTTCTCCTCGGCCGGGCGTGCTGCCCGGGACTGCCCCCACTATGTCGGACGACCCCGAGGGTCCGGCGCCCCGGACCGGGCTCACCACCTGGTCGACTGACGCCCGGCCACACACCCGGTCGACCCGAGGGGTCCGCCGACCGGTTCGGGTTCGGCTTCGTCGCGGGGCTCACCGGGCCGGCGGGATGTGGTGCGTGAACCGGAACAGGTCGGCCGGGTCGTACCCGGCCTTGAGCGCCGCCAGCCGCCGGTAGTCCCCCGGCGCGTAGCACTCGCGCACCCGGTCCGCGTCCCCGTACCCGCCGAACAGGAAGTTCACCGACCGGCCGACCGTCCACGGGGCCAGTGCACCGGTCAGTCGCCCGGGGGCCTCCGTGGCCGGGTCGGGGCCCGCGCCGTCCGGGGCCTGGGCCACCGCGAGCACCCGCAGCAGGTGGCCGGCGCCCCGGAGGCCGACCGCGTCGGGCACCGACGGCGGTCGGCCCAGCGCACCACCGAGGTGGTTGAGCTGCACCACGCAGGGCAGCGCCGAGTCCGGCCCGGCGAGGTCCAGCACGGTGCCGGGCAGCTCCGCGGCCAGCTCGCCGAGCAGCGCGCTGGTGCCGTGGTACGGGTGCGGCTGGGGCGGGTCCTGGTAGATCGAGGCGCACTCCGAGTAGGGCATCTCGGTGAGGGAGTCCAGCAGCGGCGGGCCCAGCGCGCGCATCGGCGCGAGCAGCCGCTCGCCGGTCTCCCTGTCCACGGTGCCGGCCACCCGCAGGTGCGCCACGTACCGCCCGCGCAGCGGCTCGGGCACCATCGGCAGGTCGGGGTAGGGGATGAGCCCGAGGCCGGCGGAGAGCTCCTCGGGCAGCTCGCGGGTCCACTCCCGGTAGGCGGCCAGCACGGCGGGCACCCGCTCGGCCGGGAAGTACAGCCCGCCGCCGTAGAGCCGGGCCACCGGGAACAGGGCGAACTCGAGCGCGGTGACCACCCCGAAGTTCCCGCCCGCGCCACGCACCGCCCAGAACAGGTCGGGATCGGTGTCGCCGGTGACGCGGCGGGCCCGGCCGTCGGCGGTGACCAGCTCGACCGCGCGCACGTGGTCGGCGGCGTAGCCGTGGCTGCGCCCGAGCGGCCCGATGCCGCCGCCGAGGGTGTAGCCGACCACCCCGACGTGCGGCGCCGAGCCGTTCAGCGGCGCCAACCCGTGCTCGGCGGCCGCGCGCACGACCTGGCCCCAGCACGCCCCGGCGCCGACCCGCGCGGTGCGGGTGGCCGGGTCGATCCGGACGTCGGCCATCCGGGCGGTGGTGACCAGCACCCCACCGTCGGCGGCCGCGGTGAGCCCGTGGCCGGTGGCCTGCACGGCGACGGGCAGCCCGCGCGCGGCCGCGAACCGGACCGAGGCGGCGACGTCGGCGGCGTCCACCGCCCCGACGACCAGCGCGGGGCGGTGGGCGTACGCGGTCTGGAAGCCGGCCCGCTCCGCGTCGTAGGCGTCGCTGCCGGGCGCGTACACCGGTCCGTGAACGGAGCGGGTCAGGTCGGTGGTGAGCTGTCCTGTCGTCGTCATACCAGCACGCTAGAAGCCGTTGAGGACAGCTTCGGTCCGCAATGTGTGGCACCCTCGATCGGGTGAGCGCAGACCTGCCCGCCCGCCTGCTCCGGCTGCTCGCCCTGCTGCAGGGTCGCCGCGAGTGGGCCGGCCCCGAGCTGGCCGAGCGGCTCGGGGTCACCACCCGCACCGTCCGCAGGGACATGGACCGGCTGCGCGAGCTCGGCTACCCGGTCACCGGGACCACCGGCACCGCGGGCGGCTACCGGCTGGCGTCGGGTCGGTCGCTGCCCCCGCTGGCGCTGGACGACGACGAGGCGGTGGCGATCGCCGTCGGGCTGCGGACGGCCGCCGCGGCCGGCGTGGCCGGCATCGACGAGGCGGCCGCCCGTGCGCTGGTGAAGCTCGAACAGGTGCTGCCACCGAGGCTGCGCCAGCGGGTCGCCTCGGTCGGATTGGCGACGGTCGGCCTGCCCGGCCGGAGCGGGCCGGCCACCGACCCGGGGGTACTGACGGTGCTCGCGGCGGCCTGCCGGGACGAGGAGGTCGTGGTGTTCGACTACCGGGGCCGGGACGACGAGCCGACCTCCCGGCGGGTGGAGCCGCACAATCTGGTGGCCACCCGGGGACGCTGGTACCTGGTCGGGTTCGACCTGAACAGGGACGACTGGCGCACGTTCCGGCTGGACCGGGTCACCGCGCCGGCCAGCGTGCGGCACCGCTTCCGGCCGCGAGAGCTACCGGGCGGGGACGCCGCGGCCTACCTGCGCGCGTCGATCACCGAGGCGCCGTACCGGTACGCCGCGCGGGCGGAGGTGGGAGTTGCCGCGGAGCAGGTGGCCGGCCGGCTGCCCACGCTGCTGCCCGGGAAGGTGACTCCCTCGGCCGACGGCGGGAGCACGGTGCGGCTGGGCTCCGACTCGCTGGAGCTGCTCGTGCGGGACGTGCTGGCGCTGGGCGGCGACTGCGTCCTCACCGACCCCACGCCCGGGCTGCTGGACGAGCTGGGCTCCGTGGCGGGCCGGCTGCACGCGGTGGTCGCGCGCAGCCGGCCCGGCACACCGGAGCCGTCGGGTCAGGAACGGTCCGGCCAGGACGGGCCGTCCCGCCGGGTGGAGAGCACCTCGGCCAGCGTGTCGTAGTCGTGCCGGCCGGGCGGCGGGCCGCTCGCGGGCCGGTCGTCCCCGGGACCGGGTTCCCGGCCGAAGTCGTGCCGGCCGAGCGCGTCGGTGCGCGGACCCGAGTCGTTGAGCTGGGCGCGCCGCTGCTCGCGGCGGGCCCGCGTCTCGTTGCGCAGCTCGCGCTGACCGGCGGGCCGGCCGCGCAGCTGGTCGCGCCGCGCGGCGAGCTCGTCGCGGTAGGCGAGCGCGGCCGGGTCCTCGACCATGCCCTGCTCGGCGGCCCGCTGCCCGTCGTGGCCCTCGGCGTTGTGGCCCTCGGCGTTGTGGTCCACGGCGGGGAACTGGCCGGTCAGGTTGCGGCGCGGCTCGGGCAGCCCACCGGTCGGGTCGGCGGGCGCGGACCCGACCGGGCGCCGGTCGGCCAGCGGATGGGGGCCGACCTGGGTGACCGCCGGGTGCGCGCCCACCGGTCCGGCCACCGGATTACCGCCGGGCCCGCCGACGGCGGGGTAGGCGCCGGACCGGGTGACCGGGGGGTAGCCGCCGGGCCCGCCGACGGCGGGGTAGCCGCCGGTGCGGGCGCCACCCGGGTGGTCGCCGTACCCGGCGGCCGCCGGGTACGCGCCGGAGTCCGTGGTGGACCAGTGGCCGTACTCCGCGCCCGGGTAGCCACCGACCTGCGCGGCGGGGGCATAGGCGGCGGCCGGGGCGTGCGCGCCGATCGCGGCGGTGCGCGCGGCGGGCCAGGACAGCGCCCCCGCCCCGCCCTGGGCCGGCACGGGCCAGCCGAGGGTGCGGGCTGAGGTGGACGGTGGGCGGCTCGACCGGTGCGGCTGGCGTCCGCCTTGGCGGTCCGCTTCCGCCGCGAGCTGCACGAGCTCGCAGGGCCAGCGGGCGCTCTGGCAGTCGCGACAGTAGCCCGCGCCGTCCGAGACGTGCTCGGCGTGGATCCGCCGACGCAGATCGGGCATGCGAGCCAACATCTCGACTATCAGCATCGTGGGCGTCGACCTTTCGTGCGAGCCGATGGTCTTCTGCTGATACGCATTGTGCTCATGCGCATCGAGTGACCACCGGGGGGTCTGGCAACGACAGGTCACGGTCCAGGCAAAACCGCGAACCCGCCGGTAGGCGGGCCGACCGCGGGGGGCCATTTCACTCCATTGAGCGTCGATGGCATTCACGGTGTGTGATCAACGGTCACGCCCCGTGTCAGCTCCGCGAGGCCACCAGCGAGGCGATCTCGTCCAGCTCGGCCAGCGTCTCGCTCTCCGGGCGGGTGGGTAGCAGGAAGGTGACCCGCTCGACCCCGGCCTCGCGGTAGCCGTCCAGCTCGGCCTTGTCCCGCCCCGCGCCGAAGATGGTGAACGGCACGTCGGTCCGGCCCTGGTCGGCCAGCCAGGCCCGCACCCTGGTCAGCTCCTCGGGACTGGTGTGCGCCCGGGGCAGCCACCCGTCGCCGTAGCGGACCAGGCGGTCCAGCGCCGCCCTGCTCTCGCCGCCGATGAAGATCGGCGGGTGCGGCGTGCGGACCGGCTTCGGCCAGGAGTAGATCGGGTCGAAGTCGACGTGCTCGCCGTGGAACTCCGCCTCCTCGGACGTCCAGATCTCCTTCAGCGCGGCGAGCCGCTCGTTCATCAGCGCGCCCCGGGTGCTCGGCTCGGCGCCGTGGTTGCGCATCTCCTCGCGGTTCCAGCCGGCACCCACCCCGAGCACCGCACGCCCGTCGGAGACCAGGTCCAGGCTGGCGACCTCCTTGGCCAGGTGGATCACGTCCCGCTGCGGGACCAGCGCGATCCCGGTGGCGAGCTGCAGCCGCGAGGTGGTCGAGGCGGCGGCGGTCAGCGCGACGAACGGGTCCAGCGTGCGGTAGTAGATCCGGGGCAGGTCACCGCCTCCGGGGTAGGGGCTCTCCCGGCTTGTCGGGATGTGCGAGTGCTCGGCCAGGAACAGCGAGTCGAGGCCCCGCTCCTCCAGCGCGGCGCCCAGCGGCCCCGGGCGGATCCCCTCGTCGGTCACGAATGTGGCGATGCCGAAGTCCATACCCGGGTGCAACACGGCGCGGCCACCGCCGCATTCCGGCAGGGGCCGATCGGGCACGGATCGGGCGCCGGGGCGGGCGGCTTTGTGCGCGCGGGACGAACGGCACCGGGTGGTTGGTGAGCCAGTGACAGTGGTCGCGGGCGCGGTACTGGCTACCGTTGGCCCGGTCATCATCCCGCTGCCATCCGGTCACGCCGCGTGTTCGCGTCACCGGGTGCCGGCGGCGCCCGTGCGCCGTGAGTGCCGTGAACGCGGCGGACGACCTCGATCGGAGAACCACCGTGGGTTTCCTCAACGCCGATCTGCCGGACGTGGACCTGGCCGCCTGGAAGGACCGCCCGCACCTGGAGCGGATGAAGATCCTCGTGCTGCACTGGATCGACTACGGCTTCGGCACCCCGAAGATGATCCACACGCTCTACGTCGTGAAGATCGCCATGTTCGCGCTGGTCGGGCTCCTGCTGGCCTCCCGGACGAGCGGGATCGGCGGGCTGGGTGACATCGCCTCCTGGTGGACCCAGCCGATCTTCTACCAGAAGCTGGTCATCTGGGTGATCCTCTACGAGGTGCTCGGCCTGGGTGCCTCCTGCGGTCCGCTGGCGTTCCGGTTCAAGCCGTGGGTCGGCGGCTGCACCTACTGGCTGCGGCCGGGCACCATCAAGCTGCCTCCGTGGCCCGGCAAGAACCCGATCGCGGGCGGTTCGAAGCGCACCGTGCTCGACGTCGCGCTGTACGCCGGCATGATCGTGACCGCGCTGGTGCTGCTGTTCTCCGACGGGGTGCCCAAGGCGGGCCAGCCGGCGGACAGCGTCGGCCTGCTGGACCCGAGGTTGCTGGCCGTGCTGATCGGCCTCACCCTGCTCGCCGGCCTGCGCGACCGGCTGCTGTTCCTGGCCGCGCGCAGCGAGCAGTACTGGGTCATGTGCATCATGTTCGCCACGCTGCCCTACACCGACATGATCCTCGGCGCCAAGCTGGTCATGTTCGCCGTGTGGTGGGGCGCGGCCGCGTCGAAGTTCGGCCGGCACTTCTCCTACGTGGTGCAGGGGATGACCACCAACGCGCCGCTGATGGTGTCCAAGAGGCTCCGCCGCGCGATGTGCCGCGACTTCCCGACCGACGTGCGCCCGTCGCGGCTGGCCGCGCTGCTGGCGCACTCCGGCACCGCGCTGGAGTTCGCCGTCCCGGTGATCCTGATGTTCTCCACCGACCGCACCGTGACGCTGGTGTTCGCCACCATCATGGTGGTCTTCCACCTGTACATCACGTCCAACTTCCCGCTGGCGGTGCCGCTGGAGTGGAACATCTTCTACACGTTCTCGCTGATCTGGCTGTACGTGCTGCACCCGGCGCCGGAGTTCGGGATCGACGCGATGGCCGCGTCGCCGTGGCTCACCGCGCTGATCGTGGTCGTGCTGTTCGGCGTGCCGATCCTGGGCAACTTCCGGCCCGACTGGATCTCGTTCCTGCCCGCCGCGCGCTACTACGCGGGCAACTGGGCGACCGGGCTGTGGGCGTTCCGCCGCACCCCGGAGGACACCACCAGCTGCGAGCAGCGGCTGGACACGAACATCGTGAAGTCCTCGAAGATCCAGGTCGACCAGCTCACCGAGCTGTACAGCAAGGAGGTCGGCGAGATCTTCCTGCAGAAGGCGGTGGCCTGGCGCTACATGAACAGCCACGGCCGGGCGCTGTCCTCGGTGATGCTCACCCACCTCGACTCGCCGGAGAACTACGACATCCGGGAGGGCGAGTTCGTGCTGGCCACGGTGGTCGGCTGGCAGTTCGGCGACGGCCACCTGCACAACGAGTTCTTCATCCAGGCCGTGCAGGACCGCTGCCAGTACGCCCCCGGCGAGTGCGTCGTGGTGCTGCTGGAGTCGCAGCCGTGGCACACCATGACCCAGCGGTACCGGGTGGTCGACGCCGCGCTGGGGGTGGTGGAGACCGGCGTGGTCGACGTGCACGACATGATCGCCGCGCAGCCGTGGCTGGACGACGGCCCGATCCCGTACCAGGTGCACACCCGGGTGCCGGCCGCGACGCCGGCGACACCGGAGATCCCACCGGCCGAGGTCACGCCGGGAGCCGGCCAGCACGACGGTGCTCCGGCCGACCAGCCGAAGGCGTCGAGCAGCCAGAATGACTGATGCCGTCGTGGTGGGGGCCGGCCCGAACGGGCTGGCCGCCGCCATCACGCTGGCCCGGCAGGGCTGCTCGGTCACGGTGCTGGAGGCCGCTGCCAGCCCCGGTGGCGGGGCGCGCACCTCGGAGCTGACCGTGCCCGGCCTGCGGCACGACGACTGCTCCGCCGCCCACCCCACCGCGCTGGCCTCGCCGTTCCTGCGCTCGCTGGGCCTCGAGCGGCACGGGCTGCGCTGGTGCTGGCCGGAGGTCGAGCTGGCACACCCGCTGGACTCCGGCACCGCCGGCGTGCTGTACCGCTCGGTGGGCGACACCGCCGCCGGCCTCGGCTCCGACGGGCGGGCCTGGCGGCGGGTGTTCGAGCCGTTGACGGAGCACTACGACGAGCTGGTCGCCGAGCTGTTCCGGCCGGTGCTGCACCTGCCCCGGCACCTCGGACCGCTGCTGCGGTTCGGGCTGGGCGCGCCGCTGCCGGCCACCGTGCTGGCCCGCCGGTGGCGCACCCCGGAGGCACGGGCGCTGTTCGGCGGGGTCGCCGCGCACGCGTTCCACCCGCTGCGCCGGCCGCTGACCTCGGCGATCGGGCTGATGCTCACCGCCGCCGGGCACGCGTACGGCTGGCCGGTCGCGGAGGCCGGCTCCCAGGCGATCACCGACGCGATGGTGGCCGAGCTGACCGGGCTGGGCGGCACCGTGAAGACCGGGGTGCTGGTGCGGGACTTCCGCGAGGTCGCCGACGCCGACCTGGTGATGCTGGACCTGGCCCCGGGCGCGGCCGCCGAGCTGCTCGCCGGCCGGCAGCCGAGGGCGGCGGCCCGTGCCTACCGCCGCTACCGGCACGGGCCCGGCGCGTTCAAGGTGGACCTCGCGGTGCGCGGCGGCATCCCGTGGACGAACGAGGCGTGCCGCCGGGCCGGCACCGTGCACCTGGGCGGGCCGCTGGAGGAGATGGCCGACAGCGAGCGGGACATCTGGGCCGGGCGGATGCCGGAGCGGCCGTTCGTGCTGGTCGGCCAGCAGTACCTGGCCGACCCCACCCGCTCGGTGGGCGACCTGCACCCGGTATGGGCCTACGCGCACGTGCCTGCCGGGTACCCGGGCGACGCCACGGACGCGGTCCTCGACCAGATCGAGCGGTTCGCCCCGGGCGTCTCCGACCGGATCGAGGACCGGCACGCGCGGAGCACCGCCGCGCTGGCCGCCTACAACCCCAACTACGTCGGCGGCGACATCGCCACCGGCGCCAACGACCCGCTGCAGGTGGCGCTGCGCCCCCGGGTCGCGCTGGACCCGTACGCCACCGGGGTGCCCGGGGTGTACCTGTGCTCGGCCGCCACCCCGCCCGGCGCCGGGGTGCACGGCATGTGCGGCCTCAACGCCGCGCGCTCCGCCCTGCGATCCGCGCGGCGCCCACCGAGGGCCGGAGCGCGCTGAGGAGCAATCGCCGACCAGGCTCCACCGGGCCCGCGTCACATCGTTCAGCGTGCCGCGCTGAATGCCGGGTGCCCCGCCGCGATGAGTTCCGGCCGGGTCGTGGGTCTGTTCTGGTGTCGCAGGACGCGTCGTACGACGCTGCCCGGCACGAGACACACCACGGAGGACACCATGACGACCACGCCGGACGATCTGACCACCGCGCTGCCCGGCCGCCCGCCCGTCGTTGACCTGGCCACCTGGCAGGCCGCCCGTGACGAGCTTCTGGTCCGCGAGAAGGCCCACACCCGTGACGGCGACGCCCTCGCCGCGGCCCGCCGCCGGCTGCCGATGGT
>DASXJJ010000110.1:0-4037 GCA_036497465.1 Pseudonocardia sp. | reverse complement strand
GTCCCGATCGTGATGTGTCGCAACCATGTGTGGTCCCCAGCCGCCCTTGGGACATGAGCGACGAACCCCGACGTTGCCCGCGCATCCCCGTACCGCGCGGACTGGTCCTGATGACCGGCGTCCTGGTGCTGGTCCCGGCCTGCGGTGTCGCACCCGACACCGAGCAGTCGAGCCCGGCTCGAGAGGCCAACGCGATCGAGGAGGCGGTGCGCTCCTACACCTCGGCGTTCCTGCGCGGCGACGGCCGGCGCGCGCACGAGCTGCTCTCGGAGCGCTGCCAGGAGGCGGTCAGCCCGGACGTGCTGCAGGGGCAGGCGGCCGAGGCCGCCGCGCGCTACGGCCAGGCCCGGTTGGATTCGGTGATGCCCCGCATCGCCGGCGACCGGGCGGCCGTGACCTACCGCTTCGACCGGCCGGCCCTGGACCGGGAGGAGGAGCCGTGGGTCAAGGAGGACGGTGACTGGCGCAACGACCACTGTTGACCCGGCCGGCACTCCCGCGGGATGCCAGCAGCACCGCCGCTGGCCAGCGCGGCCAGCCCGGCGCCCCCCGTGACCGGGCCTCGCCACCGGCCGGATATGACGACCGGGCCCGTCGTACGGTGGCGCCATGGGGCACGCCGACACGGTCGAGCCCTCGGTCCGATGCGGGCCGGGCCTGCGGGCCCGCCGCGTCCGGACCCGTCCGACCCCGTCGCTACCGTGTCGGGCATGTCCCACCACGGCCGCGCGGTTCCCGCGATGAAGGGCATCGTGCTGGCCGGCGGCACCGGCAGCCGGCTGTTCCCGGTGACCACCGCGGTGTCCAAGCAGCTGCTGCCGGTCTACGACAAGCCGATGATCTACTACCCGCTGTCCGTGCTGATGTTCGGCGGCATCCGGGACATCCTGATCATCTCCACCCCCGGTGACCTGCCCATGTTCCGACGGCTGCTCGGTGACGGGTCCGCGCTCGGGCTGCGGCTGAGCTACGCCGAGCAGTCAAAGCCCAACGGGCTGGCCGAGGCGTTCCTGATCGGGGCCGACCACATCGGCGACGACCAGGCCGCCCTGGTGCTCGGCGACAACATCTTCCACGGCCCCGGGTTCCCGGCCCAGCTGCGCGCGGCGATCCGCGGCCTGGACGGCTGCGTGCTCTTCGGCTACCCGGTGAGCAACCCCGGGCGCTACGGGGTGGGGCTGGCCGACGAGCACGGCCGGCTGGTGTCCATCGAGGAGAAGCCGGAACGACCGAGGTCCAACCGGGCCATCACCGGGCTCTACCTCTACGACAACGACGTGGTGGACATCGCCCGGGGCATCCGGCCCTCCCCGCGCGGCGAGCTGGAGATCACCGACGTCAACCGGGCGTACCTGGAGCGCGGCACCGCCACCCTGATCGACCTGGGCCGCGGCTTCGCCTGGCTGGACACCGGTACCCACGACTCGCTGGTCGAGGCCTCGCAGTACGTCCAGGTGCTGGAGCATCGCCAGGGCATCCGGATCGCGTGCCTGGAGGAGGTGGCGCTGAGCATGGGCTACATCGACGCCGACGCCTGCTACGCGCTGGGCGCCGAGCTGGGCAGCTCGCGGTACGGCGAGTACGTGATGGCCATCGCCAGGGCGGCGGGCGCCACCGGCTGAGCCGTACCCTGCGCCGATGACCGACGTCGTGCTCGCCGAAGTCGTGCGCAGCGGGTTCGTGGAGGGCCGCCATCACGGGTCGGTGGTGGTCACCGGCCCGGGCGGTGCTCCGGTCTGGTCGCTGGGGGCGATCGAGCAACCGATGCTGCCCCGCTCGGCGAACAAGCCGCTGCAGACCCTGGGCATGCTCCGGGCCGGGCTGGACCTGCCGGCCGACCTGCTCGCGGTGGCCACCTCCTCGCACTCCGGGGAGCCTCCGCACCTGGACGGCGTGCGCCGCATCCTGGCCGCCGCCGGGCTGGCCGAGTCCGCGCTGGGCACCCCGCCCGGCTACCCGCTGGACGACGTCGCGCGCGACGAGTGGGTGCGCTCCGGGCGGGGCCCGGCCCCGATCACCATGAACTGCTCGGGCAAGCACGCCGCGATGCTGGCCACCTGCGTGCGCAACGGTTGGCCCACCGACGGCTACCTCGACCCGGGTCACCCGGTGCAGCGGGTGATCCGCGAGACGCTGGAGGACCTGGCCGCCGAGCGGTCCGCCGCCACCGCGATCGACGGCTGCGGCGCACCGCTGCTGGCCATCAGCCTGGCCGGGCTGGCCCGGGCGTTCGGCGCGCTGGCCGCGGCGGCACCGGGCACCGACGCCCGCCGGCTCACCGACGCGGTGCGGGCGTACCCGGAGCTGGTCAGCGGCCGCCGCCGGGACGAGGCGGCGCTGATGCGGGCCACCCCCGGGCTGCTGTGCAAGATCGGCGCGGAGGGTGTGTACGGCGCCGGGCTGGCCGACGGCCGCGGCGTGGCGGTGAAGGTCTCCGACGGCGCCGCCCGGGCCCGGGCGGTGGTGCTGGCCTCGGTGCTGCTGCGGCTCGGGCTGGACAACCCGACGATCCGAGCGCACGCCGAGCTGCCGCTGCTCGGCGGCGGCCGCCCGGTGGGCGCGGTCCGCGCGGTCCTGCCGGAGGCCTGACGAGCCGGGGCTAGCGGCGGCCGGCCATCTGCTCCAGCCGCCGGATCCGGTCGGCCAGCGGCGGGTGGGTGGAGAACAGCTTGGACATGCCATCGCCCGGGCGGAACGGGTTGGCGATCATCAGGTGCGACTGGTTGACCAGCTTCGGGTCCGGTGGCAGCGGGGCCAGCTGGGTGCCCAGCTCCAGCTTGCGCAGCGCCGAGGCCAGCGCCAGCGGGTCGCGGGTGAGCTCGGCACCGCTGGCGTCGGCCTGGTACTCCCGGGACCGGCTGACCGCCATCTGGATCACCGCCGCCGCGATCGGGCCGAGCAGCGACACCAGCAGCATGGCGATCGGGTTCGGCCGGTCCTCGTCGTTCCCGCCGAAGAACGAGGCGAACATGGCCATGTGCGCCAGGAACGTGATCATCGAGCTGAGCGCCCCGGCCACGCAGGAGATCAGGATGTCCCGGTTGTAGACGTGGCAGAGCTCGTGCCCGAGCACCCCGCGTAGCTCGCGCTCGTCGAGCAGGTCCAGGATCCCGGTGGTCGCGCACACCGCCGCGTGCCGGGGGTCGCGGCCGGTGGCGAACGCGTTGGGCGCGCTGGTCGGGCTGACGTACAGCCTCGGCATCGGCTGGTGCGCGGCGGTGGCCAGCTCGCGGACGATCCGGTACATGGCCGGCTGCTCGGCCTCGGAGACCGGCACGGCATGCATCGCGCGCAGCGCCAGCTTGTCGGAGTTGAAGTAGGCGTAGGCGTTCATGCCCAGCGCGGCCAGCACGGCCACGAACAACCCGGTGCGCCCGAACAGCGACCCGACCAGCAGCACCAGGGCACTCATCCCGCCCAGCAGGACGGCCGTCTTCAGGCCGTTGAGAGAACTGTGCACGCCTCGGATCCTCCTCACCACCCCTTCACCCCGGCAACGAGCGAGCGCCCCCGGCGGTTCCACGCGGCGGACCGAACCACAGGGCGGGTCGACCCGCGGCACGATCGTCAGGGGTCGGGGGCAATATGGCGGTATGACCACCGACGCCACCGCCCCCACTGCCGCGCGCGGGGTCCGCTCCGAGCGGCGTGACGGGGTCGCCCTGATCACCGTGTCCGACCCGGAACGCCGCAACGCGATGGCCGCCGACCTGGCCGCGCAGCTCGTCGAGGAGGTGCGCCGGGCCGAGCAGGACGAGTCGGTCGGCGCGGTGGTGGTCACCGGCGAGCCGCCCGCGTTCTGCGCCGGCGCCGACCTCGCGCAGTTGGGCGAGTCCACGGAGGCCGGGCTTCGGCGGGTGTACGCCGGGTTCATGGCCGTCGCGAACTGCACGCTGCCCACGCTGGCCGCCGTCAACGGCGCCGCGGTGGGCGCCGGGATGAACCTGGCGCTGGCCTGCGACGTGCGGGTGGCCGGCCCGAAGGCCAGGTTCGACTCCCGGTTCCTGCAGCTGGGGATCCACCCCGGCGGCGGCTAC
>DASXJJ010000109.1:0-1847 GCA_036497465.1 Pseudonocardia sp. | reverse complement strand
GGACAGCCCCCACGGGCATCGCGGCTCGCCGTCGGGTCCCGGCATCGCCCCGTCTGTCATGGCGCGGTCCCTCCGTGGTCGGTGGGGTCGTCGAGGGGTTCGTAGGTGGCGCAGAACTCCGCGAACCGGCGCAGCGACAGCTTCACGCCGCCGGCGAACGCCGGGCGGACCACCGGCCAGCCGAGCCGGCCCACCGCGCCCAGTGGCAGGTCGAGCATCTCGCCCCAGTGGAACACCGAGCCACCGCCCACACCGGCGGTCACCGAGAACACCCCGTCGCCCCGGACGACCCGCCCGGTGTGCCGGACCACGCAGCGCCGGGCCACCGCATCCCACTCGGTGATCTCCATGGTGTCGGTGAAGCCCACCGGTCCGGCCCCGGTGCGCGCCGAGAGCGTCGAGCCCACCGATCGGCCATCTCCCCGGGTCACCGTGACCGTGGTGCCGAGCATCCACTCGCCCTGTCTGGCCCAGTCGGTGGCGGCGCGCCAGGTGACCTCCGGGCCGGCGGCCACGTCGACGGTCAGGTTCAGATCGCTGCTCATGCCTCTGTGTGCTCCTGGGTGGGTACGTCCGTGACCGCCCCGTCCGTGACCGCCCCGCCCGTGACCGCCCCGTCCGGGCTCGGCTCCAGCTCGGCGATGCGGGTGTGCAGCCGCTCCATCTCGGCGGCGACCTGCTCGAGCACCCAGTCGACCTCGGACATCCGGTAACCCCGCACGGCCTGCTGGAAACGCACGGCCCGCACATCGGCGGCCTCGATTCGGATATCGGGCAGCCACGTCGGCGAGGCTCCACGCGGGATCGGGGCGAGCTCTTCACCCCGCCCGAACAACGCGGACACACCGACGAAGATCGCCGCCGCCACCGCGAGCAGCACGAGTACGTAGATCAGCGCCGTAGCCATCGCGGCCAAACTACCGGCGAGCCCCGTCAACTTCCTCTCGTACCTCCCGCATGGGCGGCCGCTCGACGACCTGCACCCGCTGGCTGGTCGGCAGCCACTCCCCCGCGAGCTGACGGAACTGGGTGATCTCCGCCCCGTTCCCAGAGCCATCGTCCGGCAGCCCGCACCGGTGCAGCGCGGCGCTGAGGATCTCACCCGCCATCACCCCGAGCTGCAGCAACGAGCGGTTGCGGTGCTTGCGGACGCCGAGGTTCACCTGTGCCAGCGCGTCGAGCCCATGCCCGGAGTGGGTGTCGAGCAGCAACCCGATCTCCACCCCGTAGCCGGCCGCGAAGGGCACCGACTCCAGCAGCTCCCGGGTGGCCGCGTACTCCCCGCCGAGCGGTTGCACGATGCCGGACAGCTGCGGGCACAGCGCGGCCAGCAGCGGGCGCACCAGCAGCTCGGTGACCCGGCCGCCGCCGGTGTCCAGCTCGGCGGTCTCCAGCCGCAGCGGGCGCCGGTAGAAACCCTTGACCAGGGCCACCCCGGGCTCGGTGAGCAGTGGGCCGAGCAGCGCCGGGACGAAGCCCGGGTCGAAATCGACCAGGTCGGAGTCGAGGAAGACGACCAGGTCACCGGAGGTGGCGGCCAGCGAGCGCCACAGCACCTCGCCCTTGCCCGGCAGCGGCTCGACGTCGGGGAGCACCTGCTCGCGGCCGACCACCCGGGCGCCCGCCGCGGCCGCGACCGCCCTGGTGTCGTCGGTGGAGCCGGAGTCCAGCACGACCAGCTCGTGCACCAGCGGGTCGGCGCCTTGGGTGAGCGGCAGGATGGCGGCCACGATCGGGCCGACGGTCGCCTGCTCGTTCAGCGCGGGCAGCACCACCGACACCCGCCGGCCACGCTGGACGGCCCGCAGCGAATCGACGGTCCAGGCCGGCCGCTGCCAGGTGCGGCG
>DASXJJ010000108.1:0-2981 GCA_036497465.1 Pseudonocardia sp. | reverse complement strand
TCTGCTTCAAGCACGGGCCTCCCCGGCTGCTCGGCGTCGAGCTCGAGTGGCTGCTGGAACGACCGTCCGGCGCCCGCCTCGACCTCGACGCCCTGGCCGGCGCCCTCGGCCCGCACAGTCCGACCACCCTCGATCCCCGGTCACCCGCACTCCCTCTCCCGCGCGGCTCCCTGGTCACCGCCGAACCCGGCGGACAGGTCGAGCTCGCCAGCCCCGCCCTTCCCGACCTCGCCGCCCTGTTCGAGACGGTGGAGGCCGACCGCGCCGAGCTGCACCAGCGGCTCGCCGGCCGCGACCTGCGGCCGCGTCCCTGGGCCGCCGACCCGGTGGGTCCACCGCAGCGGCTGTTGTCTACCCCCCGGTACGTGGCCATGGAGACCGCGTTCGACCGGAGCGGCCACGCCGGGCGGGACATGATGTGCTCCACCGCCGCCGTGCAGCCCTGCTTCGACACCGGCGAGCGGGACGACGTGTGGCGGCGCTGGACGCTGCTACACGCGGCCGGCCCCGTGCTGCTGGGCGTGTTCGCCAACTCGCCGGTGCTCAACGGCCGGCGCACCGGCTGGCGGTCGTCCCGGATGGCCTGCTGGTGGGCGCTCGACGCGTGCCGCACCGCGCCGCCGGAGCTGACCGCCGACGATCCCGCGCAGGCGTACGCCCGCCGGGCCATGGACGCCTACGTGCTGTGCGTGCGCCGCGAGAACGGGGCCTGGGACACCCCGGTCGGGGTGAGCTTCGCCGCCTGGCTGGCCGGGGCGCTGCCCACCCCGCCGACCACCGCCGACCTGGACCTGCACCTGTCCACGCTGTTCCCGCCAGTGCGGGCGCACGGGCACCTCGAGGTGCGCTACCTGGACGCCCAGCCGGGTCCGGAGTGGGTGGTGCCGGTGGCCGTGCTGACCGCACTGCTGTCCGACCCGGTCAGCACGACGGCCGCCCTGGAGGCGTGCCTGCCGGTGTCCGGGCGGTGGGTCGCCGCCGCCCGGGACGGCCTGGGCGACCCCGCACTGGCCGCCGCCGCCCGCACCGTGTTCGACCTGGCCCGGAGCGCGCTGCCCGGGCTGGTCGGCCCGGGGCCGGTGCGTGACCTGGTCGAGCGGGTGGCCGAGCACCGGGTCGCCCGGGGCCGATGTACCGCCGACGAGACCGAGGACGCACGCGCCCGCGACGAGCCGGGAGGACGCCGATGACCGAACAGCCGCACCCGCTCACCACGCTCGACCCGGAGGGCCTGCGCCGCCGGGTCGCCGAGGAGCTGACCGCGTGCCGGGCCCGCAGCGCCGCGCTCACCGACATCGACGAGGCCGACCTGCTGCGCCAGCACTCGCCGCTGATGTCGCCGCTGGTCTGGGACCTGGCGCACATCGGCAGCCAGGAGGAGCTCTGGCTGGTCCGCGACGTCGGCGGCCGCGAGCCGCTGCGGCCGGAGATCGACGGGCTCTACGACGCCTTCCAGCACACCCGGGCCAGCCGGGTCGAGCTGCCGCTGCTGACCCCCACCGAGGCCCGGGCCTACGTGGCCGAGGTGCGGGACAAGGCCCTGGACGCCCTGGAGCGCAGCCCGCTGGCCGGGCGCAGGCTGGAGGAGCACGCCTTCGCGTTCGGCATGATCGTGCAGCACGAGCAGCAGCACGACGAGACGATGCTGGCCACCCACCAGCTGCGCGCCGGCACCCCGGTGCTGGGCGGCGAGCCCCTGCCCCCCTCGCCCGGCGCGCCGCTGCCGGCCGAGGTGCTGGTGCCGGCCGGGCCGTTCACCATGGGCACCTCCTCCGAGCCGTGGGCGCTGGACAACGAGCGGCCGGCGCACCCCGTCGAGGTGCCCGCGTTCGTGATCGACACCGCCCCGGTGACCAACGGGCAGTACGCCGCGTTCATCGCGGCCGGGGGATACGACGACCGCCGCTGGTGGAACGACGAGGGCTGGCGGCACCGGGCCGAGGCCGGCCTGGTCGCCCCGCAGTTCTGGGCCCGCGACGGCGACCGCTGGTACCGGCGGCGCTTCGGCGTGGTCGAGCCGGTGCGCGACGACGAGCCGGTGGTGCACGTGTGCTTCCACGAGGCGGCGGCGTACGCGGCCTGGGCCGGCAAGCGGCTGCCCACCGAGCCGGAGTGGGAGAAGGCCGCTCGCTGGGACCCGGCCACCGGCCGCTCCCGCCGCTACCCGTGGGGTGACGAGGACCCGACCCCGGAGCGGGCGAACCTGGGCCAGCGCCACCTGGGCCCGGTGCCGGTGGGCGCCTACCCGGCCGGGGCCTCCCCGCTGGGGGTGCACCAGCTGATCGGCGACGTGTGGGAGTGGACGTCGTCGGGCTGGTACCCGTACCCGGGGTTCGAGATGTTCCCGTACCCGGAGTACTCGCAAGCGTTCTTCGGCGGCGACTACCGCGTGCTGCGCGGCGGGTCGTTCGGCACCGCGCCGGCCGCCATCCGGGGCACCTTCCGCAATTGGGACCACCCGATCCGCCGGCAGGTCTTCTCCGGTTTCCGCTGCGCCCGGGACGCCACCGCGGCGGACCTGGCCGGCGGGGCCGGGTAGCCGGGGTGTGCCGACACCTGGCCTACCTGGGCCCGCCGAGGACGCTCGCGGACCTGGTGCTCGACCCGCCGCGCGGGCTGCTGCGCCAGTCCTACCAACCCGCCGACATGCGCGGCGGCGGGACGGTGAACGCCGACGGGTTCGGCGTCGGTTGGTACCCGAAGCCGGGCACCGAGCCGGTGCGTTACCGCAGCGCCCGCCCGTTGTGGGCCGACGGGTCGTTCGCGCAGGTGGCCCTGGCGACCGAGTCGGGCGCGGTGCTGGCCGCCGTCCGCTCGGCCACCGTGGGCATGCCGGTGGTGCACACCGCCTGCGCGCCCTTCGCCGACGGGCCCTGGCTGTTCAGCCACAACGGCGTGGTCCGCGGCTGGCCGGGGTCGTTGGTCGGCCCGGCCGCCGCGCTGCCGGTGACCGACCTGATCACCCTGGACGCCCCGACGGA
>DASXJJ010000107.1:0-1948 GCA_036497465.1 Pseudonocardia sp. | reverse complement strand
GCGATGACCGCGGGATCGGCGTCCGGGTGCGACCCCTCGCCGTCGGTGACCGCGACCAGCCGGACCGGCACGCCCGCGGCGGCCAGGATCGCCATCGTGCCCCCGGCCCCGAGGACCTCGTCGTCGGGATGGGCCGCCACCACCACGACGCCGGGCCAGGCCGCCGGGTCGACGGTCGGCAGCTGCCGCAGCTCAGGCCACGCGTCCCAGGCGTGCTCCGGGGTTCCCGGCCGGTCGATCCGGTTCGGGGCGGGCGACTTCGCGGCGGCCGGTGCTCTCACCACGAGGCGCCGGCCTCGGCCGCCAGCGCGCCGAGCTCGGCCAGGTCCCGCTCGGCGTGATGCTGCCGCAGGTAGACGGTCAGGTCGGCGACGCGGCGGCCGTGCGCCTCGTCGTGGCACAGCGGGCCGGCCCCGAGGGCCCGGCCCACCCGCTCCATGACCTCGGTCGCGGTGGCCTCGACGAGGGCGCGTATCCGCAGGGTCCGCCGCCAGCCGACGTGCCCGCGGTCCGCGGGGTCCGCGTCGATCTCCGCGGCCGCCTGCTCGAGCGCGGCCCGGGTGGTGTGCAGGGCGATGTCGACGGCGCCCAGGTGGGCCAGGCCATGCGGGCCGATGTCGCGCTTGGCCGCCGCGGTCAGCAGGGTCTGGGCGACGGCCCGCGCGCCGCCGTACCAGCAGGCGGCCACGCCGGCCCCGCCGTGTGCGAAGCCGGGCCGGGCGGTATAGCTGCCCGGCTCGCCGACCGGCTCCCCGGGGATGTCGGTGAACTCGACGTCGAGCGTGTCGCTGCCGGCCATGCCGGTGGCGGGCCAGGTGCCCGCGACCGGGGCGAGGTCGCGGGTGCCGACCGCGAACAGCCGGGTGCCGTCCGGGGCCGCCGCCGTCACCAGCGCGTTGGTGCACGACCGTGCTCCCGAGCAGTACCGCTTGATGCCGTCGAGCCGCCAGCCGCCCGCGGCCCGGGTGGCCATGAGCCCCGGTCCGGGCGGCTGCGCGGCCCAGACCCCCCAGCGGCTCCCCGGTGGTGGCGAGCCGGCGTCGAGCTCGGCCAGGATGGCCAGCGCGTCGGTGTGCCCCTCGGACAGCCGGGCCAGCGACAGGTCCTCCCCGGCCAGTTCCGCGAGCACGGCCCAGCGCTCATAGGTCCGCCCGCCCCCCGGCAGCGGCAGTTCCAGCCGTCCGGATCCGACGGCCGCGGCGAAATCCTCCGCCACCACGTTGATCATCTGCTGCCCCCTCGGTGCGCCCCTTTCGCTGCCCGCCGCGGGACGGCGCAAACCCCCGCGTCCACTCGGCGGGGGGGCCGATGCGAAAGGCCTGCCCCGTTCGGCAGGTAAAGGTCTTCCGGCCGAACGGGGCAGGCCTTTGCTTCGGTACCGTCCTAGTGCTTCTTGGCCCGCGGGGTCTTGGAGCGCTGCGCCGCGGTCTTCTCGGTGGTCGCATTGCCCGTGGTGAGCGACCCGTCCGGTGCTTCCAGGTGCGCGCGGACGAACCAGAGGTACTGCTCCAGCTGGCCGGACTGCGCGATGAGCATGTCCTGGGTGACCGGGTCGAGTTCCTCGGTGGTGTCGATCGCGCCGCGGTGGGCCTCGATGATCCCGGTGTAGACCACGTCGAGAGCGCCGAGGTGCTCCTGGGTGCCGGACCGGCCGATGGAGTAGTCGTCCCAGTCGCGCTGGGCCACCAGCGCGCCCGGCGTGCCGACTGGGGACCCGCCCAGCGTGGCGATCCGCTCGGCGGTCTCGTCGACCATGGCACGGACCCCGTCGACCTGCGGATCGAGCATCGTGTGGACCGCGATGAAGTTCGGCCCGGTCACGTTCCAGTGCACGTGCTTGAGGGTTAGCGCCAGGTCGTTGAGGGAGTTGAGCCGGTCCTGGAGCAGCGTGACCACTCGCTCGGCACTGTCGTTCTTCATCCCTGGCACGGTGTACGTGACCATGAGG
>DASXJJ010000106.1:0-2245 GCA_036497465.1 Pseudonocardia sp. | reverse complement strand
TGCCCTTGCGTTCCTTCCCGGTCGGGCGCAGCAGGGCGGCGGCGCCGACCACCGAGCCGAGCACGATCGTCTCCTCGCCCAGCGTGTCCAGCGCCCGCTGGTCGTAGTTGATCGCGGAGACCACGTTCGCGGTGGACCGCGCCACCGCCGCGGCCACCGCCTGGTCGCGGTACGGGTGTACCGGGGTGCCCAGCTCCGGCAGACCGAGCACCGCGCCGAGGTAGCAGAGCGCGACACCCGCCGCCGCGACCAGGAACAGCACGATCCGCACCGGCCGGGTCATCGGTGCCTGCTGATCGTGCGCAGGGCGAGCATCACCATGAGCGGGACGACGGCCGCGCCGACCGCGAGCTGGGCCAGCGCCACGTCCGGGGCCTGCAGCAGGAAGAACAGCAGGGTCAGCGTGAGCCCGTAGACCGACAGCGTCACGGCCTGCCCCTCGGGAGCGGCGGTGGCCACCACAGCGGTGCCGGCGAGGGCGACGAGAACGAGTGCCACGGCGATCGCGAGGCTCACCTCGACCGCCCCGGGTCGGGTTCGGCAATGCGCCGCGCCAGCCTCCCGGTCGCGGCCCCGAGCACCGGCCCGGTCACCGCGAGCAGCAGCACGACGAACAGGATCTGCCCGGTGGTCATCCCCCAGCCGTTCTCGATGGCGAGCGCCGCCCCCACCAACGGCCCGGCCAGCGAGGTGACCGGGGTCAGGAAGTGCAGCCGGTCATACAGCGACCGCACCAGCAGCGCCGCCACCGAGGAGGCCACCGTGACCAGCACCCCGGCGCCGAGCAGGAGCTCTGACACGAGCCCCGACACGGACATCGGCACGCTCATCGGCACAGTCATCGGCGCGGTGATCGGCGCGGTGATCGGCGCGGTGATCGGCGCGGTGATCGGCGCGGTGCGAGCAGCCGGGTGAACACCAGCGTGCCGGCGAAGGACAGCAGCGCCAGCACCAGCGGCACGACCAGGAACTGCGACTGGCCGGCGACCTGCGACAGCAGCAGCAGGATCAGCACGGTGACCGAGCTGCCCAGCTCGAGCCCCACCAGCCGGTGCACCGGGTCGCCCCGCGAACCCAGCCACAGCGCGGGCCCGAGGCCGCCGACCATCAGGACGACCGCGCCGATCAGCCAGGGCGTCATCGCTCGATCACCTCGCTCATCCGGGGCGGGCCGTCGGCCAGGACGTGCAGCAACAGTTCGTCCCCGTCGCGACCGGGGTCGTCATCGGCCCCGACGACGACCGAGCCCGGCGGCAGCGACAAGGCGATCACGGCCAGCGCCCGCTGGGTAGCGGCATAGCGGGCGTCGGACTCCGGGTGCGGGGCTACGCGGAGCAGCCGGCCCCGTTCAGCTCGCACCACCGGGCGGCGCAGCACCGCCGCCAGCACCCGAGCGGTGTCGGCGAGCACCGCGGCCGGCAGCGGCGGGAGCCAGCGGGCCCACCCCGGGCGCACCCGCCACGACGCCCCGACCGCGCGCCGCGCAACCGTCGCCGCCGCCGCGCAGGGCAGCGCGACCACGACCGCCGCGACCAGCTCCGGGATCGGGAACGTCGACAGGGTGAGCAGCCACAACCCGCACAGCGCCACCCACCACACGAGCGTCTCGATCAACCGGGCCACGCCGTCAGATACCCACCGCGCGTCAGGTCCTAACCCGCCGGCACCCACGGGCCCCGCGCACCCGCCGCGACCAAACCCGCGATCAACCCGGACCGGCTACCGGGCGGGCGTCGTCCCCCGCCCGCTGTGCTCGGCGAACCACTGGATCCAGCGACGCTGGCCGGGCGTCTCGACAGCTCGGGGCCGGTAGTGGTCACGGGTCCAGCGCAGCGCGTCGGCGGCCGGGTGTCCGGCGAGGACGGCGAGGCAGGCGATGACCGTGCCGGTGCGGCCGGTGCCGCCCACGCAGGCCACCTCGACCCGGCGTCCGGCGTGGGCCAGCCGGTAGGTGTGCTCGATGCGGTTGGCGCAGAGCTTGTCGTCGCGCGGGGTGCGGAAGTCCGGCCAGTCGACCCAGTCCGCCGCCCAGTCGGGCCGCCAGGCCTCGTGCGGCTGGGCCCGGTGGCGCCAGTCCTGGAGCCGGCCCCGCCGCCGCCCCGGCGGCCGGCCGAGGTAGAGCCCGAAGTCGGGCAGCGGCCCCTCGGGCATCGGTTCCCGGCGGCCCCGCCCCCGGATGAGGGTGCCGTCCGGCAGCGCAATCGCCCCGGTCAGTGGTTCGGCCATGGTCCCATCGTGCCGGACT
>DASXJJ010000105.1:0-2227 GCA_036497465.1 Pseudonocardia sp. | reverse complement strand
TGCCCTTGCGTTCCTTCCCGGTCGGGCGCAGCAGGGCGGCGGCGCCGACCACCGAGCCGAGCACGATCGTCTCCTCGCCCAGCGTGTCCAGCGCCCGCTGGTCGTAGTTGATCGCGGAGACCACGTTCGCGGTGGACCGCGTCACCGCCGCGGCCACCGCCTGGTCGCGGTACGGGTGTACCGGGGTGCCCAGCTCCGGCAGACCGAGCACCGCGCCGAGGTAGCAGACCGCCACGCCCGCCGCCGCGACCAGGAACAGCGCGATCCGCACCGGCCGGGTCATCGGTGCCTGCTGATGGTGCGCAGGGCGAGCATCACCATGAGCGGCACGACGGTCGCGCCGACCGCGAGCTGCGCCAGCGCCACGTCCGGAGCCTGCAGCAGGAAGAACAGCACCGTCAGCATGAGCCCGTAGACCGACAGCGTCACCGCCTGCCGCTCCGGGACGGCGGTGCCCACCACAGCGGTGCCGGCGACGGCGACGAGAACGAGCGCCACCGCGATCGCGAGGTTCACCGCGACCGCCCCGGGTCGGGTTCGGTACTACGCCGGGCGAGCCTCCCGGTCGCGGCCCCGAGCACCGGCCCGGTCACCGCGAGCAGCAGCACGACGAACAGGATCTGCCCGGTGGTCGTGCCCCAGCCGTTCTCGATGGCCAGCGAAGCCCCCACCAACGGCCCGGCCAGTGAGGTGACCGGGGTCAGGAAGTGCAGCCGGTCATACGGCGACCGCACCAGCAGCGCCGCCACCGAGGAGGCCACCGCGACCAGCACCCCGGCGCCGAGCAGGAGCTCCGACACGAACCCTGGCGCGGTCGTCGGCACGGTCATCGGCGCGGTGCCAGCAGGCGGGTGAACACGAGCGTGCCGGCGAAGGACAGCAGCGCCAGCACCAGCGGCACGACCAGGAACTGCGACTGGCCGGCAACCTGGGACAGCAGCAGCAGGATCAGCACGGTGACCGAGCTGCCGAGCTCGAGCCCCACCAGCCGGTGCACCGGCTCGCCCCGCGAACCCAGCCACAGCGCGGGCCCGAGGCCGCCGACCATCAGGACAACGGCGCCGATCAGCCAGGACGTCATCGCTCGATCACCTCGTTCATTCGCGGCGGGCCGTCGGCCAGGACGTGCAGCAACAGCTCGTCCCCGTCCCCGTTCCCGTCGCCGTCGCCGTCGCCGTCGGGGTCAGGGTCAGGGCCGCGGTCGTTGGCGGCCCCGACGACGACCGAGCCCGGCGGCAGCGACAGGGCGATCACGGTCAGCGCCCGCTGGGTAGCG
Source organism: Pseudonocardia sp. (assembly GCA_036497465.1). Taxonomy (GTDB): domain Bacteria; phylum Actinomycetota; class Actinomycetes; order Mycobacteriales; family Pseudonocardiaceae; genus Pseudonocardia. The sequence goes on along the minus strand of DASXJJ010000105.1, from coordinate 951 downwards.
GCATAGCGGGCGTCGGACTCCGGGTGCGGGACGACGCGGAGCAGCCGGCCCCGTTCAGCTCGCACCACCGGGCGGCGCAGCACCACCGCCAGCACCCGAACGGTGTCGGCGAGCACGGCGACCGGCAGCGGCCGGAGCCAGCGGGCCCACCCCGGGCGCACCCGCCACGACGCCCCGACCGCGCGCCGCGCAACCGTCGCCGCCGCCGCGCAGGGCAGCGCGACCACGACCGCCGCGACCAGCTCCGGGGTCGGGAACGTCGACAGGGTGAGCAGCCACAACCCGCACAGCGCCACCCACCACACGAGCGTCTCGATCAACCGGGCCACGCCGTCAGATACCCACCGCGCGCCAGGTCCTAACCCACCGGCACCCACGGGCCCCGCGCACCCGCCGCGACCAACCCCGCGATCAACCCGGACCGGCTACCCGGGGGGTGCCGTCCCACGCCCGCTGTGCTCGGCGAACCACTGGATCCAGCGACGCTGGCCGGGCGTCTCGACAGCTCGGGGCCGGTAGTGGTCGCGGGTCCAGCGCAGCGCGTCGGCGGCCGGGTGTCCGGCGAGGACGGCCAGGCAGGCGATGACCGTGCCGGTGCGGCCGGTGCCGCCCACGCAGGCCACCTCGACCCGGCGTCCGGCGTGGGCCAGCCGGTAGGTGTGCTCGATGCGGTTGGCACAGAGCTTGTCGTCGCGCGGGGTGCGGAAGTCCGGCCAGTCGACCCAGTCCGCCGCCCAGTCGGGCCGCCAGGCCTCGTGCGGTCGGGCCCGGAAGCGCCAGTCCTGGAGCCGGCCCCGCTGCCGCCCCGGAGGCCGGCCGAGGTAGAGCCCGAAGTCGGGCAGCGGCCCCTCGGGCATCGGTTCCCGGCGGCCCCGCCCCCGGATGAGGGTGCCGTCCGGCAGCGCAATCGCCCCGGTCAGTGGTTCGGCCATGGTCCCATCGTGCCGGACT
>DASXJJ010000104.1:0-1581 GCA_036497465.1 Pseudonocardia sp. | reverse complement strand
CTGCCTGCTCCGCCGGGGCCTGCTCAGCCCGGCCGTGGCACACGCCTCCGACGTCGGTGTCAGCTACGCACTGCTCGCCGCGCTCGGCATGCTGGTGCACCGGCTCCCCCGGCTGCGCTACCGACTGGGTGTGGCCCTGCTGGCCGGAGTCGGCCTCGGTGTGGTCCTGGTGCTCGACCAGGAGATCGCCGACCTCGGGCACCTGCTGTCGTTCCTCATCGGGGTCGGGCTGTTCCCGCTGGTACCGCGGGCTGTGCGGGCCGTCCAGGTCGCTGTCGAACCCGCCACCCCGGACCCCGCTCCCGCTACCCCGAACCGCGTCGTGCCAGACCCAGTCGCGCCGGACCCCGTTGCTCCGCTGCCCCGGCCCCGCACCACGCTGTCGCCGCTGAGCCGCTGGAACCTGCCCCGGCAGCGGGCTCACCCCACACCGGACGGTCCGAGGGTGAGCCCCTGGTCGGCTGCCGAGCCGACCAATTACCGTAGTCAATGGCCGGATCCAGCTGGCCGCGAGTGAGAAGAGCTGATACGTCATGGGCGAGCTGAGTCCCACCCACTGGTTGATCGTGATCGTGGTGGCGGTCGTGCTGTTCGGTGCCCGCCGGCTGCCGGACGCGGCCCGCAGTCTCGGCCGCTCCGCGCGAATCCTGAAGTCGGAGATCTCCGGCATCCACGACGACGCGAAGCCCGCCGACCCGGCCCCGGCCGACGCCGAGGCCCCGGCCCAGCCGGCAGCCGCGCCGGCGCTGGAGAGCGCTCCGCCGAGCGCCGACGCCACCGCGCCGTCGACCACCCCGGTGAGCGCCGAGCAACCGGCCGCCGAGGCACCCGTGAAGTCCGAGGCCGACGTCCAGGGTGGCGGCGTCCGGTCCTAGTCGACCCGGTACAACCCCCGCGCGGGCCTCACCGCGACGGCGAAGCACCCTCCGGTGCGCGACCGCGCTGGGCCCGGGCGGAACTGAGGGTGACGAGCGCGGCCGCGGCGAGCACCAGCACCGCGAGCGTCGGCCCGTCGAGCGGCCGCATGCCGGCCCCGGCGGTCAGCGCCAGGGTCACCAGCGCAACGCCGAGCGCGGTGCCAAGGCCGCGCGCCATGTTGACCAGCCCACCGCCGGTCGCCGCCGTCGAACCCGGGATCGCCGCCATGATCAGCGTGTTGTTGGCCGGGGTGAACAGGCCGAGCGCCACCCCGAGCAGCGCCAGCGGGCCGATCAGCCAGGTACTCGCCGGCGGCACCGCGAACAGCCCGGCCAGCGCCAGCACACTCAGCGCGGCACCCGCGCTGGCACGCGTCCGCTCCGTCCAGCCATCCGGCAGCAGCCGGTCCGCGACCGTCGCGGCCAGCGCGAACCCCGCCGGTAGCGCGGTGAGCACCAACCCGGCACGCAGCGGCGACCGGCCCGCGTCGGCGAAGGTGACCGGCACCAGCACCCGTGGGCCGAACCGCACCAGGTAGCCGCCGAGTGCGCCGAGCAGCCCGGCGGCCACGTCCCGGTTGCGCAGCAGCGCGGGGTCGACCAGCGGCGCCGAGGCGCCCCGGAGCCGCGCGGCGAACCCGATCGAGGTCGCCACCGCGAGCCC
>DASXJJ010000103.1:0-48657 GCA_036497465.1 Pseudonocardia sp. | reverse complement strand
AGCCGCCGGAGACGTGCGGTGAGCGCCCCGCCGGGCACCGCGGTCGGAGCCGCCGGAGACGTGCGGTGAGCGCCCCGCCGGGCACCGCGGCGGCCGGGCGGATGCTGGAGCTGATGTACGGCTCGGTGCTGGCGTACCTGGTCTCCTCGGTGGCCGAGCTCGGGGTGGCCGACCTGCTCGACGGCGGCCCACGGTCGGTCGACGACCTGGCCGCCGGCACCGGCACCGATCCGGACGGGCTGTACCGGGCGCTGCGGGCGCTGTCCGCCGCCTCGGTGTTCGCCGAGGTCGCGCCTAGGCGGTTCGCGCTCACGCCGCTGGCCGCGACCCTGCGCTCCGGGGTGGCCGGCTCGATCCGGGACCACGCCCGCAACTGGGGGCTGCCGGAGTACCAGCGCGCCCTCGCCGGGCTGACCCACGCCCTCCGCACCGGGCAGCCCAGCTTCGACCACGTGTTCGGCACCGACTGGTGGTCCTACCTGGCCGAGCACCCGGAGCCCGCGGAGTCGTTCAACCGGGCGATGGGCAGCCGCGCCAACCAGGTCGCGGTGGCGGCCGTCGAGTCCTCCGACCTGTCCGACGTGCGGTGGCTGGTCGACGTGGGCGGCGGTCACGGCCAGCTCGCGGTCGCGCTGCTGAACCGCTACGCCGACCTGACGGTGACGGTCTTCGACCGGCCCGGGGTGGTCGACGGCGCCGGCCGGCTGCTCGCCGCCGCCGGGCACGCCGACCGGGGGCGCACCGCCGGCGGCGACTTCTTCGACGCGGTGCCCGCCGGGGCGGACGCGTACGTGCTGTCCAGCGTGCTGCACGACTGGGACGACGCGGCCGCCACGGCCATCCTCCGCGCCGTGCGCGCGGCCGCCGGGCCGGCCAGCCGGGTTCTGGTGCTCGAGATCGTGCTCGCCGCCGAGCGTCCCGCGCTGGTCGGCACCCTGCTGGACGTGCTGATGCTCGCGCTGGTCGGCGGCCGGGAGCGCACCGAGGCGGAGTTCCGCGCGCTGCTCGCCGGTGCGGAGCTGCGGCTCGTGCGGACCGCGCCGACCGCATCGCCGGTCAGTATGCTGGTGGCCGTTCCGGAGTGATCCGGGGCGGACGGGGCACCGACCGGACGGGGGCCGACGGTGAGCGGGACCCACGGGCTGCGCGGCTGGCCCTCGTTCCCGGACGAGCTGCCCGCCTTCGACACCGCCGACGCGCCGGCCCGGCCCCACCAGCTGTTCCTGGAGTGGCTGACCGAGGCCGGTGAGCACGTACTGGCCCCGCACGCGGTCACCCTGAGCACCGTGGACCCGGACGGTTCGCCGGACGCCCGGGTGGTGATCCTCAAGAACGTCGACGCGACCGGGTTCAGCGTGGCGACCAGCGCGGGCAGCCCCAAGGGCAGGCAGCTGGACAAGGACCCGAGGGCCGCGCTGACGTTCTTCTGGCCCGGGCGGGGGCGGCAGGTGCGGGTACGGGGCATCGCGGCACCGTGCGAGCCCGAGGTGTCCGCCCGCGACTTCCGCGAGCGCTCCCCGGACTCCCGGGTCGAGGCGCTGATCGGCCGCCAGTCCGAGGTGCTCGACGACCCCGCCGACCTGCTCGCCGCCGCCGAGGACGCCCGGCGCAGGGTCGCCGGGGATCCCGGCCTCGTGGCGTCCGGCTGGACGCGGTACCTAGTGCGGCCCTCCGGCGTCGAGTTCTGGCAGGCCCGGCACGACCGCAGGCACGTGCGGCTGCGCTACCGCCGCGACCCCGACGCCACCACCGGCTGGGTCGTCGAGCGCCTCTGGCCGTAGCCGCCCGCCGGATCCACACCCACCGCACCACACCGCCGCACCACACCCACCGCACCACCACACCGGCTGCACCCACATCCGGCCGCACCACCACACCAGCTGCACCCACATCCGGCCGCACAGACCCACCGCCCTCGGCACAGACCCACCACGGGCCGCACAGACCCCGTAGACCCTGTGCGGCCCGCACCGCCTCTGTGCCGGCGCGGGCGGCGAGCTCGGTCAGCCGATGAGGTCCTTGGTGGCGGCGCGGCGGAGCTTCCCGGACGGCGTCTTGGGCAACGAACCGGGGGCGAGCACCACGACCCTCGCCGGCCGCACCCCCACCGTGGAGACGACCTTCGCGGTGACCCCCTTGCGGATCAGCTCGGCGGCGGCGCCGTCGTCGGCCCGCCGCGACTCGACGGCGACCACGAACGACTCGCGCCTCGACGACCCGACGCCGGAGCCCGCGTCCAGCCGCACCGCGACGGCGTTGCCCGCGCGCACGCCGTCCACCTCGCCGGCCGCCTTCTCGATGTCGGTCGGGTAGATGTTGCGGCCGCCCATGATGATCACGTCCTTGAGCCGGCCGCAGATCACCACGGAGCCGTCGGCGAGGTAGCCCTGGTCGCCGGTGTCCAGCCAGCCCTCGTCGTCCTGGGTGGCCACCGGCCCGTCCACGGTCAGGTAGCCCGGGGTCACCGACTCGCCGCGCAGCTGGATCGCGCCGACGTCCCGGTCACCGAGCACCCGGCCGGCGTCGTCGACCACCCGCGCGGTGATCCCCGGCAGCGGCGGACCCAGCAGCGGGAACCGGCGCACCGGCCGGCCGGCGTCGCCGTCGGCGTCGGTCCGGCCGGGCGTCCCGACCGGGACCGCGCGCCGGCCGGCCTCCAGCTGCTCGGCGTCGATCGTGTCCACCTGCAGCCCGGTCTCGATGGGCGCGAAGGAGACCCCGAGCGCCGTCTCGGCCATGCCGTAGGCGGCCACCACGCACTCGGCGCGCAGCCCGAAGCGGGCGCCCGCGGCGGTGAACGAGGCCACCGCATCCGGGTCGATCGGCTCGGCGCCGTTGAGCGCGAACCGCAGGGTGGACAGGTCCAGCGACCCGTCCTCGGCGCGCCCCAGCTGCCGGCCGAGCACGGCGTAGGCGAAGTTGGGCGCGGCGGTCACCGTGCCGCCGTACCGGCTGATCAGCTCGGCCCACAGCAGCGGGCGGCCCAGGAAGTCGGTCGGGGTCACCGTGACCAGCTCCAGGCCGACGGTCATCGGCACGGTCAGGAACCCGACCATCCCCATGTCGTGGAACAGCGGCAGCCAGGACACCATCACGTCCCGCTCGGCGCGCAGCCGCGAGGCCTCCACCATCGCGGTGAGGTTCGCGTAGAGGTTGCGGTGGGTGATCCGGACGGCCTTCGGGTCGGCGGTGGAACCGCTGGTCAGCTGCAGCAGCGCGGTGTCGTCCTCGCCGTGCTCGACGGCCGGCGGCGGCGGGTTGCCCGGCACCTCCTCGCCGAGCGAGGCGATCGGCCGGACGGTGATGCCACGGTCGGTGAGGACCTGGCCCAGCGGGTCGAACGGCGGACCGAGCAGCACCAGGCCGGCGCCGATCATGCCGAGCACCCGGACGGTGTCCTCCGCCCACTCCACCAGGTCGGTGCGCGCGGTGGGCTGGTGCAGCATGGTCACGCTGCCGCCGGCCAGCCACACGCCCTGCGCGGCGGGGGCGATCAGCGCGGGGTCGCCGGCCAGCACCGCCACCGAGGTGCCCGGGCGCAGCCCGCCCCCGGCCAGGTCGGCGGCCATCCGGCGGGCCACCGCGTGCACCTCGGGCCAGCTCCGGCGCACCGCCTGGGCGGGCTCACCGGTGGTCATGCCCCTGGGCGAGTCGGCGGCGCTGCTCAGCAACAGATCAACGAAACGGCTCACGAGGCGTGAGCCTACGGGCGGGTAGCCTCTGCTGGCGTGTCGGAATTGTCTACCGCCGTGTCCAGCCAGCTCCCCCGTGCGCGCACCGACCTGGAGAGCCTGGTCCGCATCCCCAGCATCTGGGCCGACCCGGCGCACCGGGACGACACCCTGGCCAGCGCGGCCGCCGTGGCCGACCTGGCCAGGGACGCCGGTGCCCGGTCGGTCGACGTGGTGGCCGCGCCCGGGGGTGCCCCCGCGGTGATCGCGCACTGGCCCGGCCCGGAGGGCGCACCCACGGTGCTGCTCTACGCGCACCACGACGTGCAGCCCACCGGCGGCGACGGGCAGTGGACCAGCCCGCCGTTCGAGCCCACCGAGCGGGACGGCCGGCTCTACGGGCGCGGCGCCGCCGACGACAAGGCCGGCGTGATGATGCATCTGGCCGTGATCCGGGCGTTCCGGTCGCTGGATGCCGGCCTGCCGGTGGGCGTCACGCTGTTCATCGAGGGCGAGGAGGAGTCCGGCTCGCCGACGCTCACCACGCTGCTGGCCGAGCACCGCGAGCGGCTCGCCGCCGACGTGATCGTCATCGCCGACTCGTCCAACCCGGCCACCGACGTGCCCGCGCTGACCACGAGCCTGCGCGGCCTGGTCGACTGCACGGTGGAGCTGCGGATGCTGGAGCGCCCGGCGCACTCCGGGGTGTTCGGTGGCCCGCTGGGCGACGCTCTCACCGCGCTGTGCCGGCTGCTGGCCACGCTGCACGACGACAAGGGCCGGGTGGCGATCCCCGGGCTGGTGCACAACACCTCCGAGGCCCCCGACCTGGACGAGGCCACCTTCCGGTCCGACGCGGCGGCGCTGGAGGGCGTCGAGCTGATCGGCACCGGGACCCTGGTGGAACGGCTGTGGCAGCAGCCGGCGGTCGCGGTGCTCGGCATCGACGCGCCGAGGGTCGACCAGGCGGCGAACGTGCTGCTGCCCTCGGCCCGAGCGGCGGTGAGCCTGCGGCTGGCACCCGGGCAGGACCCGGCGGTGGCCCGGCGGGCGTTGCACGAGCACCTGGTCAGCCACACCCCGTGGGGCGCCACGGTGACGGTGACCCCGGGCGCGGCGGCGGCCCCGTTCGAGCTGGACGCGGTGGGTGCGGTGTACGACGCGGCGCGCCGCGCGTTCGCCGAGGCCTACGGGAACGCGGCGGTCGAGGTCGGCATCGGCGGCTCGATCCCGTTCATCGCCGAGTTCGCCCGCACCTTCCCGGGCGCGGCCGTGCTGGTCACCGGCGTCGGCGACCCGGCGACCCGCTGGCACGGCATCGACGAGAGCCTCGACCTGGCGATGTTCGGCCGGGCCGCGGCGGCCGAGGCGGGGCTGCTGGCCGAGCTCGGCGGCGCCACCGGATAGCGCGGCTCGGATACGACCACGGCTGCCCCGGGCGTGGACCGGATCAGGGCGGGGCCCGCGTGCCGATTTCCCGGAGCAGCTCGCGGGCGGGGTCGCCCAGGTGCCGGCCGGGTGCCCAGACGGCGTGCAGGGTCCGGTCCAGGCGGGCGCCGCGGACCGGGACGGCGCGCAACCGTCCGCCGGCCAGCTCGTCGGTGACGGCCAGGGAGCTGAGCACGGCGGGTCCGAGCCGGCCGGTGACCGCGTTCTTGATCGCCGTGCTGGAGGTGAGCTCGAGCGCGGGCTCGCCCCCGCCCAGCGGATGACCCAGCCGGGCCAGGTGCTCCTCGACGGCCGCGCGGGTGCCCGAACCCCGCTCGCGGGTGATCAGCGGCGCCGGCGCCAGCTCGTCGACGGAGATCCCACGCCGGTCCGCCCACGGGTGGTCGGTCGCCACCAGCACGAGCAACCGGTCGCGGCCGATCTCGGCGGCGAGCAGGTCCTCCGGCGCCCTCCCGTTCTCTGCCTGGGAGACCCCGTGACGCCGCCCGCACCGGCCGATGCTGCCGGTCTCGGCGATCGACTCCAGCAGCTCGTAGGGCAGCAGGTCGGTCACACGCGCCGGCAGGGCCACAACCGCAGCGTATGACCCGGGTACCGGTTCGCGGCTACCGGCGGCGCCCGGGTGCCGCACAGAATGCCGGTGTGGAGAGGGGGCGACCATGTTCGGTGACCGACCCGGACGCCGGCGCCCCGTCTACTACGGCTGGATGGTGGTGGCCGGGCTGAGCGTCACCGAGCTGGTCTCGTGGGGCGTGCTGGTGTACGCCTTCTCCACGTTCGTGGTGCCGATGAGCGCCGAGCTGGGCTGGTCGGCGGCCGAGCTGAACGGGGCGTACGCGCTCGGGGTCGCGGTGTCCGGGCTGGTCGCGGTGCCGGTGGGCCGTTGGCTGGGCCGCCGGGGCGCGCGCGGGCTGATGACGGCCGGCAGCGTGCTCACCGTCGCGGTGCTCCTGGCCTGGTCCCGGGTGGACAGGCTGCCGCTGTTCTTCGCCGTGTACGCCGCGGCCGGGCTGGCCATGGCGACGACGCTCTACGAGCCCGCGTTCGCGCTGACCACCCGCTGGTTCGCCGAGGGGCGGGCGCGCGCGGTGCTCGTGGTGACGGTGCTGGGCGGGTTGGCCAGCTCGGTGTTCGTGCCGGCGCGGGTGCCCTGTCCGCCGCGCTGGGCTGGCGCACCGCGCTGGTCGTGTTCGCGGCGGTCACCGCCGCGGTGGCCGTGCCGATCCACGCGCTGGTGCTGCGCGACCCACCGCGGCCGGGTCACGGGCGCCCCGCATCCGATCCGGCGGCCGGCCCGGCGGCTGGACCAGCGGCCGGCCCGGCGGCCGATGCCGGACCGGAGGCCGGCACGGCGGCCGGCACGGGTCCGGACGAGGCGCGTCCCGGCGCCGGACCCGACCCTCCGCCGGTGGCGCGACCGGGCGGACGCGGCACCGGGTACCGGCCACCCGGCGCGCGTCCTTCCGGTGGCTGGCGGTGTCGCTGGCGAGCTCCACCGGCGCCAAGACCGGACTGAGCGTGCTGCTGGTGGCCTACCTGCACGAGCGCGGCTACCCGCTGGGCCGGGCGGCGCTGCTCGCCGGGGCGGTGGGCGCCGTGCAGGTCGCCGGGCGGTTGCTGGTCACCGCGCTGCGTGGCCGGGTCGCCGAGCACCGCGGCTACGCGATCGTGTTCGTCGGCCAGGCCGTCGGCTGCGCACTGCCGCTGGCCACAACTGGACACGGCGGCGCGGCGACGATGACCGTGCTGGCCTTCGTGACGCTGTTCGGGCTCGGGTTCGGGCTGCCCGAGCTGCTGCGCGGCACCGTGGTCGTCGACTACTACGGCGTGGCCGACTACCCGCGGATCAACGGAGCGCTCTCGGTGTGGGTGGTCGCCGCCGGGCCGCCGGGCCGCTGCTCGCCGGGGCCGCGGTCACCGCCACCGGGAGCTACCAGCCGGCCCTGCTCGCCGCGGCCGCGTTGTGCGCCGGGAGCGCCGCCGCGCTGCTCGCCGCGCACCGCGCGCACACCGCCGCCCCGCGAGCGACCGCCGGGGTTGACCTCGACAAGCGTTGAGGTCTTAGCGTCGGCGCCATGACCACCACCGAGAAACCGGACCTGGACCGGCCCGACCGCCGCCCGACCCTGCACGACCCGGCGGCGCACGCGGCCGCCGAGGAGGTGGCGACCCGGTTCGCGGCCGAGCTCCAGGCCGGCCTGGACACCGCCGACGCCGACGCCTACGACCGCTCGTTCGCCGCCGACGTGCTCTGGGGCAGCCCCTACGGTGCCACCGTGACCGAGTTCGACGAGCTGATCGCCATCCACCGCCGGCTGATGGGCGCCGTGACCGCGCCGCCGTCCCGGTTCGACGTCGTCGCGGTCCGCGCGCCGGCCCCCGGCGTGGCCGTCGCGCAGATCCGCAGGCAGGCCCTCGACGACCGGGGATTCTCCGAGAACGCCCTGTACGTGCTGGTCGAGCGGGCCGGCCGGTGGTGGCTGGCCGCCGCGCAGAACACGCCGGTCGGCACCCCGGGAGCCTGACGCGCACCAGGCGGGCCGCCCACCGGGGCGGCCCGCCGTGACGCCTGCCCGGCTCAGTGGCCGGCGTGCACCAGCTCACGCAGCCGGGGGCTGCGCAGGTAGAAGCCGGCCCACATGAGCACCGCCACGTACACCGGCGACAGGATGTAGCCGAACAGCGGCAGGTCGGCCCGCAGGTTCGCGCACACCGCGCCGCCCAGGTAGGCGGTGACCAGGATGGCGCCGAAGATCGCGGTACGGGGCACCAGGTACAACACCAGGCTGACCAGCAGCGACACGCCCATCACCAGGACGGCGTAGTCCGGGAACCCGAGCTGGCGGGTGGCCACGGTGACCATCTCCAGCTGGAGCAGCTTGGTGACCGAGTCGAACAGCAGGAACAGCACGACCAGCGTGGTGATCACGACGCCGGCCCGGGAGTGGGCCTTGCTCTGGACCGGGCGTGACCCGGCGTCGGTGTCATCGGACTGGGTGCGGGTGCGGCGGGTGGTGAGCATCGTCAGGGTCCTTCCGTGTAGGTGGGCCGGGAAGGCTTCCCGGCGTTCGGCTGTGCGTCGAACGACACCCGTACAGACCGACACATCGGGCGAAACTCATCGGACGGCCGGAAAAATCCCCGGCCCGGGGCCGCCAGGGCCATCTCCCGCTCAGCCCTCCGCGGTCTCCGCCGCGAGCAGCCACTCCTCCTCGACCCTGGCCCGCTCCGCGGTGAGCCTGCGCAGCTCGGCGTCCAGCTCCAACAGCCGGGGCGCGTCGGTGGCCGCCTCCGCCAGCGCGGTGTGCAGCTCGCCCTCCCGCGTGGTGAGCGTCGCCAGCCGCCGCTCCAGTCTGCGGGCCTCCTTCTGCGCCTCCCGCTGCTCGGCAGCCGACGGGCCGCTGGGCGCCGGCGGCGCACTCCGCCCACCGTTCCGGCCGGAGCCGGGCGAGCCGGATCCGGGTGCGGCGGAGCCGGGCGGGACCGTCCCGGGCGCGGACAGCAGGTCGCCGATCCTCGGCCGGCGGGACAGGTACTCCTCGATGCCCCCGGGCAGGTGGGTGACCCGGCCGTCGCCGAACAGCGCCACCACCGTGTCGCACACCCGCTCCACCAGGTAACGGTCGTGGCTGACCACCACCAGCGTGCCGGGCCACGAGTCGAGCAGGTCCTCCAGCCGCTGCAGGGTGTCGATGTCCAGGTCGTTGGTCGGCTCGTCCAGCATCAGCACGTTCGGCTCGCCCATCAGCAGCCGGGTCAGCTCCAGCCGGCGGCGCTCGCCGCCGGACAGCTCGGACACCGGCGTCCACTGCCGGCTGGCCGGGAAGCCCAGCCGCTCCAGCAGCGACGAGGCGGTCAGCTCGTTGCGGCCCACCCGCACGAAGCGGGCGATCTCCTCCACCGCCTCCAGCACCCGGGCCGAGCCGCGCGCGGAGTCCGCCGACCGGCCCTCCACCAGCTCCTGGCGCAGGTGGGCCAGCCGCACCGTGCTGCCGGTGACCAGCCGGCCACCGTCCAGCTCCCGCTCGCCGCCCAGCGCGCGCAGCAGCGTCGACTTCCCCGACCCGTTCACCCCGACCAGCCCGATCCGGTCCCCCGGCCCGAGCCGCCAGGTGACGCGGTCCAGCAGGATGCGGGCCGGGATCCGCAGCGTGGCGTCCTCCAGCTCCAGCACCGTCTTGCCCAGCCGGGCGGAGGCGAAGGACAGCAGCTCCGGCGTGTTGCGCGGGTCGGGTACGTCGGCGATCAGCGCCTCCGCGGCCTCGATCCGGAACCGGGGCTTGGACGTGCGCGCGGGCGGCCCCCGGCGCAGCCAGGCCAGCTCCTTGCGCGCGAGGTTGCGGCGGCGCTCCTCCGCGGCGTCGGCCTGCCGCGCGCGCTCGGCCCGCGCGTAGACCCAGTCGGCGTATCCGCCCGGGTAGGACTCGACGCGCCCCTGCGCCACCTCCCAGGTGCGGGTGCACACCGCGTCCAGGAACCACCGGTCGTGCGTGACGACCACGACCGCGCCGCGCCGTGCCGCCAGGTGCTCGGCCAGCCAGGTGATGCCCTCGACGTCCAGGTGGTTGGTCGGTTCGTCGAGCACCAGCACGTCGGCCCGCACGACCAGGGCGGCGGCCAGCGCGACCCGTCGCCGCTCGCCGCCGGACATGCCGTCGACGATGCGGTCGAGGTCGGTCACACCCAGGCCGGCCAGCACCGCGCGGACCTGCGGATCTCCCGCCCATTCGTGCTCGTCGGCGTCGACGGCCACCCCGAGCGGCTCGAGCACCACGTCGCGCACCCGGGCTCCGACGGGCAGCTCGCTGTGCTGGGCGACGGTGGCCACCCGGAGGTCGCGCACGTGGCTGACCCGGCCCGAGTCGGGCTCGCGGGCGCCGGTGAGCACCTCCAGCAGCGTCGTCTTGCCGCCGCCGTTCAGGCCCACCACGCCGATCCGGTCGCCGGCCGCCACGCCCAGCGACACGCGGTCGAGCAGCACCCGGGAGGCGTCCCCGGGGACGGCGGCGGTGACCGCCTCAAAGTTGATCAGGTTCGTGTCAGCCATGTCGTTCTCCGAGCTTAGAGCGTGCCGTGGGTACCCGTCCGCGCGCGTGCCCGCCGCCGGTCCGTGCCGCGGCTCGCCGCCATCCCCCAGCCGCGGCTCGCCGAGTTGACGCTCAGTCCGGTTGGATCATGGTTCCGACGGTACTGGGCCGCACCTCGGTGAGATGTCCTCGGTGGGGCTGGAGAAGGACCGGGTGGGGTTCGCGCGGGGCCGGCGGGTCAGGCGCGGGCGGGGGGCAGCGTCGGCGGGACGGGTGGAACGCCCTCCGGGCCGACCCCGTCGTCCACCACCCGTGCTCCGGGCACCGGCCCCTGCGCCACCCGCACCGACCGGCACACCCCGACGCCGGCCAGCTCGGCGGCCACGCCGACCGCCGCCTGCTGGTCGGAGCACAGGAACGCGCAGGTCGGCCCGGAGCCGGACACGATCCCGGCCAGCGCCCCGGCCTCGACACCGGCCCGCAAGGTGCGGCGCAGGGTCGGTTCCAGGCTGACCGCGGCCGCCTGCAGGTCGTTGGCCAGCAGCAACGCCAGCTGGCGGGGATCGCCGGAGGCCAGCGCCTCGAGCATCGGCTCCACACCGCCGGCCCGGGCGGGGACCGTCGGGGATCCGGACGCCGCGCGCAACCGGTCGAGCTCGGCGAACGCCGCCGGCGTGGCCAGCCCGGAGCGGTGCAGCGCGACCACCCAGTGATAGGTGTGCCGGGTCAGCACCGGCACCAGCTGCTCACCTCGGCCGGTGCCCAGCGCGGTGCCGCCGTGCAGCCCGAACGACACGTCGCTGCCCAGCTCCGCGGCGATGCCGGCGAGCTGGTCACGCGGGAGGTCCAGCCGCCACAGCGCGGACAGCGCGACCAGCGTGGCCGCCGCGTCGGCGCTGCCTCCGGCCATCCCGCCGGCCGCCGGGATCGTCTTGCGCAGCACCACCCGCACATCGGGTTCCCGTCCGGCCAGCCCGGCCAGCGCGAGCACCGCTTTCCAGGCCAGGTTCCGCTCGTCGGCGGGCACCTCGCCGCCGGCGCCCTCGCCGTACACCTCGACGCCGGGCTCCTCGGTGGCCGAGACCGTCACCTCGTCGAACAGGCTGACGGCGTGGAACACGGTGGCCAGCTCGTGGTAGCCGTCCGCGCGCAGGTCGCCGACCGCCAGGTGCAGATTGATCTTGGCGGGCACACGCACGGTGACCGGCGGCGGGACGATTGCGAGCACACCGATCACTCTACGTGCGCGCGGCGGGGTCGGGTGCGGCTGTCCGCCCGGCGCGTCATCCGCCGCCGTCCCGGGGAGGCGCGCCGTGCCGTCCGGTCGACGCGCCGGGCGAGCCGACCGAACCGGCGCCGCCGCCCGTCCCGGCGGGCGATTCGGTTGCCGATTCGGTGGCCGATTCGGTGAGCGATGCGCTGGCCGTCCCGGCGGTGTCGCCGCCGTCCCCCACCACGCCGCCGTCCCCCGCCCGGTCGGCGGCTTCGGCCCGGTCGGCGGCTTCGGCCACCGAGGCGATCCGCGCGAAGTCGTCGATGGACAGCCGCTCGGCCCGGGTGCCCGGATCCACCCCGGCCGCCCGGAGCCGGGACTCGGCCAGGGCCGGCGAGCCGGCCCAGCCGGCCAGCGCGCCGCGCAGCGCCTTGCGCCGCTGGGCGAACGCCGCGTCCACCACCGCGAACACCCGCTCGGCCGGCACGCCCCCGGAGTCGACCGGCTCTCCCCGGGGGCCGAGCGCGAGCAGCGCCGAGTCGACCCCCGGGACCGGCCAGAACACCGCGCGCGGCACCGGACCGGCCCGGCGGGCGTCGCAGTACCAGGCCAGCTTCGCGCTGGGCGCCCCGTACTCGCGGCCACCGGGGCGGGCGGCGAGCCGGTCCACCACCTCCGCCTGGATCATCACCAGCCCCCGGCGCACCGACGGGAACGTGCGCAGCACGTGCAGCAGCACCGGCACCCCGACGTTGTACGGCAGGTTCGCCACCACCGCGGTGGGCTCGCGGCCGCCGAGGTCGGCCGGCCGCAGCCGCAGGGCGTCGGCGGTGACCACGGCGAGCCGGTCGGCCAGCGACGGTGCCCGGTCGGCGACGGTGCCGGGCAGCGCCGAGGCCAGCACCGGGTCGATCTCCACGGCCACCACGGAGGCCACGGCCGGCAGCAGGGCCAGGGTCAGCGAGCCCAGCCCGGGGCCGATCTCCAGCACGACGTCATCCTCGACCAGGCCGGCCAGCCGGGCGATCCGGCGGACGGTGTTGGGGTCGTGCACGAAGTTCTGCCCGAGCTTCTTCGTCGGCCGGATGCCGAGCCGCTCGGCCAGCGCGCGCACCTCCGCCGGCCCCAGCGGCGCCGCGCCGGACGGGTCGACCGCCACGCCGGGCTCGGGTGGCTCAGCGGGCTCGGGTGGCTCAGCGAGCTCGGGGGACTCAGGGAGCGCTGCCGTCGCCGGCGAGGCCGAGCTTGCGCGAGCACGCCGGCCACGCGCCGAACCCGCCCCGGGTGTCCCGGACCTTCTGGGCAACCGCGATCTGCTCCTCCCGGCTGGCCTGGTGCGGGAGCGCGGCGTACGTCGTCCCGCCGTTGGCGCGCCAGGTGTGGCCATCGAACTGCAGGCCACCGTAGTAGCCGTTCCCGGTGTCAGCTTGCCAGTCGCCGCCCGCCTCGCAGCGCGCCAGTCGGTCCCACACCGCCGCGCGGGTGATCGACGGCACCGGCTCGGCGACCCCCGCCCCGGTGCCGACCCGCACGATCCGGGGACGTGGCGCCCGGGCCGGCCCCCGGTACAGCCGTTCCCGTGCCACCTCCCGCCCGTTGCGCACCACCACGCGGTACACCGAGCTCAGCCGCCCGGGCTCACCCGCGTCGAGCAGCACCCGCCGGCCCGGGGGCAGCGTCGGATCGGGGCGCTCGACCTCCGGGGGCGGCACGGCCCGGTCCTCGCGCACCTCACCGCCGCCGCCTCGGACCACCTGGACCCGGTCGCCGTCGCGCACCGGGTCGTCCGGGGCGGGCAGGGTCAGGTCGTCGTCCCCGAGCGGCGTGCCCCGTTCGGCCAGCAACGCGCGCACGGTGCCGGCCCGGGTGGACACCGCCCGGGCGGCCGCGGCGCCGTCGACCAGGGTCACCTCGCGGGTCACCTCGCGGGTCACCGACAGCGCCACGGTCAGCCCACCCGGCGGGATGCGGGCGTCGGCCGGCACGTCGGTCCAGGCCGCCGCCGGGTCGGTGCCCAGCCCGGCCAGTGCCGCACCCACGGTCGCCTCGGTCGTCCACACCCGCCGCCGCCGACCGTCCTCGACCAGGGTCAACGCGCGGGCGCGGCGCAGGATGACCTGGTCGCCGTTCGCGACCCCGGTGCCCGCATCCGGTTCCACCCGGTCCCTCGGCCGGGGGTCCAGCCCGGCCGCCCGCAGCGCCGCGCCGACCGTGCCGGCCGTGGTGGGCACGGCGCGGTCCCGGCCGTCCACCGTGAGGGTGATCGTCTTGGCGGTGCGGGCGGTGAGCCCGCAGACGGCCACCACGCCGGCGAGCAGCGCGGCGACCAGCCCCAGCGCGCGGTGCCGTCGGTCCACCCGGCGGACGCTAGGCAGGCCCGCACCCGGCCCGTGGCCGTTCCGCCGCCGGTACCCCGATCGGAGCACGCCGGCGCGGACGCGGGCCGCTCACCACGATCCGAGGCCGCCCGGCCCGCCGGGGGTTGGGCGGCCCATACCGCCGGGGGCTGGACCGCCCGGCCCGCCGAGGCTGGACCGCTCGGACGCCGAGGGCTGCACCGCTCGGACCGCCGAGGGCTCAGGCGTCGAGGGCTCAGGCGTCGAGGCCGAACACCCGCTCGGCGTTGCGGCGGCAGGCGTCGGCCACCGCCGCCACGTCGGCCTTCCGGGTGCTGGCCAGCCCGCGCACCGTCCACGGCAGGCAGTAGGGCTCGTTGGCCCGGCCCCGGTACGGGTGCGGGGTCAGGAACGGGGCGTCGGTCTCGGCGAGCAGCAGCTCCGCCGGGGCGAGCGCGGCCGCCTCCCGCAGCTCGGCGGCGTTCTTGAAGGTCACCGTGCCGGCGAACGACATGTAGTAGCCCGCGTCGGCGCACGCCCGCGCGAGATCGGGTCCGCCGGAGAAGCAGTGGAAGATCACCCGCTCCGGGGCGCCCTCGGCGCGCAGCACGGCCAGCACGTCGTCGTGCGCGTCCCGGTCGTGGATCATCACCGGCTTGTCCAGCCGCTTGGCCAGCTCGATGTGCCAGGCGAACGCCTCGCGCTGCTCGTGCGGCTCCGCGCAGCCCTCCAGCGTGCCCGGCCAGTAGTAGTCCAGCCCGGTCTCGCCGACCGCAACCACCCTCGGCGCGGCGGCCAGCTTCTCCAGCTCGGCGCGGGCCGCGTCGTCCAGCGTGTTGGCCCGGGTCGGGTGCAGCGCGACCGCCGCGAACACGCCGGGGTCGGCGTCGGCGGCGGTGCCCACCCAGCGCGCCGACTCCAGGTCGTCGGCCACCGTCACGATCCGGTGCACGCCGACCGCCCGCGCCCGGTCCGCCGCCGCCCGCACGTCCGCGCCGGTCACGCAGCCGCACGCGTCCAGATGGGTGTGCGCGTCGACGACGCCGGCCCCGGGCAGCGGCTCCGGCGCGGGCGGCGCCTTCCGCCGGTCACTCGGTGCCGGTTGTTCGCTCGCCCGCTCGCTCCGCGCCGACGGTTCGCTCGCCCGCTCGCTCACGGCTGGATGGGCGCCCACTCCGGGCCGGTCTCGCCGAGCTTCGGATCGAGCTTGCTGAACAGCGGCGACGGCTTCGCCAGCGGCCGCCCGGCCTCGATCGGGGTGGACGCCCAGCGCGCCTGCTCGCCGGCGTAGTCGCCGGTCAGCACCGAGTACGCCGGCCCGTCGCCGAGGTCGTCGACCTCGCGGATCTCCGGCTGCGCCGCCCACACCCCGGAGCCGCCCAGCGCCCCGTGCACCTGCTGCGCGGCGTGCGGCAGGAACGGCGTCAGCAGCGTGTTCGCGTCCTGCACCACCTGCAGCGCGGTGTGCAGCACGGTGTCGCGGCGCTCCGGGTCGTCCTTGAGCTTCCACGGCTCGGTGTCCGAGATGTACTTGTTCGCCGAGGACACCACCCGCATCGCCTCGCCGAGCGCCTGCTTGAACCGGCTGCGCGCGAGCAGCCCGCCGACCGTGTCGAAGCTCGCTCTCGAGGCGGCCAGCAGCGCGTGGTCGGCCTCGGTGAGGGTAGCCGGACGGGGGATCGCGCCGACGTTCTTGTGCGCCATCGAGACCGACCGGTTGACCAGGTTGCCCCACTCGTTGGCCAGCTCGAAGTTGGTCCGGCGGACGAACTCGTCCCAGGTGAAGTCGGTGTCCTGGTTCTCCGGGCCGGCCGCCGAGATGAAGTAGCGCAGCGCGTCGGGCCCGTAGTCGCGCAGGAAGTCGCCCACGTAGATCACGGTGCCCCGCGAGGTGGAGAACTTCGAGCCGCTCATCGTGAGGAACTCGCTGGAGACGATCTCGTCCGGCAGGTTCAGCGTGCCGAACACGCCCGGCTCGCCGCCCTTGTCCCCGGCGCCGTTCTGGCCGAGCAGCAGCGCCGGCCAGATCACCGAGTGGAAGACGATGTTGTCCTTGCCCATGAAGTAGTAGCCGGTGGCCGACGGGTCGCACCACCACTGCTGCCAGGCGTCCGGGTCGGGCCCCCGGCGTGCCCACTCGACGGACGCCGACAGGTAACCGATCACCGCGTCGAACCATACGTACAGCCGCTTCATCGGCTGGTCGCGCCACCCGTCCAGCGGGATCGGCACGCCCCAGTCGAGGTCGCGGGTGATCGGCCTCGGCTTCAGGTCCTCGATCAGGTTGGCCGAGAACCGCAGCACGTTGGGCCGCCAGTCGGTGCGGGTGGACAGCCACTTGCCCAGCGACTCGGCGAACGCGGGCAGGTCGAGGAAGAAGTGCTCGGTCTCGACGAACTTCGGCGTCTCACCGTTGATCTTCGACCGGGGGTTGATCAGGTCGGCGGGGTCGAGCTGGTTGCCGCAGTTGTCGCACTGGTCGCCGCGCGCGCTGTCGTACCCGCAGATCGGGCAGGTGCCCTCGATGTAGCGGTCGGGCAGCGTGCGGCCGGTGGACGGGCTGATCGCGCCCTGGGTGGTCTTGGCCACCACGTACCCGTTGCGGTGGAGCGCCAGGAACAGGTCCTGCACCACCTGGTAGTGGTTGCTGCTGGTGGTGCGGGTGAACAGGTCGTAGCCCAGCCCGAGGCCCTGCAGGTCGTCCAGGATCACCTTGTTGTACTTGTCCGCGAGCTGCCGCGCGGTGAGGCCCTCCGCGTCGGCCTGCACCTGGATCGGGGTGCCGTGCTCGTCGGTGCCGGAGACCATCAGCACCTGGTTGCCGGCCATCCGCTGGTAGCGCGAGAAGACGTCGGAGGGCACACCGAAGCCGGAGACGTGGCCGATGTGCCTCGGGCCGTTGGCGTAGGGCCACGCCACAGCGGTCAGCACGTGCGAACTCATGGTTCACAGCCTATGCGCTCGCGACCACCCGGTTTATCCGGTACCGGCGAGCTGGGCGAGCACGCCCGCCGTGTCCATCCACACGTTCTCCCGGCTGATCAGCCCGTCCCGGAACTCGAAGACGTGCAGCATCCGGAACCGCACCGCGCGGCCCCGCCCCGGCACGCCGGCGAACTCGCCGAGCACGGTGGCCGCACAGTCGTGCTCGATCACGCACACGTCCGCGCCGTAGAACCGGCGCACCTCGGCCAGCCGGTCGGTGCGCACGGTGTCGAGCAGTTGGGCGTACCGGGCGCGCGCGGCCGCCGGCCCGTGCAGCGGCCCGCCGGGAGCCCCGACCACGTCGTGCTGCACGTCCGGGGTGTAGCCCGCCACCGCCGCGTCCAGGTCGCCGCGGCACTCGGCGGCCAGGTGGGCATCCACCAGCGCCGCCATGACCGTCCTGCTGGTCCCCGTCCTCGTTGTCTCCATCGTCCCTCCTCCGTCAGGCTTCCTGACGAATGGACCGTAAGGTAACCTGTCGCTCCGTGTCAACGGAATGGTCGGTGCGCGCGGTCGGGCTGATGCAGTTCGCCGTCGAGCGGGGGATGTCGGCGACGCTGGACGAGGTGGCGCCCCGGCACCCCGAACTGCGGCCGGCTCACCTGCGGCTGTTCCGGTACGGCCCGCCCGACGGGGCGCGGATCACCGAGCTGGCCGCCCGGTCCGGGATGACGAAGCAGTCGATGCACGAGCTGGTCGGCCACCTGGAACGGCACGGCTACCTGCACCGGGAGCCCGACCCCGCCGACTCCCGTGCGCTGCGGGTACGGCTCACCGACCGGGGCGACGAGCTGCAGCGCCAGCTGCGGGCCGCCTCCGCCCGGGTACACCTGCGCTGGCTGGACGGCCTCGGTCCGGAGCGGTTCGCGGTGCTGTGGGCCGCCCTGGGCGAGCTCGGCGGGCGGGACGACCCGCCGCCGGACCCGGCGGCGCTGGCCCGCGAGATCGCCGACGCGGAGCTGCCGGCGACACCCGCGACACCGGCATGACGGCTCCGCTCCCACGGTGCGTCACCCCCGCTGCCCGTACGGACCAGTCGCGGCTCCGGACGGACCAGCGGCGCGGGCCGGCGTGTCGCCTCCCTGCGGCGTGTTCTCACCGCAGGTGACCACCTGATCGGACGGCCCGGGTCTCACCAGTCGCACCGGTACCGTGCGACAGGTCAGGCTCGCCATCTCTGGGAGGTACGCCTTGCCCGAACCACGGACCACCGAAGCCACGCCGATCGAGCAGGTCAGCGAGGGCGACCTGAGGGACTACGCCCTGATGATCGACATCGACACGGACCTGCTCAGCTGAGCCGACTTCCGGTCTGAGGCGGCCGCCGCCGGGGATCACCGCCGCTCCCCGGCCGGCGGCCGTTCGTTCGTCCAGCCCCCCTCCCAGGAGCTCCCCTGTGCTGATCGCGGCCGACCCCACCGAAGCCCGGCACGAGCGCGACACCGTGCGGACCGCCCTGCGCGACCTGCTGGGCCGCGCCCACCTCCTCGCCCCGGCCGACGCGCTCGCCCCAGCCGACGTGCTCCCCGGAGAGCGGCTCGACCCGCACTACCCCGGCACCTTCACGTTCGCCTTCGACCCGCCCGCCGCCGACGACCCGGCCCGCCCGGACGCGCTGCGGGAGGTCGCCGGCCGCGCCCGGGACAGCACCCGAAGGGCCGCCGGGTCGGGCTGCCCCGGCTGGCCGGTCGACCTCGCCCCGGCCGAGCCGCACCTCGCGGCCAGCGTGGCCAGGGCGGTGGCCGCGCTGCCCCCCGGCGCCGGCGACATCCCGCCCGACGTCCGGCTCGGCGACTGGCACGAGAAGGACCGCGCGGTGCTGCGGGCATCCGTGTCGCTGCTCGGCGCGGCGTGGCCGGAGATCCTCACCGAGCTGACCGTGACGGTCCGGCAGATCGCCCTGCTGGACGGCGACGGGGTGTCCGGCTTCACCGACTTCGGCTGCCACGGTGCGATCTTCGTCAACCGCAGGCGGCTGACCGACACCGACGCGGGGCTGCCCGCCAGGGTCCGGTTCGCCGAGGCACTGGTGCACGAGGGCACCCATGTGCGGTGCAACGCCGCCGGCTGGGCCGCCCCGCTGCTGGCCGACCCCACGGACCGCTCGATCACGGTGAGCACCCCGCTGCGCCGCGACCCCCGGCCGCTCAACGGGCTGTTCCAGCAGCTGGCGGTGCTGGCCCGGTGCACGGTGCTGTATGAGCGGACGATCGCGGCCGGCGAGTCGCACCCCTCGGTGGCGGCCCGGCGGGACGTCCTGCACAGGCACGGCACGGCCGCCGCCGAGACGCTCGACGGCCACCGCGCCGCGCTCAGCGAGCGGGGCGCCGCCACCGTCGACGAGGCCCTCGCCGCCCTGGCACCCACCTCGCCGGCCCGCGGTGACGCGCTCGCGGTCGCGTCCGCCCGGGTCGGCACCGCCGGATCGTGACCCCGCCGGCCCGCCGGTCCCCCTCGGTGCCGGCGGAGCCGCCGTCCCCGCCGTCCTCGCCGGCGGATGACCGGTGGCCGGTGCAGGTGGTGCAGGCGTTCCCCGGTCACGACGGGGTGCTGCTGGGACGCACGGCGGCCCGCTCGGCCCTGTTCGGGGCGAACCCGGCCGCCGGCGGCGACAGCGTGCTCATCGGGTCGGCGGCCGGTCCGACGCCCGGGTCGGTCCGCCCGCGCGCCCTCGGTGAGCTGCGCGAGCGGATGGGCAACGTGCTGGCCGGCCGACGTGCCGAGGCCGGCGCCGACCACCCGGACGCCGCCTCACTGACCGGCTCGTTCGACGCGCTGCGGCGACGCGGGGTGCCTGCCCTCGACCCCGCCGCGCTGTCCCCCACCGGCGACCTGTCCACCCGGGCGGCGCCGATGCTGTGGGTGTTCGGGGAGTCGTCGGCCCGCGAGGCACCGGTGGCGGTCCCGGCCGGGACGGCCTACCTGCGCCACCGGCCACCGGTGGGCTGCGCGGCACCGGTGCGCGCCGGGTCGACCGGCCTGGCCGCGCACCGCGACCGGGAGCAGGCCGTCCGGCACGCCGCCTGGGAGGTACTGGAGCGCCACCTGCTGTGGCAGGCCTGGTTCGGTACCGCCACCTCGGTGGCGCCACCGTCGCCACCGGCCCCGACGACGACGGTGCTCGACGGGCTGGGCCTCGCGGTGCGGCTGTGGGCGATCGCCGGACCGGGGAGATCGGTCGCGGTGCTCGCGGCCGTGCACACCGGGGGCGGTCACCGGGCGTCCTTCGGCGCCCGCGCGGCCGCGTCGGACCGCGACCGGGTGCCTGCGCACGCCGTCGAGGTGGCCGTGTACGAGGCGCTCATGGTGCGGTGGAGCATGGGCACCCCGGCCGCGGCGCGCTCCCGCGCGGCGCTGCACGCCGCCGGCGGCGTCCCCGCCGACCCGGTGCAGCACGCGGTGCACGCCTACGACGGCGGACCGGCCGCGATCGGTCACCTGGACGCCCGGCTCGGCCCGCGCGGCGCGGCCGAGGGGGATCCGGGCCACCCACCGGCCCACCCCGCACCGCCGGACCCGGTCGCGCTGCTCGCCGAGGCCACCGGCCGGGACGTGGTCGTCGTGGACACCGGCGCTCCCGAGGCCGGTGACCAGCGGGTGGTGCGGGTGATCGCGCCCGGCGCGCGCCGGCTGCCCAGC
Organism: Pseudonocardia sp.; assembly: GCA_036497465.1. Taxonomy (GTDB): domain Bacteria; phylum Actinomycetota; class Actinomycetes; order Mycobacteriales; family Pseudonocardiaceae; genus Pseudonocardia. Next base: position 28,337 of record DASXJJ010000103.1, on the reverse strand, counting down.
GCACCGTCGGACGCCCCCGCCGGGGCTCCGCCGCACCCCTTCGGCTGAGCCGCGGCTACTCGGACTCCCTCGCGTACACCGACACGTGCTGCTTGCTGGCCGGCGTGTACCCGGCGCCGCGCCAGTTGCCGGTGCGTTCGACCAGCCGCAGCCCGGCCAGCCGGGCCATCAGGTCCAGCTCGCCCGGCCAGGCGTACCGGAACCGCACCCGCACGACCTCCACGCCCGCCGCGCCGAACACCAGGTACTGCGACTCCAGCCGCTGGACCGCGCTGTGCAGCTGACGCAGGTGCAGCATCGGCCGGCCATCGGCGGTCTCCCGCACCTTCACCGGCTGTTCGGCGGCGACGGCGTCCGGCAGCAGCCCGTCCAGCGCGAACCGTCCGCCCGGCGCCAGCCGCTCCGCCACGCTCCGGAAGCAGCGCAGCTGCGCCTCCTGGGTCGGCAGCTCGAAGAACGTCCCGGTCACCGCGTAGACCAGGGCGAACCCGTCGGCCACCCCGGCCAGCTCGCTGAAGTCCGCCACGCTGGTGGTGACCCGGTCACCACCGGCCTTGGCGCGCAGCTGGGCCAGCATGTCCTCGGAGGCGTCGACGCCGTGCACCGGAACCCCCCGCGCGGCCAGCGGTACCGCCACCCGCCCGGTGCCGACCCCCAGCTCCAGCGCGCGCCCCTCGCCGGCCAGCTCGGCCAGCCGCTGTACCGGGCCGTCGGTGTCCGGGAGGTCGCCGAACCAGTCGTCGTAGGAGGACGCGACGGAGCCGGTCCAGGTCTGCTGGGGATGATCGGTCACCGGCCGATCGTAGAACCGGGTCGGCAGCGGCCCCGGACACGGCGGTACGGGTGCCGGCGCCGGGCCGGCGTCAGAGGACGCGGGCGGGCGGGAGGTCGCGGAGCGCGGCGCGGGCGGCCCCGGTACCGAGGGCCACGAGCTCGGCGTCCGGCGCGGGCAACCCCGGCCGGTGATGCGCGGCGGCGGGGTCGAACCGGGTGCCGTCGGTGGCCTTCGAGTACCGGCCGGCCTCCGCGTCGAACCCGGCGGGCAGCGTCCCCCCGGCGTCCCGCAGCCCGAACCAGCGCTGGGTGCGGCGCAGCGCGTCCGGCTTGTCGGCGGTCAGCGCCCGGTAGTCGAGGAACCGCACGTCGGAGGGCGGGGCGGCGAGGAAGGCGTCGACGATCGCCGACCAGTGCGCCGCGTACCGGGCCGCCGGCTCGTCCGGTACCCGCCCGGCCAGCCTGGCCAGCTCCGCACGGCACGCCGGCGAGTCCGCCCAGTCCGGCGGGGTGGCGCACAGCGAGCGCACCGCCGCCTCCGGCTCCCGCCACACCAGCAGCCAGCGGGCACCGGGCCCCTCGCCGCCGCCCGCCGGGCTCGCCGCCGCGAGCAGCGCCGGGCAGGTCCAGCTGGTGGGCTTCACCACGAGCTCGCGCCCCGCCGAGGCCACGACCGCGCGGCAGAAGCGCAGCAGCGCGCGGGCCAGCCCGGGGTCGGTGGGGGCGAGCACGCTCGGTTCCTTGAGCACGACCGTGTCCGCCCCCAGCCCGACCAGGTTCGCCAGCAGGGTGGAGCCGCACCGGCCGACGTGCGCGATCATGCCGGCGGGCGGCCCGAGCTCGGCGCCGGTGAGCGCGTCGGCGAACGCCCGGAACGCCGGGATCGGCACCAGCCGCACCGGTCGGGAGCCGAGCGCGACCACGGCGGCGCCGAAGGACGGTTCCCGGAACGACAGGTCGAGCACCGGGCACAGCACCACGTTGCCCCGTGCCTGGTCGACGGCCACCGGCAGGCAACCCGCCTCGACCAGCGCCCTCATCCGCGGTGGCCGGCGAGCGACACCCGGTGGTCGCCGGCACGTCGGCCCGGGGAGCGAGGCCCGGCCGGCCCCCCGGCTCGGCGGGCGGAGCCGGACGACCGGGTGGCGAGCCCGGACATCCGGGACGCGCAGAGCAGCCCGGCGGCCGTCGCCACCACGACCGCGCCCGTCCCGGCGACCAGGTAGACGCCGCGCGCGCCGACCAGCTCCAGCAACACGCCCCCCAACCCGAGCGCCGCGACCGACGCCGCCTTCACCACCGCACCGTAACCGGCGAGCACCCGGCCACGCCGCTCCTGCGGCGCTGTGAGCTGCAGGAACGATCCACGGGCGATCTGCATCACGCAGGTGCCGACGCCGCCGAGGACGTACATCCCCGCCGTCAGGACCGGGCTGGGCAGCACCGCGCAGCCCAGGATGGCGACGCCGACCACCCCCTCGCCCAGCACGGTGAGCCGGACCAGCCGCTCCGGCTCCGGTGGCACGGACCGCATCACGGGCAACGCCAGCAGCGTGCCGACCGTCCACGCGCCGCTCACCAGCCCGAACCCCAGATCGCCGGCCCCCAGCACGTCCTTGACGAAGAACACCTGGGCGACGTTGGTGGTCGACACCTGCAGCAGCACCATCGCGTAGCTGGCCGTCACCGCCCAGGGCAGCAGCGTGGCCCGGTCGAACGAGCGCGCCCGGCGATGCGCGCCCCGCCGGACGCGCGCTCCGGCGGACAGGGCGGTGGTCGCCGGGGTGCGCGCCGCGGCGGAGAGGGCGGTGGTCGCCGCCGCACGCGCGCCGATGGGCAGGGCGGTGGCCGCCGGGGTGCGCGCCCCGGCGTGCACGGTGGTGGCCGCCGGCGGACCGGGCCACGGCAGCGCGGAACCGCCGCCGACCGGCACCCCGACCTCGGACCGTGCCGACCGGCCGCCACCCGCGCGGTGCGCCGCCGCCCGGGGTGGCCGGCCCACCCGGCGGGCGGTGAGCAACGCCGAGCCGACCGCCAGGAACCCGAAGCTGGCCGCGTCGGCGAGCAGCACCGGTGCGGTGCCGAACCAGCCGCTGCCGGCGCTGCCGACCGCCAGGCCGAGCACGCCGCTGACCATCGTGGTGCCGCGCAGGAGGGTGCTGGCCCGCACCACCCCGGCCGCGCCCGCCATCGTGGGCAGCAGCGTGCTGAGCACCGTGGTGGCCACCGTGGACAGCACCGCGACGACCCCGATGAGCACCAGCAACGCCACCCCGGCCCCGGCCGCCGATCCGCTCGGGACCGCGGCCAGCGCCAGGCACAGCGCGGCACACCCGGTGGCGCAGCCGACGAGCAGCCGGCGGCTGTCGTACCGGTCCGCAAACCGCCCGGCCAGCGGCGCACACAGCACCGCCGGCACCGTGTTCGCCAGCAGCAACGCCGACACCGACCACCCGGAGCCGACCGAGGGACCGACCCCGGCGTCGTGCAGCCGCAGGGTCAGCGCCGCCTGGGCGGCCATGTCACCGGCCGTGGACCCGCCGATCACCGCACTGGCGATCCACAGGTCGCGGGGGACGTCGGCCAGCGCCATCCGTTCCCCCGTTCGGCCTAGTGCTCGGCCGCCGAGGCTAGCAGCGCGACGATCAGCCCTCGGGCACCGGACCGTGCAGCCCGAACCGCGCTCCGAACGGGTCGGCGTACATCCCGATCCGGCCGAACGGGGTGTTCTCGGCCGCCTGCACCATCGAACCTCCCAGCTGCCGCAACGTCTCCACCGCCGCGTCGACATCGGCGACCGTGAAGTAGGCCAGCCAGTGGCTCGGGGTGCCCTCCGGGGCGCCGAACATGCCGCCCATGCCGCCGCCCGGCCGGTCGCCGACGACGAACATCGCGTACTCGGACTCGGGCATCCCGGGCACTTCGTCGAAGGTGTAGCCGAACACCTCCTGGTAGAAGCGGCGGCCCTCCGCCACGTCGGTGAGCCTGCAGTCCTCCCAGACCAGCGAGCCCGGCTCGTCGACCACTTCGGTGCCGACCTGCGTCTTACCCTGGAAGACCCCGAACGCGCCGCCGGTGCTGTCGGTGGCCACCGCGATCCGGCCCACCTCGCCGATGTCGCCGGGCTCGAGGAGCAGCCGGCCACCGTGTTCCGTGATCATCTTTGCGGTGGCGTCGGCGTCGTCGGACGCCAGGTAGACCAGCCACGCCGTCGGCTGCCCGGGCGCCTGCATCGGACCGATCCCGGCCACCGACCGGTCGTTCACCATCGCGATCCGGTAGTTCCCGTACTCCGCACCGGAGTCGTGGAACGTCCAGCCGATCACCGGCCCGTAGAAGGCCAGCGCGGCATCGACGTCCGGGACCGAGATGTCGACCCAGTTCGGCGTGCCGGCCGGCCAGTGGGTGTCACGCGTGGTCATGGCGAACCCGTCCTTCGTGTCGTCGTGGCGGGCCGCCATCAAAGCATCGACCCCCGACAATCGCGTCCCCCATTTCGGACCCCCGGGCGCCCGTTCACCTCGTGTTTTCCCGCCCGGTCACGGTGCGCTCCGACCGGTCACGCCGCGTCGCGCATCGGCGCCCTCGGCCCGTCGAATCGCGCCCCGGCTCGTCGGGGTGACGCTGGGTCCGGTTCGCCGCTCCGGATCCGCGTGCCCGGACGGGAAGACTCGCGCGGTCCGGGGCGTTGCAGCTGGGGTGGCGCGCTTCGACATCCCGTTCTCCGTCCTCGACCTGGCCGTGGTCGGCTCCGGTTCACATCCCGGCGCCGCGCTGAGCGGCACCACCGAGCTGGCCCGGACCACGGAGCGGCTCGGCTACCAGCGGTTCTGGGTGGCCGAGCACCACAACATGCCGGGTATCGCCAGCTCGGCGCCGTCGGTCCTGATCGCGCACCTGGCCGCCTCGACCAGCACGCTGCGGGTCGGCTCCGGCGGCGTGATGCTGCCCAACCACGCCCCGCTGGTGGTGGCCGAGCAGTTCGGCATGCTGGAGGCGCTGCACCCCGGCCGGATCGACCTGGGCATCGGGCGTGCGCCGGGCACCGACCCGGTCACCGCGCAGGCCCTGCGGCGCACGGCCGGCGCACTGTCCGTGGACGACTTCCCGGAGGAGCTCGCCTCGCTGGTCAGCTACTTCCACCGCCCCAGCGAGCGCGGGGTGAGCGCGGTGCCGGCGCTGGGCAACCCGCCGGACGTGTGGTTGCTCGGCTCCAGCGGCTACAGCGCGCAGGTGGCCGGGCTGCTCGGGCTGCCGTTCGCCTTCGCGCACCACTTCAGCGCCGCGAACACGCTGCCCGCGCTGGCGCTCTACCGCGAGCGGTTCCGCCCCTCCGCGCGGCTGACGGAGCCGTACGCGATGGTCTGCGCGTCGGTGGTGGCCGCCGAGGACGACGAGCGCGCCCGCTACCTGGCCGGTCCGGGCGGCCTGTCGTTCCTGCGGCTGCGCCAGGGCAATCCGGGGCTCATGCCGACGCCGGAGGAGGCCGCGGCCTACGAGTACAGCGAGAACGAGAAGGCGTTCGTGACCGACCGGTTCGACAACCAGATCATCGGCGGCCCGGACACCGTGCTCAAGGGCATCACCGGGCTGCTGGAGCAGACCCAGGCCGACGAGCTGATGGTCGCCACCATGGTGCACGACCCGGCCGACGCCCGGCGCAGCTTCGAGCTGGTCGCCGAGCTCGCCGAGCTGTCCCCCGCGCCGGCGGCCACGGCCTGAGCCGCCCGGGACGGCCTCACCGGCCGGTCCCGCGGCCCCCGCTCCCGGGCACGGCCACCGGCGTCACGCTCAGTCGGCGTCTTCCTCGGCGTCTTCCTCGGCGTCTTCCTCGGCGTCCTGGCGGGCGGCCACCGAGGCCGCGTACAGCTCGCGTTTGGGCACGTCGGTGCCGGTGGCCACGGCGCTGACCGCATCCTTGAGCCGCTCGCCGCCGGCCACCCGCTCCTGCACCCCGACCACCAGGTCCTCCACCGTCGGCGCGCCCGGGGCCGGGCCGACCTGGCCGCCGAGCACCACGGTGATCTCCCCGCGCACCTCGGTGCCGGCCGCCCAGCCGGACAGCTCCGCGAGCGACCCGCGCAGGACCTCCTCGTAGGTCTTGGTCAGCTCCCGGCACACGGCGGCCTGCCGCTCGCCGCCGAGCACCTCGACCGCGACGGCGAGCGTGGCGCCGAGCCGGCGCGGCGAGTCGAAGAAGACCACCGCCCGCCGCTCCTCGGTCAGTCCGGCCAGCCACCGCCGCCGCTCGCCGTCGCGGCGCGGGGCGAACCCGTCGAAGCAGAACCGCTCGCAGGGCAGCCCGGACAGCACCAGCGCGGTGGTCACCGCCGAGGGCCCGGGCAGGCAGCTCACCGGCAGCTCGGCCGCCACGCAGGCGCTAACCAGGCGGTACCCGGGGTCGGACACGGCGGGCATGCCGGCGTCGGTGACCACCAGCACGGTCTGACCGTCGCGCACCGCGTCCACCAGGGCCGGCGCCCTGGCGGCCTCGACCGCGTCGTAGTGGCTGACCACCCGGCCGCCCACGGTGACGCCCAGCGCGGCGGCCAGCTGGCGCAGCCGGCGGGTGTCCTCGGCGGCGATCACGTCGGCCTCGGCCAGCGCGGCCACCAGCCGGGCGGAGGCGTCGCCGGGGTCGCCCAGCGGGGTCGCGGCCAGCAGCAGCCGGCCAGGGGAGCCGCTCACCCGGCCGACCCCACGGCTGCCCCGGGAACGCTCGGACCGCGCTCGGCGGGCCCGGGCGCCGGGTCGCCCGGACCGACCAGCATCCCCGAGCCACCCGGAACGGACGGCACTCCCGGGCCACCGCCGAGCCCTCGGCGGCGGGCGAGCAGGCCCTGCACCCGGTGCGCGGTCTGCAGGATGCCCACGCCCACCTCGTCGGGCACCAGCCGCAGGGTGACCCAGCCGTAGCCGGCGAGCAGGGCGTCGCGCTGCCGCTCGCGCAGCATCTGCCGGACGTCGAACGCGGCGCTGTCGTCACACTCCAGCGCGAGCATGGCGTCCGGGTAGGCGAGGTCGACGCGGGCCAGCAGGAAGCCGCGGTCGTCCCGCACCACGTGCTGCACCCTCGGCGCGGGCAGCCCGGCCCGCACCAGGCCGAGCCGCAGCCGTGACTCCCGCACCGACTCGGCACGCGGGTCGGCCAGCCCCACCACCTCGGCCACCCCCCGGCTGCCCCGGGTGCCGGGCTCCGCCGCGCGCCGGTCGAGCAGCTCGTCCGGAGCGAAGCCGCCGACCCGGGCCAGCGCGTCCAGCGCGACGGCCGCCTCGACCGGGGGCAGCCGCCGGGCGAGGTCCCACGCGGTGCGCGCGGGGCTGGTCACCCGGATGCCGGCCGCCTCCACGACGTCGGCGTCGGCGGCCTGGCCCCGGCGGACCAGCAGCCCCGGGTGCGCCCGGTTGTTGCGGCCCACCAGCACCTCGGCGGCCGCGGTGGCCGGTGCGCACCCGGCTCCGAGCAGTTCGGCCGCCGAGTAGCCGGCCAGCACCCCGCCCTGGTCGCGCACCAGCAGGTACGCCGCCCGGGAACGCAGCGCGAGATCCGGCGACACGCCGGCCGGAAGGTAGACATCGGGGAACAGTCTGCGAAAGCGTGGGCCGAACAGCTGAGCGCGGGTCAGCAGACCGGACGCCAACGCTTCGGTGCCGCGGAACGGGCCATCGAGCACGTGGCGACAGTAACACCGGGGACACCATTCGGGTTATCGGAAAGGTCTGCCGTTGCGCTCGACCGGGCCCGGCGTGCCGGTACCCGACCTCTACCATCGACCGACGTGGTGTCCCTTGCGCGGGCGTCCCGCCCGGCGCGGGCGGGCGCGGTGCCGATCGGCCGTCGACCGCCCCCGAGGCGGCCCGGATCTCTCGGCTTCCCGGTCGACCGCCCGATGCCCACCGACCGGCTGCGCGGCTGGGTGCTGGCGGTGGTGCTGGCGCTCGTCGGCGGAGTCCTGCGGTTCTACCGGCTGGGCTACCCCACCGACGACGGCACGCCGGTCTTCGACGAGAAGCACTACGTGCCGCAGGCCTACCAGATGCTGCGCAACCTCGGGGTGGAGGACAACCCCGGCTACGAGCTGGTCGTGCACCCGCCGCTGGCCAAGCAGCTGATCGCACTCGGCGAGGCGTTCTACGGCTACGACGGCGTCGGCTGGCGGCTGTCCGCGGCGCTGGCCGGCACGGTGTGCATCCTGCTGATCGTCCGGATCTCCCGGCGGATGACCCGGTCCACCCTGCTCGGCGCCGTCGCCGGGATCCTGCTCCTGTGCGACGGGGTCAGCTTCGTGCAGTCCCGGATGGGGATGCTGGACATCTTCCTGACCCTGTTCGTGCTGGCCGCGTTCGGGGCGCTGGTGGTCGACCGGGACGACGCGCGCGCCCGGATGGCGGTGGTGGTCGCCGAGGGCCGGACACGGGACACGCCGTTCGGGCCGAGGTACGGGGTGCGCTGGTGGCGGTTCGGCGCCGGGGTGCTGCTCGGCTGCGCCTGCGCGGTGAAGTGGTCCGGGGTGTACTGGGTGGTCGGCTTCGGGCTGCTGTCGGTGCTGTGGGACCTCACGGCGCGGCGCGCGGCCGGGGTCCGGCGGCCGTGGGCGGGCACCGTGGTGCGCGACGTCCTGCCTGCGCTGTGGGCGCTCGCCGCCGTCCCGGTGCTGACCTACCTGGTCGGCTGGTGGGGCTGGTTCGCCAGCGAGAGCGGCACCGACCGCTACGAGGTGGGCCGGCACATCGGCGCCGGCGGCGCGTGGTCGTTCCTGCCCGACGCCCTGCGCTCGCTGTGGTACTACAGCGGCCACGTGCTGGCCTTCCACGAGAACCTGCACACCTCGAAGACGAGCCCGCACCCGTGGGAGTCCAAGCCGTGGACCTGGCCGATGAGCCTGCGGCCGATGCTCTACTACTACTCCGGCTCCGGGAAGGGCTGCGGCGCGGACCAGTGCGTGAACGCCACCATGCTGATCGGCACCCCGGTGCTGTGGTGGCTCAGCCCGGCCGCGCTGGGCTGGTCGGTGTGGCGGGCGGTGACCCGGTTCGACTGGCGGTACGGGGCGGTGCTGCTCGGCTACGCGGCCGGCTACGCGCCCTGGTTCCTGGACATCGACCGGCAGATGTACTTCTTCTACGCCACCCCGATGGCACCGTTCCTGGTGCTGGCGCTGACCCTGTGCCTGGGCGAGATCCTCGGGCCGGCGCGCGCGGGGCCGGAACGGCGGTCCACCGGGCTGCTCGTCGTGGCCACGTACCTGGGGCTGGCGGCGGCCAACTTCGCCTGGCTGTGGCCGATCATGGTCGGCGACTCGATCACCGCCGCGCACTGGGCGGCCGAGATGTGGCTGCCGTCTTGGCGGTGAGCGCGGCCGGACCGGCCACCGGCGCTCAACCGACGGGGTGGCCGTACATCTCGCCCAGCGGGTCGGCGATCAGCTCCACCCGCGCCCCGTCCGGGTCGCGCAGGTAGATCGACGTCCCGCTCTCCAGCAGGTACTCGGCGCCCGCCGCGTCCAGCCGGTCCTTGGCCGCCTGCCAGCTCTCCCTGGTCATCGAGATGGCCAGGTGGTGCAGCCCGCCGAGCACCTCGGCGTAGGCGCCGGGGTCGACGCCGGGCAGGTCGAAGAAGGCCAGCGCGTTGCCGTGGCCGACGTCGAAGAAGAAGTGCGTGGAGCCCTCGAGGTCGCGGTTCTCGAACATCTCGGTGAGCGGGAAGCCGAGCAGGTTCTGGTAGAAGTCGACGGTCCGGCGCACGTCCGAGCAGATCAGCGCCGTGTGGTGGATGCCGCGCGCGGCGCTGGCCGGCCGGTCCGCCCGGGGCGCGAGGAACTCGTCGCGGATCCGGTCCCGCTCGGCGGTCAGCCGGTCGCGTTCGTCCGTCGTCACGGTCATCTCGACCTCCAGGTCAGCCGGGCTGTCCCGGTCAGTCTGTCCGGTCGGCGAGCTCCTTGCCATAGCGCACCCGCCCCGGTGCGCCCCGGTCGCCGGGCAGCGGGTGGTAGCCGGTGAGCCGGTAGAGCACCTGCGCCCCGCGCTGCCCCTCGCCGGCCTCGATCACCGCACGCAGGTAGCCCTCGTCCACGGCCAGCGCCTCGAGCTCGGCCAGCAGGGCACGACCCAGCCCGGCCCGGCGGGTGCCCGGCCGCACGTACATCCGGACCAGCTCGACGGTGTCGCCGCCGGGGTCGCCCGGGTAGGTGCGGTAGCCGCCCGAGCCGCGTGGCTCGCCGTTGACGTAGGCGACCACGAACAGCCCCCGGCCGGCCGGGGTCAGCTCGTCGCCCAGGGGCGGGACCAGGTCGGGGTGGCCGGGCAGCTCGCCCGCGGCGGCCTCCGCCATCGCGAGCAGCACGCTGGCGTGCGCGGCGTGGTATTCCTGGGGTCGGAACACCACCGTGAGTTCTTCTGGCATCTGGCGTACCAGAGTAACTCTGCGGACGCGATCGGGCACCGATCGTGAGATTCAACGGTTACCCCCGGTCGCCGACAGGCACCTCGTCCGTCCGGCCGGGCACCGGGGTGGTCACCGGACGGCGGGGGATCACGATGGGCGGTTCGATCAGCTCGGCGTGCGGCTCCACCCCGTCCGCCGGCCGGAACCACCGCCGGTCGCCGTCCGGCCCCGCCGCCGCGAGGAACCGCCAGCGCACCGCACGCTCGACCTTGACCGGGAACACCGTCAGCGTGCCGCCGGCGTCGATGCGCAGCCGCGGGAAGCACTTGTAGTCCTGGATGGCCTGCGCGGAGAACAGCTCGTCGGTGTTCACCCCGCGCGGCCCGGAGGCGTCCGCGACCAGCAGGTACACCGCCGGCACGGCGGCGAACCCCGCGTTGCGGTACACCTCGCGCAGCACGCCCCAGCGCAGCCGGCGGCAGTCTCGGCGCTGGGGTAACAGGACCGCAGCCGGTAGTTCACCGGGGCGCGCTTGTTCGGGTCCCGGGACTCGGCCGGCGGCAGGTTCAGCGACGCTGGCAGCCGGTGCGTCGGATACAGGTACGCGCGCCCCCGCCGGCGGTGATCTTCTGCTGGCCGGCCTCGTCCTCCCCGACCTGCTCGGCGATCCGACGGAAGTAGTCCAGCTGCGGCGCAGGAAGCTGGTGAGCCCGTCGTACCAGTCGTGGTTGCCGGGTCAGTGCCACCAGCCAGCGCGGCTGGTCGCTCCACGGCAGCATCGAGCGGTACGGGCCGACCAGCCGGTCAGTGTAGTTCGCCCCGGAGGCCACCGGGTAGCACTCGTCGCCACCGAGCACCAGCAGCCGCCCGCCGCGGGTCGGATGGCTCTGGCCGTCGTGGGCCAGCTCCAGCTCGTCCGCGGCCAGGCGGCTGGCCACCGTCGTCGCGCCGTCGAACCCGTCGCCGATGTCCGCCACGTAGTCCAGCCAGAACTCCCCGCCGTGCGCGTCGTCGCCGGCCGAGGTGAGGTCCAGGGGCGCGGCGGACTCGGTCGCCTGGGTCTCGCGGCGGTCGGCGAAGCTGCCGAACACCTCGGACAGCGCCACCTGGACACCGGTCCGGGCCAGCATTCCCGGCGCCAGCCAGCGCACCCTGGGTCGCGGGGTGAAGCCGAGGTCGCCGGGCCGGTCCGAGCGCGGGCGGGACGGGCTGTGCCCGTCGGGTCGAGGCAGCTGCGACATGGGCCCCATGATCTCCGCCCGGCCGGCGCCGCGCCGCGCGCACGCCGACCGGGCATGTGGTGCGGACAGGACGGACCCCCGCTCCTCGAGAGGCCGGAGCGGGGGTCCTCGGTGGGAAACCGTCCTCGGAGCACGCTCGTGACGAGGCACTCCGGGCTACAACGATGGGATTCCCCGATCACCGCCGGTCCATGCCCGCGACCCCGGCGCGCGGCGCCCACCGCGCGGCGGCTCGTACCGTTTCGGCAGCTCAGGGCAGTCTTGTGAGGCCTGCCACAGCGAGCACGTCCGCGCCGGCGCCCGGCCGGGGCCCACCGCCGCCGACACGGGCGGCCGGGCTGGGTCAGAATGGTGGTGTGCATCTCCTCGACCCCGACGAACCGCACCACGTGGTGGACGGCGAGCGCGTGTGCGAGGCGATCGCGATGCTGCCCGACCCGGAGACCCTGCAGGACTGGGTCGGCCGGTTCGCCCTGCTCGCCGACCCCACCCGGCTCGCGCTGCTGCTCGTCCTGCACCACAGCGGCGAGGTCTGCGTGTCCGACCTGGCCGCCGCGACCGGGGTCAAGGACAGCACCGTGTCCCAGGCGCTGCGGCTGCTGCGCGCGCACGGGGTGGTGGCCACCCGCCGGGACGGGCGGCTGATCCACTACCACCTGACCGACGCCGCGCCCCGGGCGTTGCTGGACAGCCTGCCCACGCCGAGCCCCACCGGGCTGCACCCGCACGGCGGCGGGCACCTGCCGGCCTGACCGCCGGCCCCGGTTCGCTGCCGGTCAACAGATCTCTGCCTGTTCACCTGTTCATCTGTTCAGGAGGTCGCGGATGCGTGTCGTGCTGCTGTGCCACGCCGCGACCGACGCCACCCGGCGTGCCGCGTTCGCCGGTGACGAGCCGGTGCCGCCGGAGGAGCTGGCCCGGGTGGCGGCCGGCGGCGAAGTGGCCGACGGCGGGTCGGCGGCCGACGGCGGGGTGGCGGCCGGCGGCGAAGTGGCGGCCGGCCGAGGGTCGGCGCGGCCGGTGCCGAGGGCCGACCGGGTGTGTCGCGCGCCGTCGCTGCGCTGCGGGCAGACCGCCGAGGCGCTCGGCCTGGACGCGACCCCGGACGACCGGCTGGCCGGCTGCGACTTCGGCGCCTGGACCGGCCGCACGCTGGAGGACGTGCTGGCCGCCGACCCGGCCGGGGTGACCACGTGGCTGGACGACCCGGCCGCGACCCCACACGGTGGGGAGTCGCTGGTCAGGGTGCTGAAGCGGGCCGGTCGCTGGCTCGACGACCGTGCCGGGGAGCGCGCGGTGCTGGCCGTCGTGGACGCGACGGTGATCAGGGCGCTGGTGGTGCACGCCCTGGGGGCCGGCCCCCGGTCGATGTGGCGGGTCGACATCTCCCCGCTGAGCCGCACGGTGCTGGTCGGTGAGCCCGGGCGCTGGTCGCTGCGCGAGCTGGTGCGCTGAGCCGGGAGGCCGGTCGGTGGCGCCCGGTCAGGCGGGGTGTCGACCGGCTCAGCCGGGGAGCGGGTGCACGGCCGGCGCGCCGGGTCAGGTCCTGCCGAGCCGGGAGCCGCCCGGTGCGCCGGGTCAGGCCCGGCTGAGCCGGGAGACCCAGTCGGTGGCCGCGTCGAGCACGCCGGCCGCCTCGGCCTGTGCGGACTCCTCGGCCGCGACACCGTGCCCGGCCTCACCGACGGGACCGGACCCGTCGAGGTGGCCGGGGCCGCCCGCGCGACCGCGCCGGGTCCCGCCCGGGGGCGTGGCCTCCGCCGACGGCCTCGGCCCGGGCACCCCGGTCAGGCCGGCCGGCGGTCGCACGCCGAGCTGGACACCGCAGCGCTCCACCGCCTCCCGGACCTCCGCCACCGTGCTGCCGTAGATCCGGCCGAGCGTGCCGGAGGCGGCCAGCTCCGCGCGGACCGGTGCGGGCAACCCGGCCAGTCCGGTCAGCGTGCGCCGCCGCGCGGCGACCATCTCGCGCAGCTCCTCGGCCGGTGAGGACGGCGGGCAGTTCGGACAGTGCAGCGCGATGCCGGTGACCGCGCCGGCGACGTCCGCGCCCGGCCGGATCTCGAACCAGTGCTCGTGCGCCGTGGCGCAGGGAGCCACCGCGGGGCCGCTCGCGTACTCAGCCACGACGCCGCCCGACATCTCCGCGCCTCCCGCGCTGGCACATCGCCCGCTCTCCTCCGCACCGGCTGTGACGCCGCGTCGACCGTGCCGACCACCTGACGAGTGACACCTGCCGGGATGGTCGGGGCGCCCCGTCGGGGACGCCGCGCGACACGCTATCGCGGAGCGTTGACAACGCGCCACAGATCCAACTCCCGCCGGCGCACGGACGGACTAGTACCTGCCGTACGGGTGACCGCGGCCACTCCGCGAGGCCGCCCGGTCACGGACAGCGTGACCGGTAACGGTGAGGTCACGGCCCTGGTACGTGCCGGGATGCGCTCGGCGCTGCGCCGTTCGCCGGTTTTCGCTGCTCCTCGGCTGTTCGGGTGGACCACCCGAAGGTGTGAAACGGATCCCGTGCCGACCGCCGATGAGCCTCACGAGCGGCCACCCCCGAGGTCGCCGAGCTGGACGGAAGGAATCCCCAATGCGAGCCTGCAAGAGCATCTTCGGCGGCGGCCACAAGCACCACGACAAGGACCACCGCCCGCACCGCAAGCACCACGGCCACGACGACGACTGTCACCGTCGCCTCAAGCGGGACTGTGACGACGACCGCGGCCGCGGTCGCGGCGGCTGCAGGTAGCACCGGACGACCGCCGGCCCCGCCCCGCTCGGGCGGGGCCGGCGTCCGTTGTCCGCCGCTCCCCCATGGCGACACACCGCAAAGCTCCCCAGCGCCGCACCCCGCGCCCGGCCGAGGTCCGCCCCACCTCCACCGCCGGCACGGTCGGTGTGGTCAGCTCCGGCCCGCTCGCCGCGGTCGGCCCGGTCGGCCCTCGCAAGCCGGTCGGCCCCGCCTCCGCCGCCGTCGGTTCGGAGACCACGACCCTGCTCCCGGTCCAGCCGATGAGCGGGCCGGACGTCCAGGCCGCGCCGACGGTGACCGTGCGCTCGATCTTCCGCGAGTTCTGGCCGGACACCCGGACCTTCCGCGGCCGGCTGATCCTCAGCCTGCTGATGGTCGCGCTCCCGCCACTGCTCGCCGCCGTCGGCATCTACCTGTTCAAGGTGCTGGTGGACGACGTGCTGACGCCGCGGAACCTGCAGCTGTTCCCGCTGGTGGCGGCGGCGTTCGTGGCGGTCACCGTGGTGGAGGGCGTCGTCTCGTTCGTCGACGAGTACCTCAACGCCTGGGTCGCCGAACGGTTCGTGCTCATCCTGCGGTCCCGGGTGTTCGACCACCTGCAGCGGCTGTCGCTGACCTTCTTCGAGAAGAACCAGAAGGGCGACATCCTCGCCCGGCTCACCGGCGACGTGACCGCCATCGAGGGCCTGATGCTGTCCGGCCTCAACCAGGCCCTCACCTACGTCTTCCAGATCATCTTCTTCGCCGGCGCGCTGTTCTTCCTGGACTGGCGGCTGGCCGCGGTGGCGCTCATCGCCGCACCCGGGTTCCTGCTGCTCGCCCGGTTCTTCTCCACCCGGATCAAGAACGCCTCCCGGGAACGCCGCAGACGGTCCGGATCGATCTCCGCCGTCGCCGAGGAGAGCCTGCACAACGTCGCGCTGGTCCAGGCCTACAACCAGGAGGAGCACGAGTCGGCCCGGTTCCACCGGGAGAACGTCGGCAGCTTCACCGCCCAGATGCTGGCCACGAAGCTCGAGGCGCTGTTCGCCCCGTTCACCGACCTGCTGCAGGCGCTGGGCGTGCTGCTGGTGATCGGCGTCGGCATCCACGAGCTGATCGCCGGCCGGCTCAGCCTCGGCGGGCTGCTGATCTTCCTCGGCTACCTCACCCAGCTGTACGGCCCGATCAGCGGGTTCGGTCAGCTGATCAACTCGATCTACTCGGCCAGCGCGGGCGCCGAGCGGATCATCGAGGTGCTGCGGACCGAACCCGAGGTGACCGACCCGGCCGACCCGGTGCCGCTCGGCCGCGCGCGGGGCGAGCTGCGCGTCGAGCAGCTCGGCTTCCACTACCCGGGCACCTCGCGCCCGACCCTGGCCGGCATCGGCTTCAGCGCCGCGCCCGGCGAGACGGTGGCGGTGGTGGGCGCGAGCGGGGCCGGCAAGTCGACGCTGATGCGGCTGCTGCTGCGGCTGCACGACCCGGCGGTCGGCGAGGTCACCCTGGACGGCGTCGACATCCGCCGGCTCAGCCTGGCCGACCTGCGCACCAACGTCGCCGTCGTGCTGCAGGAGACCCTGGTGTTCGACGGCACGGTGGCCGAGAACATCCGCTGGGGCCGCCCCGAGGCCACCCCGGCCGACGTGGTGCAGGCCGCCCGCGACGCCGACGCGCACCAGTTCATCACCAGCCTGCCGGAGGGCTACCACACCCGCATCGGCCAGCGCGGGATGATGCTCTCCGGCGGCCAGCGGCAACGCGTCGCGCTGGCCAGGGCGATCATCCGCAACGCCCCGGTGCTGCTGCTCGACGAGCCCACCACGGGGCTGGACGCCGTCTCCACCCAGCGCGTGATGGCCCCGCTGCGCCGCGCGATGTGCGGCCGCACCACGATCGTCATCTCGCACAACCTGCTCACGGTCACCGACGCCAACCGCATCGTGTACCTGGAGCGCGGGCGGCTCGCCGGCTACGGCACGCATGCCGAGCTGATGGCCCGGTCCCCCGGGTACGCCGAGCTCTACCGCTCGCACCACCCGGAGCCGACGCCGGCCCTCCGCGCGCACCCCGTCCGGCCCCGCCCGCAGCCGACCGCGGCCGCGGTCCCGGCCCGGGGCGCGGTTCCGGCCGCGCCGCAGGGCGCGGTCCCGGCCGCGGCGCAGGTTCCGGTCCCGGCCGCGGCGCAGGTTCCGGTCCCGGTCCCGATTGCGGGTCCGGTCCCCGGCCCGCGCCCGGCGGGTGAACCGTCCCCGGCGGGCAGACGGTCCCCAGTGGGCAGGCAGTCCCCAGTGGGCAGACCGTCCCCGGCGGGTGGATCAAGGCCCGCGGACGGACCGTCCCCGGCGCGACGACGCGCGGCGGCCGGACCCGGCGCGCCGCGGCCGGACGGCGAACAGCCACGTGCGGGCGGCGTCCGTCATGTGGCGGCGACGGTGGCGCGCGGCTCCGGGCAGGACGCGCGCCCGCCCGCACCCCGGCCCGCCCCGGCCTCGCGTGCCCCGGCCAGCCGTCCGACGCCCGGCCAGGTACCCGGCCCCGAGCGGTCCCCGGCCGCCCGGGACGCGGTCGGGCACTCCGGCGGCCGTCCGAGAACCGGAGAGCACCCGGTTCCGCCCACCCCGCGCAGCGGCGAACACCGGGGCTCCACCGGACAACCCGGCACCGGCGAACACCTCACCCCCCGCCCGCGCGCACGCACCGGCGAACACCCGGTCCCGCCACCCCGGCCGGGTACCGGGGAGCATGTGGTCCCCAGCGCCCGGCACGTCACCGGCGAACACCCGGTACCCGGCCCCCGCACCGGCGAACACGTCGTGCCCGGCCCGTGGCAGAGCCCCGAGAGCCGGCCGGCCGCGCCGACCGCGGCCGACGACCACCCGCTGAACCCGAGCCGGGACAGCGTGGAGCTGACCGTTCCCACCCCGGTCCCACCCAAGGCCCCCCGGCGGGGCACCGGCGAGCACGAATCATCGGCTACCCGACCGACCGCACCGGCCCCACCGGCGCCGCTGGCCGGGCCGACCACCCTGACCGCACCGACGCCACCGGCACCCGCCACCGGTTCCCGTCCGAGGCCCCGGCCGAACGGGCGCGTGCCGGCGGGCGCCCGGGCCGGCGCCGTGCCCGGGCACCCGCGCCCCGCGACGAGGTCCCGGATCGCCCCGATGCCGATCAGTCAGGAGCCGAGGCCCGCGCCACTGCCGCTGCCCGCCCGGACGATCGCCCCGGTGCCGCTGCCCCGGCGGCAGCCGGTGCCGCCGGTGTCCGCCCCGCGCCCGGTACCGCCCCCGGCCGCCACCGCCGACGGGTGGCCGGTCGAGGACCCGGACCACGGGCCCGCGCAACGCGACTGACGCCGCGGCCGGCACCGAACCGACGGCCGGACCGAGGACCGGCGGGCGGCTCCGGCGCCGACCACCGCCGGACGCTCAGCCCGGCGAACCCGCCTGGTGCAGGCTGAGCACGCCGTCGGCGGGACCGGTGCGATTCCACTCGCCGGCGCCCGTCGTCCAGGTCATCCCGTCCACGGTGACCCGGTCCACGGCGAGCCGGACGGCGTGCGCCACCAGCCAGTTGGCCAGCGCGCGGCCGCGGTCGGGCGGGTGCGTCCCGCTCAGGTCGGCGGCACCCAGCTCGCGCCGGGCGAGGTTCGCCAGGCCACTGGCCGCCGGCTCCGGTACCAGGTCGTGGCAGGTCAGCGAGGCGTCGGCCTCACCGGTGAGGGCGGCGGCGATCGCCCGGGCCTGCGGCTCCCACTGCGCGTAGGCCTCCGGCGCGGCGGACCGCTGCACCAGCTGGGCGGCCTCGGTGACCTCGAGGTCCGCCCAGTTCGGCAGCCGGCGCAGGTGCGCGTAGAAGGCCGTGGCCGCGAACACCGGATCGGTCAGCTGCGCGGTATCGCCCCATCCCTGGCTGGGCCGCTGCTGGAATAGTCCCAGCGAGTCGCGGTCGCCGTGTCCGAGGTTGCGCAGCCCGGTCTCCTGCAACGAGGTGGCGATGGCGACCGTGACCGCGTGGTCGGGCATCCCGAGCTTCGTCCCGACACCGGCAATGGTGGCGGCGCTGTCGGCCTGTTCCGGGGTGAGGGTGAACGCGCTCACGTCGTCCGGGTCGGTGGGCGAGCCCAGCGTCACCGTGCAGCCGGGGGGCGGGTTCGCCAGCGGGCTCACCCGGTACAGCGCGAACAGCAGGCCGCCGAGCACGAGCACGCTGATCACCAGGACCAGCCCCCGACTGAGCCGGACCCGCGGTGGCCTCACCCGGTCAGCCTACGTGCACCGCCTCTGACCTCGGTCTGAGAGTGCGCCTCAGGCCGGTCGGCGGTCACATGTACGGCCGATTGTCCGACAGTGAACACGCGCCTAACCTCGAACCACCGCCAACTCCTCGCTCAGGAGGCCATAGCGTGAAAGTCGAGTCGATCCTCCGGACAAAAGGCCGCCACGTCAGCACCGTTCTCCCCTGGTCCACCGTGAAACAGGCGATCGACCGGCTCGTCGGACCACCCCGGATCGGCGCACTGGTGGTCACCGGGGTCCCCCGCGGCTTCACCGGCATGATCTCCGAGCGAGACCTCATCGCGGGCATGGCCCGGCACGGCTCGGCGCTGCTGGGCATGCCGGTGTCGGAGATCATGAGCCGCCACGTGCCCACCTGCGAGCCGACCGACAGCATCGGTGACGTGATGGTGACGATGACCCGCAGCCGGTACCGCCACGTGCCGGTGCTGGACGCGGGCGAGCTGGTCGGCCTGATCAGCATCGGCGACGTCGTCCGCGGCCGGCTCGACGAGATGGAGCTCGAGACGGGCGTGTTGCGCGACCTGTACGCCGCCCGGCACTGAGTCCCGCCGGACGGGTTCTCAGACGGTCGCCCTGGCGCCGACCAGCACCGGCATGGCGTCGTAGCCGCGCAGCACCCGGGTCGGGCGGCGATGGGCCTGCCCGGCCGGGGTGAGGTGCGGGAACCGCTCGAACAGCCGCCGCAACGCCACCTCACCCTCCATCCGGGCCAGCGCCGCGCCCAGGCAGTAGTGGATTCCGCTGGAGAACGACACGTGGTCGCGGGCGTTGGCGCGGTGGATGTCGAACCGGTCCGGCCGCTCGAACACCCGGGGGTCACGGTTGGCGCCACCGAGCAGCATGACCACCACGTTGCCCTCGTGCACCGACATCCCGGCCACCTCGATGTCCCGCCTGGCCCGGCGCGCGGTGCGCTGCACGGGCGAGTCGAACCGAAGGATCTCGTCCACCGCGTTCGGCCACAGCGTCGGGTCGGCGATCAGCTCGGCACGCTGCTCGGGGTGGGCGAACAGCTGCGCCGCCCCGTTGCCGATCAGGTTCACCGTGGTCTCGAACCCGGCGCCGAGCAGCAGCATCGCGGTGGCCGACAGCTCCGCCTGGGACAGCCGGCCGCCCTCCTCGTCGACCAGCGCGACCAGCCGGGACAGGATGTCCTCACCCGGTTCGGCGCGCAGCCGGGCGAAGTGGCCGGCGAACCACCCGTGCAGCGCGTCCAGGTCGGCCTCGCTGCGCCGGAACCGTGACCAGGTCAGCCCCAGGTCCAGCGAGGCCGCGGCCCCGTCGCCCCACTGCAGGAACTGCTCGCGCATGGCCACCGGCACACCGAGGATCTCCGAGATCACCGTGACCGGCAGCAGGCTGGCGTAGCGGTCGACCAGGTCCACCGGGCCGCCGTGGTCGGCCGCCGCCAGCTGGTCGAGCAGCTGGTCGGCCACCAGCACGGTCCGCTCCCGCAGCGCGGCGACCGCCCTGGCGGTGAACACCCGGCTGACCAGCTTGCGGTAGCGGGTGTGGTCCGGCGGGTCGGTGGCCAGCATCGACGGCGGGTCGATCGGACCGGCGGACGAGCGTGTGCCGACCATCCGCAGCACCCGCCGCGCGGCGGGCGGCAGGATCAGGTCGGGCCGGGCCACCCCGAAGTCATCGCTGCGCAGCACGCCCGTGCTCACGTCGTGGTGCACCGTGGCCAGCGAGATCGCCCCCTTGACCAGGGGATACTCGGCGCGCAGCCGCTCGTAGGCCGGGTAGGGGTCGGCCAGGATCGCCGGGTCGACCATCAGCCGGGCGTCCAGGTTGCCCCGCTTGGCCGCGCGATTCAGCCCCAGCCCCAGCAGCCCGTGCGTCGCCGCCCACCGGGCGGCCAGCCGAACACTCATCCAGCACCTCCAAGGTGATCACGGTTGGCGCTCCCGGCCAGCTCGCCGCACAGCAGGGAGTCGATTTCTACGGCCGAGCTCAGTGCGCCGACCATCGCCCCGACCAGCAGCGCGCGCAGCTGCTCGCGGCTCAGGTCGCGGTGCTCCAGCCAGCGCAGCACGGCGGTCTCGGTGAAGGACAGCGCGCCCTCCAGCGCGGTGCGCAGTACGGCCGAGCCGCGGACCCGACCGGCCACCTCGGGCGGCGCGAGGCCGGCGATGTAGTCCACCACCAGCTCGACCCGCTCGGCGCGGAGCTCGTCCAGCAGCCGGATCAGCCGCTCGCTGAAGTAGCGGTGTCCGAAGATCAGCCGGTAGCCGGCCGAGTGCGCCTCGGCGTACCCGAGGAACCCGTCGACCGCCTCGCCGACCTGGTCGGCCATCGACCGGCCGGGGGTGGTCGCGGTGGCCTCCCGCATCTCCCCGGCCGCGCGGCGCAGCACGGCGGACAGGAAGTCCTCCTTGTCCGGGAAGT
Source organism: Pseudonocardia sp. (assembly GCA_036497465.1). GTDB lineage: Bacteria > Actinomycetota > Actinomycetes > Mycobacteriales > Pseudonocardiaceae > Pseudonocardia. The sequence goes on along the minus strand of DASXJJ010000103.1, from coordinate 7,508 downwards.
AGTGGTAGAGCAGTCCCTTCGAGACCCCGGCCGCGCGGGCGATCTCGGCCACCGCCGGGGTGTCCTCCCGCGTGCTCAGCAGCTCCAGGCCGACCCGCAGCAGGTGCTCCCTGCGGTGGTCGACGCTGAGTCGCTGCCTGGGCATGGCGCAACGCTAGGCCGCTATTGACCGGCTAGTCAATAGCGGTCAATAGCGGTCAATAGCGGGCTGGGAGGCGTGGCGATTCGAAGGGTAGCGGCGCCGGACGGGCAGCAGCCGTGCCGTGGGTGAGCGACTGGTTCACCGGTGCCGACCCGCTGGTGGCGTTCCGCCGCGACCGGCGGGCCTGGAGCCCGACTGAGAAAGAAGGAGAACTGGCCGATGACCTGGCCAGGTACATCGTGGGTGGAGCTGAGGGGAATCGAACCCCTGACCTACTCGATGCGAACGAGTCGCGCTACCAACTGCGCCACAGCCCCAGGTGCATCCCGGCCGGTACGGCCGAGCGCATGCCGAGCTTATCAGCCGCTCACTGGCCGGCCGCGCGGCGGTATCCCCGTATCGCGGGGTGGTCCAGCTCGTGCAGCTCCGGGTCCTCGTCGTCCAGTTCGAGGACGGTGGTCCCCCTGGGCGGCGCGGGTGGCGGGGCCGGCCGCAGCCGGGGCAGCGCCGGGGTGTCGTCGATCTCCTCGACCGGTCCGGCTTCGGCCCCGTCGCCGCTGGTGTCGGGATCCGCGGGTGCGCCGTCCCGGTCGGTGTCGTCGTCGCGGTCGCCGGAGTGATCAGCGTCGCGGTCACCGGCGTCCTCGTCGAGGTCGTCGTGATCGAGGCCGTCGTGATCGACGTCGTCGGTGTTCGGGCGCGGGCGGCGGGCGGCGTCCCGCGCCGCGACGGCGTCGGCCACGGTGCCTCGGCGCCCGGCGTGCTCCGGCCCGTGGGCGCCCCGCGCACCGTTGAGCCGGGCGGCCCTGCGGGCGCGGATCGCCTGCTCCATGCGGACCTGCCGACGCAGGTAGACGAGGTATCCGATCAGGCACAGGTCCACGGTCACGTGCACCAGCCAGGCCTCGGTCAGCCGCAGCCCGCCGGCGACCAGGCCGGTGGCCACCGCGAGCAGCACCAGGCCCACCACCATGCGCTGCCGGAACGCGTACCGGGCGCGGGCCGCGAGCGCGGCGGCCTCGGGGTCGTAGCCACCTCGACCGGGCCGGAACCGTCTCGGCCCGCCGCCCCCGTGGCGCGGGTCGTCCGAGGCGTCGATCGCGTGGTCGCCGTCTTCGTGGTCGCCGTCTTCGTGGTCGTCGTCTTCGTGGTCGTCGTCTTCGTGGTCGCCGTACTCGTGGTCGTCGTACTCGAGGTCCGGATCGTCGTAGTCGAGCGCCGGGTCGCGGTACTCGGCGTCGGCGGCGCTCAGGTCGTCGGTGGATTCGTAACCGGACGGTGCCCACCCACCGTGTGTTCCGTCACTTTCCGTGACGTACCCGGACCCGGCTTCCACACCGGTTCCGCGCCTCCCGACGTCGCGGTCGTGGGCATCCAGATCGGCGTCCCGGCGGCGGCCGCGCGAGGCTCGCCGTCGCCCGTACCTGGACTGGTCCATCCTGCTCACCCCCCGGTCGCGGCGCCGGGGGCGTTCCAGCACCCGGCAGGACAACGCCGCATCACTAGGGCGCGGCGTCGGTTGACGGCGCCGCGCCGCCATCGGCACCAGCACGGCCAACCAGACGGCGACCAGCCCAGCGAACAACAGCGAGCTGGGCAACGTGCGCCTCCCCCGGTGACGTACAGGCGTCGCTCACCGTAACCAGCGAACCGGCGTGGATCATGGCGACGCGCCGGGGCGGGCGAACCATTGCGACGATCGGGCAGCGACCGCCACCCCTGGGTGAGCGGCCGGACGGCCCGCGTGTGGCATCCCGCATCACGCGCCCGACCGGGTCGGTCAGCGGCGGACCGGTGTCGGCTGTGGAACGGTCAGGGGCGGCTGGCCCGGCCGTCGCGCGTGAGCCTCTCCACGAAGCTCACGGTGAGGTCCTCGATGGTCACGGCGTAGCAGAGGTGATCACGCCACTCGCCCTCGACGTTCAGGTAGCGGCGGAACAGGCCCTCCTCGCGGAATCCGAGCTTCGCCAGGACCCGGCGGCTGGCGATGTTCTCCGGCCGGACGGTGGCCTCGATCCGGTGCAGGCCGACGGGGCCGAAGCAGTGGTCGAGTGCCAGCGCGACCGCGCCGGTCGTCACCCCGCCGGACACCACGTGACTGCCCACCCAGTACCCGACGTAGGCCGACCAGAGCGGGTCCCGCATCAGGTTGCCGATCATGATCTGGCCGGCGAACTCGCCGTTGACGGTGATCGCGAACGGCAGCCCGAGGCCGCGCCGCCCCAGCGCCCGCAGCGCGCCCCACCGCGCGGGCCACTCGCCCAGGGTGTTGCGCTGCGCCCACACTCCCGGCGAATCGGGCTCCCACGGGGCCAGGTGCCGCTCGTCGCGGGAGCGGATGGCCGACCAGGCTCCGCCGTCCCGCAGCCGCACCGGCCGGACCGCGACCGTGCCGCCGGGCACGCGCAACGGTCCGAGCTTGGCCGGCCAACCGGGGTGCCTGCCGAGCCTGCCGACGTCGAGGGAATGAGCCACGGCACTCACCCCTCGCTCATCCGCGCGGCGCAAGGAACGCGACCGTGACCTGCTCGCCGACGGTCACCTCGGTGACGTGGTCGGCCAGCTCGATCAGACAGTTCGCCTCGGCGAGCGCGGTGAGCAGCTGGGTGCCCGAGCTGCCCAGGGGTTGGACCAGATACTCCCCGGTGGCTTCCTCGCGCAGCAGCCGACCGCGCAGGTAGCCGCGCCGCCCCGGGATGGAGACGACCGGGGAGAGAAGCCGGGCGGCGATCCGCCGGCGCTTCGGGTCGTTGCGGCCCAGCGAGGTGCGGATCAGCGGCCGGATCAACACCTCGAACAGCACCAACGCGCTCACCGGGTTCGCCGGGAGCAGGAAGGTCGGGATCTTGTGCCGGCCGAGCCGCCCGAAGCCCTGCACCGAGCCGGGGTGCATGGCCACCCGCTCGCCGTCGACCTCGCCGAGCTCGCGCAGCGCGTCGACGTTGCGCTGGCCGGCGGCGCCGCCGACGCCGCCGGAGATCACCAGGACCTCGCTGTGGGACAGGTGGTCCTCGACGGCTGACCGCAGCCGGGTTGGCTCGCGGGGGACCAGACCGACCCGGACGGCGTCCGCACCGGCGTCCCTGGCGGCGGCGGCGAGGGCGTAGGAGTTGACGTCGTAGACCTCGCCGGCACCCGGGTCGCGCGCGACGTCGACCAGCTCGTCGCCCACGGACAGCACCGACACCCGGGGCCGGGGATGCACCAGCACCCGCTCCCGGCCCACGGCGGCGAGCAGCCCGACTTGGGCGGCGGCGATCACCGAGCCGCGCCGGACGGCGACGTCGCCGGGCTGCACGTCCTCGCCGATGCGCCGGACGAACGCTGCCGAGGGCACCGCCCGGTGGATGGACACCTGGGCGGGATGGCCGTCGGTCTCGCCGACCGGGACGACGGCGTCGGCCAGCGTCGGCAGCGGTGCCCCGGTGACCAGCCGCACCGCCTGCCCGGGCTGCAGCCGGTGGGGCTGGCGGGACCCGGCGGGGATCTCGCCGACCACAGGCAGCACCACCGGGGACTCGGCCCCGGCCCCGGAGACGTCGATGCTGCGCACCGCGTACCCGTCCACCGCCGCCTGGTCGAAACCGGGCAGCGCGCGCTGGGCCACGACCTCCTCGGCGCAGAGCATGCCCTGGGCCTCGGCGATCGCGACCCGGACAGGCGCCGGCCGCACCGCGGTGGCCAGCACCCGCGCGAGCTGCTCGTCGACCGATCTCACGGCCGGCAAACTCCCCTCAGATCGGCACTCGGGTGGTCCTCGGTCACGCCCCCCGGACTCCCGTGCCCGTCCAGTCGAGCCGCTCCCGCAACCAGTCGTGCAGGTCGGAGCCATGATCTGGGTGCGCGAGCGCGAAGTCCACGAAGGCCCGCAGGTAACCCGCCGGGTTTCCCAGATCGTGTCGGCCGCCGTGGTGCACGACCACGTGCACCGGGTGCCCTTCGTTGATCAGCAGCGCCACCGCGTCGGTGAGCTGCAACTCGCCGCCCGATCCCGGGGTGATCCGCTTGAGCGCATCGAAGATCGCCCGGTCGAGCAGGTACCGGCCGGCGGTGGCCAGCGTGGAGGGCGCCTGGTCGGCCGGCGGCTTCTCCACCATGTCGCGGACCACCTTCACGTCCGGCTCGTCGGTGTCGGTCACGTCGAACACCCCGTAGGCGCTGATCTGCTCCCTCGGCACGTCGAACGCGCACAGCACGCTCCCGCCGTAGCGCGCCCGCACCGCCGCCATCTGGTTGAGCACCCCGGAGGGCAGCACCAGATCGTCGGGCAGCAGCACCGCCACGGCTTCCTCGTCCGCCTCCAGCGCGTCGGCGGCACAACCCACGGCGTGACCGAGCCCCTTCGGCTCGTGCTGGGTGACCGTCCGGACGTCGATCAGCTCGGCGGCCCGCCGCACCTTGGCCGCCAACGCTTCCTTGCCCCGGGCGGTCAACGTCTCCTCGAGCTCCGGCTGCGGCTCGAAGTGCTTGGCCACCGCGTCCTTGCCCGGCGAGGTCACCACGAGCAGCCGGTCCGCTCCGGCCTCCGCAGCCTCGGCGGCCACCATCTCGATGCCCGGTGTGTCGATCACCGGGAGCAGTTCCTTCGGTACGGTCTTGGTCGTGGGCAGGAATCGGGTGCCCAAGCCAGCGGCCGGCACGATCGCGGTCCGGAACGGTCGAGATGCCTGCATGGTCGACGAGCCTATCTGCGCCGGTAGCCTGGTCCGACGGTGGCCGAGCCGTCGGTACCCGCACCGGGTCGGATTGATCGCCCGGGGCGCCACCTCCTGTCCGTGTCGTCGACGCAAGCCGCCGCCCGTACCTCGCACCCTCCGGATGCCATGACCCCATCCCCCAGCGGCCCCGGCCAACCCCGCACCAAGCACGAGTGGCGTGCCTACCTGCGCGCCCGGCGCCGCGCGGTTCCGCCCGAACTGCGCGCCGCCGAGGCGACGCAGCTGGTCGAGACCGCGGTGCGTTCCGCGGCCGGGTGCGCGGGGCCGGTGTGCTGTTACTCACCCATTGCCGACGAACCGGGGTCTCCGGCGCTGCTCGACGCGCTGCGCGCGGCCGGGCACGTGGTACTGCTCCCGCTGGTTCCGCACGACGGGGGCGCCGGGGCACCCGTGGGGCGGCCCCTCAACTGGGCTCCGTACGAGGGCGCTGACCAGCTGGTCGACGGCCCGTACGGCATCAAGCAGCCCCGCGACGCCGGGTGGGGGCCTGCGGCGATCGCCACCGCGGGCTTCGTGCTCGTGCCCGCACTGGCCGTCGACCAGCGCGGGGTGCGCCTGGGCCGGGGCGCGGGCTGGTACGACCGCACCCTTCCGCTGGCCCGCCCGCACACCCCGCTCGTGGCCGTGGTGCGCGACGATGACATCGTCCGCTCTCTACCGGCCGACCGGCACGACGTCCGGATGACCGACGTACTCACCCCACGGGGCGGGCTGCGAGCGCTCCCGTTGAGTCTGGACTAGACTGGCACTCGTTGGGCGCGAGTGCCAATTCGGAGGTATAGAGCGGTGCCGACCTACCAGTACGCGTGCACGGCCTGTGGACACCGCTTCGAGGCTGTCCAGGCTTTCACCGATGCCACACTGACCGAGTGTCCCGAGTGCTCGGGGCGTGTGCGGAAGGTGTTCTCGTCGGTCGGGATCGTGTTCAAGGGGAGCGGCTTCTACCGCACCGACAGCCGGTCGGGCTCCTCGAACGGATCGTCGGACAAGCCGGCCGAGAAGAAGTCGGAGCCCGCGAAGGCGGAGTCCTCGGGCTCGTCCGGATCCTCCGACTCCTCGTCCGGCTCGTCGTCCTCGGGTTCCGGGTCGTCCAACTCGTCGTCCAACTCGTCGTCGGGTTCGTCATCGGGTTCGTCATCGGGCTCCTCCTCATCCGGCACCTCGGCCAAGGCCTCCTGACAGCCGGACCTCGGTTGCTCGCAAGCATGCCCCGGTGTGGCGGCCGGCGTGCCGTGTTGTCCACACCCTCCGAGTTGTCCACAGGCCGCTCCTCGAGCCGGTCCGAGGGTTTCGCGACGACCTAACGTCGGGCGGGTGAACGAGTCCGCACAGTCCCGTGGCACGGCGGCGGCACGAGCCGGTGCCCCGACGAGCACGACGGACCTTGTCCGACGCCTCCGCGACGGGCTCGGGTGGCGCCGCGCCGTGATGCTGCGCCGCGCCCTCGCCGCAGCGCTGGCGCTCGTGGCGGTGGTCGTCGGGGTCCGAGGAGCCGAGGGCCCGGCTCCCGGTGCGGTCCCGGTCGTGGTGGCGGCGCGCGAGCTGGTCCCCGGATCCACCGTCCGGGTCGCCGACGTCGAGGTCCGCGGCTGGCCGAGGGATCTGGTGCCGGCCGGGGCGCTGACCGAACCGGCGCAGCTGGACGGCCGGGTACTGGCCGCCGCGGCGGGCCGAGGCGAGGTGCTGACCGGACTGCGACTGGTCGGGCCCGAGTTGGCGATGCTGGCCACCGGCAGGACGGACGCCACGAGTGTGCCGATCAGGCTCGCCGACGGCGATGTGGCCGGCCTACTCAGCCCGGGCCGCGCAGTGGACGTGGTCACACTGGGCGCGCGTTCCGACCAGCCGACCGTCGTGGCCGCGGCGGCGGTCGTGCTCACGGTGTTGCCCTCGGACAGCAAGTCGCCAGGTCACGGGCGTGTCGTCGTGGTGGCGGTTCCCCGGGCCGTGGCCAGCAGACTGGCGGCGGCGACCTTGGGTCAGGACGTGGCGGTTACGCTCCGCTGAGGCCGGCCCGACTTCGCCACTCCAGGAGGGGGTGCCATGTTCAAGGGGTTCAAGGACTTCCTGCTGCGCGGCAACGTGATCGACCTGTCCGTCGCGGTCATCATGGGTGCGGCGTTCGGTTCCATCGTGACCGCGTTCACCGACAAGATCGTCAAGCCAATGCTGAACGCGGTGACGCCGCCGACCAGCCCCGGCATGTCGGTGCAGCTGGTGCCCGGCAAGGAGAGCACGCTGATCGACTTCGCGTCGCTCATCACGACGGTGCTGAACTTCGCCACCATCGCAGCTGTCGTGTACTTCGTGATCGTCCTGCCGATGAAGAAGATCCAGGATCGGCGCAAACGCGGCGAGGAGTCCGGTCCCATCGAGTCCACCGACATCGAGCTGCTCACCGAAATCCGCGACCTGCTGCGCGGCGGCCCCTCGGCGTCCTCCGCATCCTCGACCTCGTCCGCGTCGTCCGCGTCGTCCTCGGCGGCCGGCCGGGGTCAGCCCGGCCCGGCGGACGCGGGCGACCTGGATGGCGATACCCGGCTCACCCCGTCCGCATCGAGCACTGCGGTGCTGGCGGCGGCCGGTCACCCGGGTTCGCGGCAGTCGTCGGGCGGCAACCCAGGCCAGGCGCACGGCCCGGTCGGTCA